>CANQTO010000060.1 GCA_947626785.1 uncultured Oscillospiraceae bacterium
GGCAAGAAGAAATCCGTCAGAGTCTCACGCGCCGGAGTTTACTTAAAGCCAGCTTTGGTGGAGGCCGCCCATGCCGCTGTCAAATCTACCGAGAAGCAACCATATTACCGCCTCAAGTATGAACGCCTTATGAAGCGCAGGGGCAAGAAACGTGCTGTCGTCGCCATAGCGAGGATGATCCTGACCGCCATCTTTGCTATGCTTCAAACCGGCGAGATATTCAATCCCTCTGACCTTAACAAATTTGACATGCCCGAAAACCTGCAGCATAAACGTCTCATTTCCTCTGCGAAAGAGGCTGTCGCTCTCCTGGTTTCACTCGGACTTGTTCCGGACGGGTCCATCTCTTTGGAGCCTTTATCCGCTTAACTGTATTTGCTTTCTGCCGCCCCGTCGGGGGCTTGCTTTGCTATGCCTTTTTTCCTGGCCTGTTCTACGTTTTGCGCTCGTTGATTGTTTTCACAGTATTCACTCCTTTTTTGTTGATCCCCGCCCCGGAGGGCGAGCTAAAACGCTATGGATTTTAAACAGTTTCCAGTTTTGGCAGGATATTTTCCCGGATGAGCGCGATCATCTCCCGGATCAGGGGAAGATTTCGGTTGTCCGGGCAAAAGCCGGCTACACTCCGCCGTGTATAGGGCGGGTTTTGCAGGGAGCAGAAAGCCAGATGTCTGTGGATATCCGGGTATTTCTCCAGGAACAGGCTCGGGGTGATGAAGATGGCCCCTACTCCCTCTCCGGCCAACTGATAGGCGGTGTTCATGTTGCCATAGCGCACCTCCCTGCCAGGGGTGAGGCCCGCCTGTTCCAGCTGCATCGTGGCGCACCGGTAAAAACCGCTGCCGGGATAGGGCAGGAGAAATGGAATAGTCCCGATCTGATCCGCGCTGATATAGTAGGGATTAGAAGGGGTTGCCATCCAGGGCTGGAGCTGGTTGACGCAGTCAAAGGAACGGGGAATGGCCAGATAAACTGTCTCCTCGATCAGTTCCTCGTAGCTGAGGTCTGGATAGCTGGTGTTGAGCACCCCAATGGCCAGGTCGATCTCCCCGTTGAGTACGCCTTTTTCCAGGAAATCCTCTCCTTTTTCGTGGAGCTGGACGGTCACATCCGGGTGACGGCGGCAGAACTCCGGGATCACATAGGGCAGCCAGTGGCTCCCACGGGTGGAGCCGATGCCCAGGTTGAAGACGGTCTGGCACTGGCCCATCTGCTTGAGCTCATTGACCAGACTGTCTGACTCCTGCTGGATCTTTTTCATCCGCTCGATATACAGGGCCCCTGCCCGTGTTACCCGCACCGGGGTCACGGTGCGGTCAAAGAGCTTGACGCCCAGCTCCTGCTCCAGCTTGTTGATATAGTTGGTCAGGGTAGGCTGGCTGACGTACAGCCGTTTCGCCGCCCGGGTGACAGTCTGTTCCTCTGCTACAGCAAGAATGTAGTCCAGTCTGTCCAAGGTCATGGTGTCCCTCTCCTTTTCCAGTTTTTTTATATTCTACCCCGAAAGGGACAGCAAGTCCATAGATGATATCGCGAAAGGCAGAGCGGGAGAATCATACTGATTTTCTTTAAAAAGTCGCCTTTTTATTTGAGAATAGTATCAATACATGGGGAACACGGTCATGATCCAGCCCACCGAGATGACGCAGATGATGGCGGCGGGCAGAACGCCCTGCTTGACGACACTCACCAGGTCGTAACCACCCAGGGCCATGAACTGGGGCACAGCGGGGGTAGCCATAGGAGTCATAAAGGCGGCCAGGCAAGCCTGCTGGACCATGATGATAATGCCCACCGGGTTGGCTCCCAGGGATTTGCAGGTCAGTATGGCGATGGGTATAAACACCATCATGACGGCTCGGTTCTGCATCACCTGAGTCAGCAGGAAGGGGATGATAAAGAACAGCAGACCGATGAGGTAGGGGTTTTTGATGCCGCCCACGACACCAGCCAGAATATCGCCGATGACGACGCCCGCCCCGGTAGCGGAGAGAGCGGAGCCCATGGTCAGGCCGCCAACGAACAGAAGGCCCATCCACCAGGGCACAGCCTGGATGGCATCATCCTGAGACAGAACGCCGGTGATCACCATGAGCAGCGCGCCGGTGAGGCAGATGCCCCAGGTGGGCAGATGGAGATAAGTCTGAACGGGACGCTGGAAGATGAGTCCAAGAGTGGTGAGGAAGAAGATGATGTATCCGGCCCGCTCCTGGAAGGGCTTCAGTGTGACAGCGGGGCCGCCTTTCCGGGCCTTGACTTCCCCAATGGCGACTACGGGCTTGTCCGGAGCGAAACGAGGGGCAAGGAAGATGCAGTAGAGCGTCAGAACGATGAGGATGGGCAGACGGGCCTTCATCGGGTCCAGCAGGCCGACTGTGTAGGCGGTGTATTCATTAGCCTCCAGATAGCCGTTCAACTCGGCAAACACAGTGGCGCCGCTGCCCAGGGGCAGACTGCTACAGGTAATGATGGCGGCCATGCCCATAGGCATCATGACCTTGGAGGGGCTCAGGCCCAGCTCCTCGGCGCTGGCAGCCAGCATGGGAGCCAGGATACCGATAACCACAAGGGGACTCTGGATGAACTGGCTGAGGATCACGGCCACGCCGATGTAGCCCACCATCACCATGGTCAGACTGCCCCGAGCGATCTTATTCACACTGGCGGCACAGTTCTTCACAAATTGGGTACGGTTGAAACCGGCAGCGACAACGAACATGGACAGCAGCATGACAGCGTTGCTGTTTCCGATGTTGGCCAGGATCGCATCAGGGGTCACGCACCCGGCAATCAGAAAAGCCAAGGTGCTGACCATCGCGACAGTAGGCATGGGGAACTTGCCCCACACATAGCAGACGATGGTCACCAGACAGATAATGATACACCATGTCATAGGGGTCATGATTCGTCACTCCTTAAAAATGTTTATTTGGGGTCTGTGTTTTAAGAATAACAGTGAAAAGACACGGTGTAAAATAGCGAATATTTTATCAACTCATCAAGAAAGCTGATGAAACAGCGGAAGTTTGGACAGAATATGAAAAACCGGCGCCCGCCGGTTGTGAAAAAATGAAAATCTCCTAAAAATTTCTTTGGAGTTCCATAAAATAAAAAAATGTCCGGGAGTCGTCTGATACGATTGAAAAAGAATCCCGCCGCTGACCGAGAGCTTCGGACAGCGGCGGGATGTTTTTAAGTTTCTCAGATATCCAGGGCGGCGTGGTGGCCCTGGTAGGTGGCCTTGGTGATGGTGCCCACAGCGTTGGCGTCGCCGATCACCCGCACGAAGGGGGCGCAGTCGTACAGCTCCTCCACCGTCTTCCAGTTGGGCCGCTGGCCCAGGGCGCAGACCACCGTGGTACCGGGGACCAGGACTTTCTCCCCGTTCTTGGTCTCACACCAGATGCCCTCCTTTGTGACCTCCAGGCCCCTGTACCCGGTGTGCACTGTGCAGAGCTTGTAGAGCTTGTCCAGCAGCAGGGGCCGCTGACGGATGACGGAGTCCAGGGCTACATCGTCCCGCATCTCCACCAGGTGGACGGTCTTGCCCTCCATGCCCATGTGGATGGCGCACTCCACGCCGGAGATGCCGCCGCCGAAGACCACCACGCTGTCCGTGACGGGTTTTTCGTGCTTGTACTGGTCGTTGACCAGGATCACGTTCTCCCCGTCCAGGCCGGGGATAGGCGGACGCAGGGGGGAGGAGCCCACGGCGATGATCAGCGCGTCGGGCTTGTAGGCCTCGGCAAACTCTTTCGTCACGGCCTGGCCGGTGACGATCTTGGCCCCGGCCCGCTCGGCCAGCAGCTTATAGGTGTTCCCCAGCTGGTACATCTCCTGCTTGAAGGGCAGGACCTCCTCGCTCTTGAGGATGCCGCCCACCCGGTCCTCCTTTTCGCAGAGGAGCACATCGTGGCCCCGCCGGGCCGCGGTGTAGGCCGCGTACAGGCCTCCGGGGCCGCCGCCGGCGATGAGCACCCGCTTTTTCACCGGGGCGGGGGTGATCTCCATGCCCTCGTCCTCCCGGCCGATGATGGGGTTGATGGCGCAGCGGCGGGTGGAGGTGGCCGCCCGCTCGGACATGCACACAAAGCAGCGCATACAGTGGACGATCTCCTCGTCCCGGTTCTCCATCACCTTCTGGGGCAGGAAGGGGTCGGCCAGCAGCTGGCGGCCCATGTAGACGATGTCCGCCTTGCCGGAGGCGATGATCTCCTCCATCTGCTCAGGGTCACTGAGGCCTCCGATGGTGGCCACGGGGACGGAGACGTGCTTCTTGATCTCCTCAGCCAGATACACGTTCCGGCCGTGTGCCTCGAACATGCTGGGGTGGGTGATGCCGAAGGTCTTTTGATAGGTTCCGGCGGTGACGTGGAGCAGGTCTATGTAAGGCTCCAGGATCTTCGCGATCTTCACGCCCTCGTCCAGATCATAGCCCTCGGGCACGAACTCCGCGCCGGACAGCCGCAGCTCGATGGGGAAGCCTGGACCCACAGCGGCCCGGACGGCCTGAAGGACCTCGATGGCCAAGCGGCAGCGGTTCTCGGTGCTCCCGCCGTACTCGTCTGTCCGGTGGTTGAACATGGGAGAGAGGAACTGGTTTAGGAGCCAGCCGTGGCCCGCGTGGACCATGAGCATCTCGAAACCGGCCCGCTTGGCAAGGCCTGCCACATGGCCATAGGCGGCCACGATCTCGGCGATCATCTCTTTGGTCAGGGCCTTGTAGGGCACGCCGTCGGTCCGGACGCCGTCGTCGGCGCTCCACTGGGCCAGGCCGTGGGACTTGGTCTTGTCGGTCATATAGGTGCCGGCGAACATGCCGGAGTGGCTCAGCTCGATGCTGGGGATGGCCCCGTGGCGGCGGATGGCGTCGGCGGTATAGGTGGCCTTGGCGAGAGAATTCAGGATGCTCTCGTCCAGGTGGTAGGCGTGAGAGCCGTCGGTGGCTGGGTGGACCATCAGCTCGCTGACGGTGACGGCGGCGGCGCCGCCCTTGGCCCGGTACTCATAGAAGGCGGTGGACTTGGGGCCGATGCAGCCGTCGTTTTCGATGTCCGTGCCGCCCATGGGGGTGGAGAACATCCGGTTGCGGTACCAGACGTTGCCGATACGGATGGGTTTGCAGAGGTTGGGATATTTCCGTTCCATTTGTCGTTCCTCCATCGTTCAGATTCTTGCTGCGCCGCTGCGGCGGGCTGCCTCGGCCACGGCCTTTGCCACGGCGGGACCCACCCGCTTGTCGAAAGCGGCGGGGATGATATAGTCGGCGTTTAGCTCGTCCTGGGAGATCAGTCCGGCCAGAGCCTGGGCCGCGGCCATTTTCATCTCTTCGTTGATCTCCCGGGCCCGAACGTCGAAAGCGCCCCGGAAAATACCGGGAAAAGCCAGTACATTGTTGATCTGATTGGGAAAATCGCTGCGCCCGGTGGCGACAACGGCCGCGCCGCCTGCTTTGGCGTCCTCGGGGAAGATCTCCGGCGTGGGGTTGGCGCAGGCAAAGATGATGGCGTCCCGGGCCATGGTGCGGACCATCTCGGTCGTGACCATGCCGGGCCGGGAGACGCCGATGAACACATCCGCTCCCACCAGCAGTTCCGCCAGTGTGCCGGATCTCCGCTCCAGGTTCGTGACCTGGGCCATCTCTTCCTTGACCCAGTTCAGACCCTCACGGCCCGCGTAAATGGCGCCATTCCGGTCGCACATGGTCACATGCCGGAAGCCCGCCGAGAGCAGCAGCTTTACGATGGAGACGGCAGCCGCTCCTGCGCCGGAGGTGACGACGCGGACCTCCTCCTTTTTCTTGCCCACTACCTTCAGGGCGTTGAGGAGCCCGGCCAGGGAGATGATGGCCGTGCCGTGCTGGTCGTCGTGGAACACAGGGATGTCGCAGCGCTCCTTCAGCTTTCGCTCGATCTCAAAACAGCGGGGCGCGGCGATATCCTCTAAATTGATCCCGCCAAAGCTGCCGGAGATCAGCGCCACGGTGTTGACGAACTCGTCTACATCCTTTGTCTTGACGCAGAGTGGGAAAGCGTCCACCCCGCCAAAGGCCTTGAACAGCACACATTTGCCCTCCATGACGGGCATCCCCGCCTCGGGGCCGATGTCCCCCAGACCCAGGACGGCGGAACCGTCCGTTATAACGGCGCAGAGATTGTGACGCCGGGTGAGTTCATAGGACTTGCTGATATCTTTTTGTATCTCCAGGCAGGGCTCAGCCACCCCCGGAGTATAGGCGATCGCCAGATCCTCACTGGTGTTTACAGGGACAGTGGTGACCACTTCGATCTTTCCGCCCCATTCCGCGTGCTTTTGCAGGGAAATTTTGCCGTAGTCCATTGTCGTCTCCTTATCTTTCACTCAGTTCATAAAACCGGATGTGCAGCCCGTCCGCCTCCCGCTGTCCTTCTCCCGTGAACCGGTTTTGGTGGAGATAGGGGGCCAGGGCCGGAGAGTCCGTGAAAAAGGTGGGAACCGTCCTGAAGGGGATAGGCCGCGCCCCGTCTGTGAACCAGCCGTTGTTTTCAATGTAAATGTGGCAGGGTGCTCCGGTCCGGTCCCGGCCTGTGAGCATGTACCGGGCGGACATATGGCGCACATCGTTTTGGTTTGTGATCTGAGTATCCACCCCGCAGGGCTCCACGATGCCGCTGAAAAGGGGCCCTTGGACAGTCCCCTTGAAGGGGATCATTTTCACAGTGCCCAGCTCTCCCGACAGCGTGATGGTGCCGGCCGGGTCTGTCTGGACGCAGACATCTAAGATAGGTTCTTCTTTGTGCTTCACGGTGCGCTCCTTTCTTTACAGCCGCTGTAAAAATCGGCCCGTCCGCCTGGATAAAAGGACAGACGGACGGGCCTGAGAGAGAGGGGAAAACTTTTTATGTGCGCCCGCTTTCAGCGGACCTCCTCGCCCATGTAGAACAGCGTGCCGTCTTCGCTCTTGGAGAACTTGCAGAGGAATTCGTCGTAGGCGATCCAGCTCTCCCGGGGGTAGTTGGCGTGGGTCATATCATGCACCGTGCCGACCACCAGCATGGGGACACGCCGGGCGTTCTGATACACATAGTAGCTGATCTCGCCGCAGGTATAGCGCCGGGGCGTCTCGTCCAGCTCATAAAGCCGCATCAGGTTTTTGAGGAAGGCCGCGATGTCCTTGGCCACATGGTACTCCAGCTCGCCCTCGTTCCGGTCCACGCAGAGCCAGTCTCTGTCGCCAAACAGGAACATGTAGGGTACCGGCGGGTCCATGGTCTCGGGCAGAGGGGGCTTGAAATCCGGATTGATGATGGCGGACCAGGGGGCCACAGCGGCAAACACCTCCGGGGCGGCCACCGCCAGGTCGGAGCTCATCATGCCGCCGCTGGACTGGCCGCAGGCATAGACCCGGGTGGAGTCTATATGGCGGCGGGCCTTTACGTCCGCGATGGCCTTGAGGACAAAACCGGTATCATCCACACGCTTGTCCATGTACTGGCCGTTCCATAGCAGCAGGTTCCGCGGCGCGCCGGGCCGGATCTGGTACGGCCCCGCCTCGGGGAAAATCACCACGAAGCCCCGCTCCTCGGCTACCCGGTTCATACCGGACATGTCCATGAAGCTCTCGGCGCTGCCGCCCCGGCCGTGCATACACACCACCAAGGGGACGGGGGCGTCGCTGTGCTTTACGCTCTCCGGCACATATTCATACCAGACGCGGGTGAAGCCCTCATGCTCCAGGCTGTGCTTTTCAGCGCCGTACTCGGCCGGGTCCTCGAAGTTTCGCAGGGCCTTGCCGCCGAAGCAGCGGTGTCGGCAGGCTTTGCTCACATAGGCCCACACCGCCTCGAACAGCTCCCGGGAGGGCTGCCCGGAAAAGCCGCCGGTCACACGGACTTGGGCGATCTTTTCCTCGTTGACCTGGCTCTTTTTGCAGACAGTGCGAGGGAAATAGATCTCGCTGGCGTACTTATTGGAATAGGGCTCCGGGTCGGAGTCGTTCTCCTTCATCCAGTAGGCGCGGACCGCGGCGTTGGCGCTGCTGCTCTCGCCCCAGGCCATCCAGACCGGCAGCTGGGCCTTGGCCCCGCTGACCGCCAGCTCTGTAGCGCCGGTGGCCTGGCCACCGCCAGCCGCTTCCGCGTTGAGCAGGGCGCTCCCGTCCATGTCGCCAAAGGTGGCAAGGCCGGACCACTCGCTGGTGCTCTTCATGACGGCCTGCTGGGCGACGATAGCGCCCAGCCCAATGCCGGCGGCATAGATATTGTCCTGCATGGTCACATACCAGCGGCGGGACTGGGCCTGCATGTAGACCTTGTTCATGTAGTCCGCGTCGGAGCCGTCCGTCTGCCAGCCGCCGTCCCGGGGGACGAGCACATGGAGGAAGATCTGGTGCCGGTCCGCAAAGTCGGTCCAGAAGCCGGCTTCCAGCCAAGAGAGGACCGGCTGATCGTCCGGGGGCGCCACGATCAGGCAACGCTGGTTGTAGGTCAGGCCCGGGGCCAAGTAGGTGTAGAAGCTCCGCTTCTCACCGTTACACTCCACCGCCTCCTCATAGAGGCCGGAGATCAGGCAGCGCCGGAGCTCATGCCGGTCCAGCTCCAGGCTGCCCATGTCCTGTGGAAAGGATCTGATTTCCATGACAGTCCTCCCTCTCCCCTTAGGGATACATGGGGAACACGGTCATGATCCAGAACACAGAGACCACACAGAGAATGACGGCCGGCAGGATGGACTGCTTGATCAGGGACTTCAGGTCGTAGCCGCCCATACCCATGCACATGGGCACCGCCGGGGTGGCCATGGGGGTCATGAAGGAGCTGAGGCAGGCGGACTGGACCAGGATCATGATGCCGATGGGGTTGGCGTTGAGGGATTTGCAGGCCAGGATGGCGATGGGGATAAAGACGATCATAACGGTGCGGTTCATCATCACCTGGGTCAGCAGGAAGGGCACGATGAAGAACACAAAGCCGATCAGGTAGGGGTTGCTGAGCTTGTTGGCGAAAGCGGCCAGGAAATTGCCCACGACTTCGCCCGCGCCGGTCTCGGTCAGGGCACCGCCCATAGCGAAGGAGCCTACGATCAGGAACGCCATGGACCAGTTGATGGAGCCGATGGCCTCTTTCTCGGTCAGCACACCGAAGACGACCATGGCCAGGGCGCCGGTGACGCAGATGACCCAGGTCTCGATCTTCAGCTGGGGCTGGAAGATCAGGGCGACGGTGGTGAGGATGAAGATGATGTAGCCGGCCCGCTCTTTGAAGGGGGGCAGAGCCTCCCGGTTGTCCTCGCGGGTCTTCACGTTCTCGATGGCCACGACGGGCTTATCTGGGGCAAACTTGGTGGCGAAGAAGATGCAGTAGATGATAACGCCGATGAGCATGGGGAGCCGGGCCTTCATGGGGTCGGTGAGGGCCACCACATAGGTGGTGTACTCGTTGGCCTCCAGATAGCCGTTGAGCTCGGCAAACTGGGTGGCGCCGCTGCCCAGAGGCAGCGCGGAGATGGTAGCGATGCAGACGATGGCCATGGGGAACAGCGCCTTGGAGGGGCTGATGCCCAGGTCGTCGCAGCTGGCCACCATCAGAGGGGCCATGATGCCGAAGACGATGACCGAGCTCTGGATGAACTGGGACAGAAGCGCCGCGATGAGCACATAGCCCAGCATGACCCGGGTCAGGGAGCCCTTGGCGATCTTGTTGACACTGGAAGCGCATTTCTTTACGAACTGGGTGCGGTTAAAGCCGGCGGACACGACGAACATCGCCGCGATCATGATGCCGTTGGGGTTGCCGAAATAGCCCGCCGCCGTGGCCGGGCTCAGGCAGCCGGTCAGGATAAAGGCGGCCATGCTGACCAGGGCCGTCAAGCCCATGGGGATCTTACCCCAGATGTAGCTTGCCATGGTGAGCACGCAGATGATCAGACAGATAACCAGGTGATTCATGGGGAGTCTCCTTTTCTTTCTTATTTTTTCTCCGTTTTTTGGGTCAGACTGCCTGGACGGACGCTCCGCCGCACCGTTCCGGCCGCGCCTCCTTCCCTCTCCCGCAGCGCTGGCGGTCTGGCGCGTTCCTCAGGCAGCTTTGCTGCTGATTTAACAATATCACAGGGGCTATATTAAAGCAATTTTATGTATTTTATATTTATATAAGCGTAATTTATAAAAAGCCCACAGGCCGCGGGGAAGGGACCAGTGGACTTTTCCTGTTTTTTATACGTAACGGCAGACGTGATCCACAGCGATATCGGAGAAGCCGTAGGCCTCGGCCTTGGTCAGCTTGCCGTTGCACACGTCGTGGATGATGTCCACCAGCTCCGCGCCCATCTCCTGATAGGTCTTGGTGCCGGCGATGATGGCGCTCAGGTCCACGTCCATGTTGTCCTCCATCTTCTGATAGGTGCGGGCGTTGGCCGTGACCTTCAGCACGGGGACGATGGCGTTGCCGGTGGGGGTGCCCCGGCCGGTGGTGAAGATCACCGCGTTGCAGCCGCCGGCCACCATGGAGGTGACAGAGGAGATGTCATAGCCGGCGGTGTCCATCAGGATGGCGCCGGTCTTAGTGGGCCGCTCGGCCTGCTCCAGGACCTCCACCACCGGGCGGGTGCCGCCCTTACGGATGCAGCCCAGGCTCTTCTCGTCCAGGGTGGACAGACCGCCCGCCTTGTTGCCCGGCGTGGGCTGTCCGGCCCGGCAGTCCTGGCCCGCAGCCTCCAGGTGGGCCTCATAGTCCTTGCAGACCTGGATGATCTGATTGTGGATCTCCGTGGTGGCGGCCCGCTTGGCCAGCACGTGCTCTCCACCGATCCACTCGATGGATTCGCTCATGATCGTAGAGGCGCCCATATCCACCAGCAGGTCACTGAGTTCGCCCACGGCCGGGTTGGAGGCGATGCCGGAGGTGGCGTCGGACCCACCGCACTCGATGCCCAGCAGCAACTCGGAGATGTCGCACAGCTCCTTCTGCTGCATGGCGGCCTGGGCAGCCATCTCCCGGGCGGCCCGGACGGCCTTCTCGATGGTCTTCAAAGTGCCGCCCTCCTCCTGGATACCGAAGGAGACCACGGGCTTGCTGGTCTGCGACTGGATCTTCTCCCGCAGCTTGTTGTGGGGGACCGTCTCGCAGCCCAGGCCGATGATGACCACACCGTAGACGTTGGGATTGCAGGCAAAGCCGGTGAGCACCTTCTGGCTCATGGCGGTGTTGGCAGCCACGTCGGAGCAGCCGGTGTTAAAAATGATATTGACAGCGCCCCGGACCTGGCTGGCCACGATCCGGCAGCTCTCGCTGCCGCAGGCGCAGGTGGGGAGGATCAGCACATGGTTGCGGATACCTGCCCGGCCTTCTTTCCGTTTATAACCCCAGAATTGCATATCCTTCTCCTCCTTAAAGCTTGACCATTTCGCTGTCATAGTCCCGGGGGACGCTGAACAGGTTGTTGTGAGAGACCCAGTGCCCGGCAGGGATATCCTCCGAGGTCTGGCCCAGGCTCTCGCCGTACTTGATCACTTCTCCGCCCTTGGGGATGGCCGTCAGGGCGATCTTGTGGCAGTAGGGGATATCCTCCTCCGCCGTCAGGCGGCACAGCTCTCCCCGCTTTTTGTAGACGACCTGAGCGCCCTTGGGTACGTCTGCCACGCAGGTGACCACGTTGTCCCGCTCATCCATCAGCAGCGCGTTTACGTTCATGTCCGCTCTCCTTTCGTTTTTGTCGTTGGATCTGGTTTCGGTATCTTTACAATAGCACGGAACAGGTATATAATCAATTTTATAGATTTAATAGAAGGATAAAGGAGACTTATATATGGAGCAGGAATGGCGGTATATTTACCGGGTCTATCAGGAGGGGAGCTTCTCCAAAGCGGCTGAAAAGCTCTATCTGACCCAGCCGGCCCTGAGCATTGCCATCAAGCGGGTGGAGGACAGCGTGGGCGCCGCCCTGTTTGACCGCAGCCGTCACCCGCTGGAGTTGACGGAGGCGGGCAGGGCCTATATCCGGGCCATCGAGCAGATGAACAGTTTAGAGGAGGATCTGGAGCGGGAGCTGACCGATCTGCGGGAACTGAACACCGGGCGGCTGGTGGTAGGCGGCACCCATTACATGAACGCCTATATCCTGGCCCCGATCCTGGCCGGCTTTTCCCGCCGGTACCCGGGGGTGGAGATCGCGCTGGTGGAAAAGGGGGCCGATGAACTGGCGGCGGACCTGGCCGAGCGCAAGCTGGACCTGACCTTCAACTGCGACCCGGCGTTCATCGGCCGCTTTGAGCATCACCCCGCTTTCCGGGACACCATTCTTTTGGCGGTCCCCCGCCGCTTTGTCGCCGGCGGGGACTTAGAGCGGGAGGCCCTCTCTGCCGCCCAGATCATGGCCGGGGAGCATCTGCTGCCCGGCTGCCCCCAGCTGCCCCTGGAGCGGTTCCGGGACATGGAATTTATCCTCTTAGGGCCCGGGAACAACCTCTACAGCCGGAACCTCCGGATGTTTGCCGACGCGGGCTTTACGCCCAAAATAAAAATGACCCTCTCCCAGCTGGTGACAGCCTACCGGCTTGCCGACAACGGGATGGGGATCACTTTCATCGCGGACCGGATGGTCCGGTCCGCCGTCTCTCATTTGGTGTTTTTCAAAATCGACTCCGCGCTGACGGAACGGCATTTTCATCTCCTGCTGGCAAAGCGCAACTATACCGCCCACGCGGTGCGCGCTTTCGCGGATTACACGCTGGAGGAGATGACAAAAGAGGCAAAAAGATTTCTGAACCAGGCGCACTGAGCGCGCCAAATACTATTCCTGAAAAGCGCAGAAGGAAAAAGACAGGCCTTGCCAAATGCGGCATGTCCTGTCTGGACGGTTTATGAGTCCACCGGCGCTCTCGTTTTTCACGCCTCAAAGCTACATGGTATTGTCCCTCTGCTGCACGGTGGAGCCGGAACGGGCAACTGTCGGAAATTTGCGACAGTTGTCCGAATTGTCTCAAAGCCCTCCGTTGCCGCCGAATTCACAGCCGTAGTTATGGTGATGCCCGTAGTACCATCGCCCATAGCGGTAGCCATAATGGGGCGGGCAGTGGGCGCAGTCCCCGTCGCAGCGGCCGCCATGTGCTTTCTTTTTGCCGCCCAGAACTGCGTCCGCCACGAAGAATCCCGCCAAAAAGCCCAAGAGTCCGGAGGATTTTTGAGGCGGTTCCTGCGCGGGCATCGCCTCTCCAGGTAAGAGGTAATCCACACGGTTTTCCCGCGCCAGAGTGCGGATCTGTTCGTCGTTCAGAAAGTCATACAGACAATCCAGGTCATTCTCCGTATAGGGTGTGGAGTTGAGCCGGGCCAGTTCCGGGACAAAGTCCGGCGGCACCATGTTGCTCAGTTCGATGATCTGTTCCGGGGTGAACCGGGTGCCGGCGTGACCGGCTTTCCGCAGCAGCCGGGCCACGATTTTCGCATCGGAAAATTCAGCGGCGATCTCCACGATCTCCTCCGCCGGCCCAAAGTCCGTCAGCCCGGACAAGCGGCTGATCTGTGTGCTCTCCGCCCAGTCGTAGAACCGGTCATAGTATTCCTCCCAGGTCATGAAACCCCCTCCTATCGCCTTAATTTTACTGCTTTTTCCGATGAAAAGCAATCACGCCTTTACACCAATTAAAGTCGGCATTTGACAAGACAGGGAGCCGCTGGTATAATCACCGTCGGTTTGAAAGCGATATAAGAAAGCGAGAACAAAATGGACATAGAACTAAAGGACCCCGCATGGGAGGCTCTGTCTTATGCGGAGAAGAACAGGCAGCTATTTTTGAAGCAGGAGCAGCTCCTCGCAACATTTCTGGAGCACGGCGCCATATCCCAGGCCCAGCACGACAAAAGCCTGCATGACCTGAAAGAAAAAATGGGCATTGAATAAACAACAGATAGCAAGCGCCCCGCGTTTCATGGTGACGAAAGCAAGGCGTTTCTTGATACCGTCAGATTTTTTCCTGGCCCGGTTATCAAAACGATTTTAGTGCCGGTGCTTGCTCAAAGGCGGATGTTTTTTCTGGCCGCGAGACCGGCCGTAACAGAGGCGGGAAAAATGTGTGTTTCGATCGCTTGCTTTTTTTAGCGTCTTGTGTTATACTTACAACAATATGTATGGTAACATACATTAGTGAAGAAGATATAAACTGAGCGTTTTATATCCATCTATGCGGTTTGAGGGACACTTCTCTAAGGGAGGGTGTCTGTTTTTATGCCTATATTGCCTACGCAAGCGTGATCTCCTGTATTGACCTCCAGCGTTGACTTGAACCAAACGCCAGACTGCGAGGCAAGAAAGAGCATCGGCATAATTTTATCTATGAGGAATTCCTCTTGGGTCGGTTTTGACCTATATTGAGGACATCGCACGGGTACGGCCGTGCAAAAGGAGCGACGTATTCATCCCTGGAAATTGGGGTGATTGCGTCTTTTGTTTTTATCTGTTTTTTGAATCTGAAATCTCCGCGCAATGAGGCAAGCGCGACAGGAAAAAAGTAGCCTCACAGCAGTCCGTGCAGCTGCGTCTGAGTCCCAAACGGCAGAGGCTCAGACGGGAAGGAAAACAGCCAGCAGCCAACTGGCCTCCCAGGTGGGCAAAGAGCTCCCTGGCCGAACGTCTACCAAACGAGGTATTTGATATGAATGATTATCGTTCTTTTGACGATCTCCCTCTCACGCTCACGGTTGATGAACTACAGCCGATCCTTCGAATCGGCCGCAGCACAGCTTATGAGCTGGTGAAGAGCGGTAAGATCCGCAGCTTTCACGTTCAACGCCAGCTGCGAATCACTAAGCAGGCCTTGATCGAGTTTATGAACGCACAAGGCGATTAACTCTACGCGTCATTTTATTTGCCCGGGCATTCTGCTACACTGATTTTGGGGCAGACTTGTTCTGCCCCTAAGTGGCGGGGATCGAACCCGATCCGGTTCGGTTCTCGCTGCCCAAAACGCCGCAGTGTGTGTCTTTGCCCATTAGGAGATATCAACTATGAAAACTATTAGAATTCGCAAAAAGGGAAACAAGTTTGAAATAAACTATCGTCTTCCCGGATGCGATCAACCCTTTTCCGAACGCTTCCCCACTATGGAGGAGGCAGAGCTGCGTATCGCTCAGATCAATGTCGATAAGATGCGAAACGATATTCATCCCCCTAAGCCGATCCGCTTGGCTAAGGAGGAAAAAAAGGCAAGGCTGGTCACCGTACGCACACTCATGGAGGAGTTTGTCAAACATTATGGTCTCAACCATTGGGGAGACAGCTACCTGTCCATGAATCTCCATCGGATAGAGCACTACATCCTGCCGTATCTGGGAGATGCCTACATCTGCGACCTGACCCCCCATGACCTGGATGTTTTTTACGATTCCCTCCAGACGAAACCGGCTGTCTCTATGAAAGGGAAAGAAGACAAAAAGGCAAAAATCAGTCCTTCCGTTATTGCCAAGATCCACGACCTGCTTCGGAGCGCCCTGAATCAAGCGATTGCCTGGGGTTATATTCAGACAAATCCCGCCGAACACGCAAAACCGCCTAAATATCGCATGAAGAAACGGGATGTCTGGACGCCTGAAGAGGCCCGCAGGGCTATTGAGCTCTGTAACGACCCTGTACTCAGGCTTGCGCTTCTTCTGGCCTTGGGCTGCTCTATGCGCATAGGAGAGATCCTGGCCCTCCGTTGGGAAGACCTGCATATTTCCGATGAAGAGATAGCGAAGGGCGCCGCCTGGCTGATGGTGGATAAGGAACTGCGCCGCTGTGAAAAAGACAGTTTGGAGCGGCTGAGATCTCATAGCCGAGACAATGTCATGTTTGTCTTTCCTGAATACAAGAAAACCGGCTGCTCAACGGCGTTGGTACTGAAAACGCCCAAAACAGAAAGCAGCGTCCGCAAGATCTACACCAGCAAGACCGTAGCCCAAGCTCTTAGAGATACGCAGGAGTCGCAAAAGCAAGATAAAGCCGTTCTGGGAGAGGAATATGAAGACTTTGGGCTGGTCTTTGCCCACAACGATGGCCGTCCCTATGAGCCCGGCCAGATCAACAGGAAGCTCAAGGAACTCTGTAAAGAGACCGGTCTGCCGGAGGTCGTGTTCCATTCTCTCCGCCATTGCAGCACATCTATAAAGCTCCAGCTCAGCGGTGGAGATATCAAGACTGTCCAGGGAGATACCGGACATTCACAGGCCAGGATGGTAACAGATGTCTATGCCCATAGCTTTGCGGAGAACCGGCGTGTTCTTTCCGACAAGATGGAGGAGAGCTTTTTCAAGCCCAAGCCTGAAGCCGAGCCGGATGACGAGTCCGAGGCTCTTATTCAGAAGATAAGGGAAAACCCGGAGCTTTTCCAGCTGCTCATCGCCGCTTTTGGGAAAAAATAAAAAAGGTTCGCCCCCACGGCAAAGCGCTTGGACGAAACAAATTTGGCGGCACTGAAAGGGGCTTTTCCAACGCAAAATCCCCGGATTTGTTGGAAATGTTGGAAAACTGCCAACTGGGATTTTCTGGCAAAAAAGGAAGTCCCGAAAAACCTTGATTTTTCGGGACTTTTTGGAGCTGCTGGGCAGATTCGAACTGCCGACCTCATCCTTACCAATTTCGCCTTTATCTTCTTGTATCATTAAACACGTTTCGTAATTCTCCTTAATTCTCAGTTTTTGGTCACTTTTTTCTCGTATTTTTTCTTATCCTTCTGTAGCTTCTTGCAGCGATTCACCCCAAAATCACCCCACCGCAAAGGGAGTCTCCTGCCCTGTGCTTTACATGGATTCAGATACAATTAACCCCCTCCCGGCTCTGGGAAGAGTCAAGAGGGGGTTCTCGTATGTATTCAGTAGGTCGGCCCTTCCCGGGTCGGCTCCGTCTGGGGCTCAGCGACCACGACGGTCTCCGCTCCGGCGGCGTCGGTCAGGCCCTCGGCCAGCAGGTAGCCCAGGACGGACGCGCCCTGGAGAATGACGCCGGAAACGGTAGCGGCGGTGCTCTCGGTGCCGCCGAAGGCCAGGATGAGGCCGGACACGAAGCCCGCCACGGCCACCCACAGCTTCCGGCTGGACAGCTTGCGCATGATGTCTTCTTTGTTCATGTTTTTTTCCTCCTGTAAATTTAATTAATTGTCACGCAGCTCTAAGCTGTTGACTTCCTTCATGACCCGCTCGGCGGAGCCGTTGCCGCCCAGCTCGTGGTAGGGCACATAGAGATAATCGTGCAGATTCTCGTATTCGTCCCTGGTGACATACTGCCGCCGCACGTAGGACATGCCCAGCCAGCAGATCCGGTCGTGGGCCAGGCCCACCAGCAGCCGCGTCCGGGCGTCCTTCTTGTCCCTCCGGCTCTGGATGTACGCCCAGAAGCCGGAGGAGGCCAGCACCGCCGCCAGGATCGTGCAAAAGGTCTTCAGCCACTCAGCCATACAGCATCCCTCCTATCGCTCTGGAATCTTCAGCCGCTGGCCGGGGTAGATCAGGTCGGTCTCCAGGCCGTTGGCTTCCATGATCTCCGTGTACCGGTGGCCGGTGCCCAGGTATTTCTCCGCGATGCCCCACAGGGTATCGCCGCGCACGACGGTGTGCTCCGACGCGCTCGCCTCCGGTTCAGGAGGAGCTTCCGGTTCTGTGATCAGCGGCTTGTCCTCCTCATACTGACCGGGGATCTTCAGCTTCTTGCCCACGTACAGCAGCGTGGACACAAGGCTATTGAGCGCCATGAGCTCCCGGTACTTGCTGCCGTCGCCCATCGTCTTCTCCGCGATGCCCCAGAGCGTGTCCCCCGGCTGGACGGTGTACAGGCCGTCCGTGACCTCCGGGGCCGCCTGGGCGGGGGCCTCTGGGGCGGCGGACACCTCCACGCTGTACGCCGGCCGGAAGGCCCCCATCACGCTCGACGTTGACCGGGTCATGATGGCCACCGCGTCGGA
>CANQTO010000061.1 GCA_947626785.1 uncultured Oscillospiraceae bacterium
AACAGCTTAAGCAACGAGATGGACGTATCCTTGACTGGCGGTCAAGCTTACGACCAAATATATTGTAGTAGGAGGTGGCAAAGTGAAGAAAAGATCTGACCATGTGAGCAAGCACGAGGCCAGAAAACCCAAGCCGGCAGCCGACCCGGCGCCGCGGGTCAAGCCAAAGCAGGGAGGGGAGGGGTCTCTGTTTGATCCTTTCCTGATCATCCGTCTGGTTGCCGCTACGGTCATTTTCGCTGTGGCGCTGATCGTCAAGCTGACGGGTTTCGTCTATGTGCTTTTGCTGGCCCTGGCGACTATCGTCGCCGGTTATGACCTGGTTTTGGCCGGCCTCCAGGCTGTAGAGGAAAGGGACTATTTTGCCACCCCGCTTGTTGTCGTCCTCATCGCCGCCGTCTCGTATGTCATCAACTTTGCCTCAGAGGGGACCGCTTTGGTGATCCTTTATCAGATCGGCCTGCTGCTGATCGCCTACGCGGACGACCGGACCCGGAAGTCCGCTATGGAGCTGCTCCGCTACCAGGACGAAGAGACTGTCAGCCGGGTATCTGAGATCATTCAGGAGAAGAAGAACGGCAGTACGGAGATCGAGTCCGTCATGAGGACCAGTGCCGGCTCCGTCTTAAAGCTGGCTATGGTGTTTGGTGTCCTGTACGCGGTGTTCATGCCGCTGATCTCCGGCATCTCATACATCGTCTCGATCCATAGAGCGCTGACGATCCTCCTGATCGCGACGCCCATGTCCGTAGTTGCCTCTATGCCTCTGACCGCTATCGTCGGGCTGTGCTACAGCGCCCAGCAGGGTGTGGTGTACAACAGCGCCAAGGCCATGGAGGAGGCCGGTCAGGCCAATATCGCCATCTTTGATAAGGCGGGGATCTTCTCCAACGCTGAACCGAAGGTGCTCTCCGTCCAGTCCGAGGTCATCGACGAAGGGACCTTCATGGATTTTGCCGCGCACGCCGTGTATTATTCCGAGCAGCCTCTGGCAAAGGCCATCGGCTCCATTTACACCCAGGAGTACAAGCTGAACGTCATCAGCGAGTTTACGGACCTTCCCGGCGTGGGAGTGAAGCTGCGCATCGGGGAAGTGACCGTGGTGCTGGCCACCGGCGATTACTTTGCCGAGAGGGGAGTCTATGTTCCCAACAGCCAGGAAGAGGGCGGCACAGCGTTCTATATGACGGTCTCTGACCGCTATGTGGGTAAGATCGTCCTCTCTGATGAGCTGAATCCCGAGACAGAGGAGCTGGAGCCGGCCATGAAGGAAGTGGGGCTGCGCCGCTGCATCCTTCTGACGGAGGACGGCAAGGGCGAGAGCCAGCGGGTCGCGGAGGAACTGGGCTTTACCGAGTACTACGGCGAGTGCGACACGGCAAGAAAGCTCAATATCGTCAGCGAGCTGAGCAAGAGCAGCCAGAACCATATCCTGTACATCTACTCCAGCGGCATCGAGTCCCACAGCGCGGCGAATGTGGACATGCGCGTCAGCCGGAAGGCAAAGTATGCCGACGCTATCGCGCTGCCGCAGTACGTGGTGAATATCCCGTTCTCTTTGCAGGTCTGCCACCGGATGCGGGAGATCGCGATCGAGAATGCCGTATTCGCTTTCGTGATGAAGGCCATTCTAATTTTCCTGAGCATGATCGGGTACTGCAACATCTGGTTTGCCATCTTCGTTGATATGGTGGCCGCTGTTGCGACGATCCTGAACAGTATCCGCGTCACCAATGAGTCCTTGGCCGCGTCGCTGAGATACAAGACAGGACATTGAAAAAAACAAGTATGCGTAAGCAGGCATCCGGGGGGACAGGTTTCTCCCCGGATGCTGAAAAAAGACTTTGGTTCGCATAATATAAATTAAGCGAACCAAATAGGCGATACAATTCTGAAAGGAAGGCCCTCTCTATGAATCTGGACCAGATCAACGACGCGCCGGACATCCTGATGGAGTTTTTAGAATACCACTCCACGGTGCGCGGACATTCGGACAAAACCATCACCGGCTACTATCTCGATTTGAAAATTCTGTTTCGTTATCTCAAGCGCCGCCGTCATCTGGTCGACCCAGGCACACCTTTTAATGAGATCGACATCACCGACGTGGACATCGACTTTATCCGGGCCACGCGCATCGAGGAGCTCTACCGGTATCAGTCTTTTTCTCCGGAGCGCCAGAATTCCTCCAACGCCCTGTCCGCCGCCAGCCGCTGCCGTCGGACCTCGTCGGTCAAATCCTTTTTCAATTATCTGACCACCAAGCGCCATCTGCTGGACTATAATGTTTGTCAAGAACTTGACATGCCGAAGCGCCAGGCTTCGCTGCCAAGATATCTGGAGGAAGCTGAGTGCGAACGGCTCCTGGCCGCCTGTGACGGGCCCTACGCTCTGCGGGACTACTGTATCCTGATGCTCTTTCTCTCCTGCGGCATCCGCATTTCTGAGCTGGTGTCGCTGAACGTGACGGACATCTATGAGGACCATCTGCGGGTCCTGGGCAAAGGCAACAAGGAACGGGTCATCTATTTTGCCGAGGGCTGCCGGGAGGCCATTGACGACTATCTGGCTGTCCGGGACCCGGAGAAGATCGTCCCCGAGGACAAAAACGCTCTCTTTATCAGCCGGGACAACCGGCGCATCAGCGTCCGGGGCGTGCAGAAGATGGTGGATAAGAAGCTCAAGCAGGCGGGGCTTGACAGCAGCCGCTATTCGCCCCACAAGCTGCGGCACACAGCGGCAACCCTGATGCTGAAAAACGGTGTGGATACCCGGGCCCTCCAGGAGGTGCTGGGCCACAGCAACCTGAACACCACCCAGATCTATACCCATCTGGACAACGCGGCCCTCCACGAGGCGGCCATGGCCAACCCCATCGGGCGCAAGACCCGGACGGATATCGAAGAGGATAATTAACACAATATAATAAATAGAAAGACATAATGGGATCGTTCCACTATGTCTTTTCTATAAGCGGTATGGCTCCGCCGATATCGAAGATCGGTCTATTGGTCAAGTAGTCCGCCTCCAGACCATGCCGGTCCAGGAAGCTCAGAATGGCCTCTTTGTCCGGGTGCCTGTCCAGGACGCCGGTGAAGGCCATCGTGTGCTCGGACAGCCGGAAGGCCGCGCCGCCGATAAAACCGCAGGCAAAGCCCGGCAGATCGATTGACCCTGAAGAGATCAGCAGGACATCCAAGCCGTGCTGCTCCGCCGCCCTGGCGATCCCCCGGTCGGCGGTTATCAAAGAGCCCTCGTCTACGACGCACACAGAACAGTTTACATAACCCTGTCGTACAGAGATCGATTCAGTATTCGCTTCATTTGTGAAAAAATCAACAATTTCATTTGCCGTCACTTTTGGCGAACAGATCAGCCGCTTTCCCACGACGCAGGCATTGAGCTGGGCATCCCGCGGGTAATCCGGGCGCTGGACGATCTCCGGGAATACAAGCTCCGCCCCCAGCTCCGCAAGCCGGTTGTGGAAAGCAGTCCTCTTCAGATAAGGCGCCAGAAAGAGCCTCTCCCCTCCCGCGTGGAACACGGATAGATCCGCGTGGCCGGAGAGCCGCGGATCGACGCAAGGATCATTTGGAACTAAAATCGTGGAAATTTCACGGATTTCGAATGAATTTTGCAATATTTCCGCATATTTTTCGCCAATTATGACCGCCTCTGCCGCTTTCGGCAGTCCAGGCAGACGGACAAAGCCGCTCATTTTCCCTTCCCCAGAACGGCGGCGATAGCCTGTCCCACATTCTTGACGGGGATGAGCTGTAGACCGTCAAAGTGGCCCAGATCGCCCCGCACGTGGGCCGGGATCACGCAGCGCCGGAAGCCCAGACGGGCCGTCTCAGACAGGCGCTGATTCAGCACACTGACGCTCCGGATCTCACCGGAGAGGCCCACCTCGCCGATGGCCGCCAGGTCAGTCCCCAAGGGTCTGTCCAGAAAGCTGGAGGCCAGGGCCAGCACGGTAGCTAAGTCCGCCGCGGGCTCGTCTAGAAACAGCCCGCCAATGACGTTGATATAGGAGTCACAGCCGCCCACGGGCATGCCGCCCCGCTTTTCCAGCACAGCCAGGAGCATAGCGGCCCGGTTGTGGTCAATGCCGTTGCTGCGGCGGGCGGCGTTGTAGCCCGAGGGACTCACCAGGGCCTGCACCTCCGCCAGAATGGGCCGGGTCCCCTCCATGACGCAGGTCACGCAGGTGCCCGGGCAGTTTTCCGGCCTCCCGGACAGGAGCAGCTCCGAGGGATTCTCCACACAGCGGAGACCCTGGTCGTCCATCTCAAAAACGCCGATCTCGTTGGTGGAGCCGAAGCGGTTTTTGGCCGCCCGCAGGATGCGGAAGCTGGTGCTGCTCTCCCCTTCAAAATAGAGGACGCAGTCCACCATGTGCTCCAGGATCTTCGGCCCGGCGATGCTGCCGTCCTTAGTGATGTGGCCCACGATGAACACCGTGGGGCCTTTCTCCTTTGTGGCGCGCATCAGGCGCATGGTGCACTCCCGGACCTGGCTGATGCTGCCGGGTGTGGAGTTGACCTCCGGGTCGGAGACGGTCTGCACCGAGTCAACGATCACCACATCCGGCTCCAGCCGGTCCATACTGGCCAAAATGCTGTTGATATCCGTCTCGGCCAGGATAAACAGATTCTCGTTTTCGATGCCCAACCGCAGAGAGCGGAGCTTCAGCTGCCGCTCGCTCTCCTCACCTGTCACATAGAGGATCTTCTTTGCCGCTCCGGCAAGGCCGCACATCTGCAAGAGCAGCGTGGATTTGCCGATCCCCGGCGCGCCTCCTACCAGCACCAGCGAGCCCTCCACGGCCCCGCCGCCCAGGACCCGGTCCAGCTCGGAGATCCCGGTGGAAAAGCGGATCTCTGCCTCCGTATCCAGCTCAGACAGGCGCTTCGGCCGCCGCTCCGGGACGGAGGCAGAGGCCTGGCCCCGGCGCTTGGTCCCGGCGTCCAGCCGGAGCTCCGTGAGCGTGTTCCAGGCCCCGCAGGAGGGGCATTTCCCCGCCCAGTTGGCCGTTTCAAAGCCGCAGTCCGTGCAGCAATAGATCGTCTTTTGTTTAGCCGCCATTTTTCTCTCTCCGTTTAATTATGTAAGCTGCCGCCCTGCGGCGTATTGCAGATAGGAGGCCGTCAGCACCGCGGCCAGGGAGCTCTGGTAACTGCCGCTCTGGAGCTTTTCCAGCTCCGCAAAGTTGGACATAAAGCCGCACTCCACCAAAATGGCCGGGCACTGGGCATGGTCAGTCATATAGAGGTTTTTGGCTGGGGCCGCCACGCGCCGGTTGGCCGGGTCCAGACAGGAGACCAGATTGTTATGGGCCAGCAAGCCCAAGGCTTTGCTCTCCTCGCCCGGCGCGTACAGGACCTGGGCCCCGCTGGGCTGAGCGGTGGGGTAAAAATTCTGGTGGATGCTGATCAGGACAGCGCCTGGGACGGAATTTGCTATCTCCGTTCGCTTTACCAGCTCCTGATGCTCACTGTAGCTGCCTTTTCCGGTGTCCAGAGCGCCGGCGTCGCTCTCCCGGGTCATGACCGCCCGGACCCCGTAAAATTCGGCCAGCTCCCGCATGCGCAGGGCGATAGCCAGATTGATGTCGCTCTCCCGGGCTCCGCCGATGGAGACGGCCCCGCCGTCCACGCCGCCGTGGCCCGGATCGATGACCAGACAGGGGGCCTCCGCCGGAGCGGAGACTGCCGCGCCGCCCTTCAGGTTTGCCGCCAGCAGGACCACCAGCAGCAGGGACAGGGCAAAAAAGACCGTGGCGGGAAAGCCCACCGGGTTTTTAAGCTTGATGGTATAGAACATGGAAAGACCTCATAGGAACAGATCTTCCCGAGCCACGCGTTTATTATATATGCTTTGGCCCGGGAAGTCAAACAGGATCACAGCAGGATGCAGATCAGCCCGCCGCTGCCCTCGTTGATGATGCGCTGGAGCGTCAGCTGGAGCTTCTTCTTGGCGCTGCCCGGCATGGATTCGATCTTGGATGTGAGCCCCTCTTCGGCGATGTCGTAGAGGGATTTGCCGAAGATGTTGGACTGCCAGATCCGGTTCACATCCCCGTCAAAGCCCTGGAGCAGGAAGTTGATGATGTCCTCCGAGGCGGTCTCGCCGCCGATGGCCGGGGTGACCTCCGTCTCGATATTGGTCATCAGCATGTGGATAGCAGGGGCGTTGGCCTTCAGGCGGACGGAATACTTCCCGCCCTGCCGGACGATCTGGGGCTCCTCCAGCGTCATCTGAGAGGAGTCCGGCATGACGACGCCGTAGCCTGTGCTGCGCACATCCTCCAGGGCGCTGCGGAGCTTATCGTAATCGGCCTTCACGGCACTCATCTCCGTCAGGGTAGAAAACAGATCCCCGTCGTTTTTGATCTCGATCCCCGTCTCCTCGCTGAGGGTGCTGTAGTAGAGCGAGCGGGGCAGCTGTACCCGGACGCTCACAGCCCCGCTGCCCAGGTCGGTCCCGGCCAGCTCCGCGCCGCAGATCTTCTCGTGCTCTCCCATCCGCCGGGCGGCCTCGTCGCAGTCCCGGATCTTTTCCATCCCCTCGCCGGAGCTGAGGATCCAGGAAAAGATCTCGCTTTTCAGAGCGTTCCCGGCCGGCAGGGCATCCAGCCACTCCGGCAGATAGACGCCCACAGATTTCAGCGGGAATTCGCGCAAAACGGAGCGGACGATCCCCGCGATGTCCTCCTGACTCAGCTCCAAGCAGTTGACGCGGATGCAGTTGACACCATAGGTCTCAGCGATCTCCGCCGCGATCCGGACCGCGTCTTCTGACTCTGGATCGGCGCAGTTGAGCAGCACGACAAAGGGCTTCCCGATGCTCTGAAGCTCCCGAATGACCCGCTCCTCCGGCTCCAGGTACTTCTCCCGGGGGATATCGCAGATGCTGCCGTCGGTGGTGACCACGATGCCGATGGTCGAGTGCTCCGTAATGACCTTATGGGTCCCTTTCTCCGCCGCGTCCGTCATAGTCACCTCGTGGTCGAACCAGGGGGTGGTCACCAGGCGCTCGTTCCCGTCCTCATACTGTCCGGCGGCTCCATCCACCATGTAGCCCACGCAGTCCACCAGCCGGACGGACAACTCCGCGTCCTCCGCCAGCCGGACGCTCACCGCGTCCTCGGGCACGAATTTTGGCTCCGCGGTCATGATCGTCCGGCCGGAGCCGCTCTGGGGAAGCTCATCCCGGGCCCGCTCCCGCATATAGGTGTTCTCGATCTGCGGGATGACCAGGGTCTCCATAAAACGCTTGATGAAGGTGGACTTTCCGGTCCGGACCGGCCCCACTACGCCGAGCATAAAGGCGCCGCCTGTGCGTGCCGCGATATCGCGATAGATGTTGCTTTCCGTCATAAAACTCTCCATTCTGCCGCCTTGCCGGCAGCGCAAAATTTTATAAACTTCCGCGAGCGAGCCGGATATTCGTATAAACGCACAAAAGCCTCCGCTCTCACGTCCTCGTTTGTACGAGTCTATGAGAGCCGGAGGCTTCTTATGACAAGCCGGTCAATAGAAAGAGACGACCTGCCCGTGTCTCTGGGAAACCAGAAACTCCACGTCCGGGAACTGACGGCGGAGCCTTTCGGCCAGCACGGGGATCACGGGATTTTCCGTGCAGAAATGGTCCCCGTCGATCAGGTTGATCCCCTTTTCCTTGGCTTCCAGGAACTGATTGTATTTGATATCGGCGGTCACATAGGTGTCGCAGCCCTTGGCCAGCGCATCCGCCAAGGCGCTGCCGCCGGAACCGCCCATGACGGCCAGCCGCCGCACCTCCCGGCCCGCGTCTACATAGCGCAGGCCCTTTGTGTGCAGCCGCTCCTTGCACAGGCGCAGGAAATCTGAAAGGGCCATGGGTTCCTTCAGTTCCCCTACCCTGCCGCAGCCGTCGGCGTCCAGCGCCTCCTGGGCCTCCGCTCCCAAAAGCTCGATCAGCACATCGTTGACGCCGCCCTGGGCGATGTCCAGATTGGTGTGCATGGAGACAGCGGCAATCCCCCGCTCCGCCAGGAGCAGAGCCTTCTCGCCGGGGCCCTCCTCGGTGACGCTTTTCAAAGGACTGAAGATCAGCGGGTGGTGGGAGATCAGAAGCTGGGCCTGCATTTCCGATGCCTCCTCAATGACCTCCTTCGTCATGTCCAGCGCCAGCAGCGCCCGGCTCACGGGCCCGCTTCCGTGCCCCAGAAGAAAGCCGGAGTTGTCAAAATCCATCTGCAGCTCCAGGGGGGCTTGGGTGCAGAGCCAGGAAAAGATCTCATCAACGGTCCTCATGGTTTTCCATCTCCTTTAGTTCGCGCAGGATCTGTTCATAGACGCGCAGCCTGCCGGCGGCCTCCGGCCTTCCGTCCTTCCGGAGCCCGGCCGCCGCCTTTTCAAAGCGCCGGATCTGCCCGCGGAGAAACGCGGGAAAGAGCGGATCTTCCCGGATAAGCGGCCAGCTTCCAGTGTAGAGCTCCGCATCGGACAGACGGGTCACGCCGCCGAAGCGGGCTATAAAGAGCGAATAGATCTCTCCACCGTCCTCCACCAGGTCCTCTTGCAGGATCTCAAATTCGTTGTAGACCAGCCAGTAACGCAGCACCTCCGCCCGTGTCATGGGCTGGAGGATGAGGGTATAGCGCCGGTCCATGCACCACTCGGCCCGGTCCAGGATGCCGCAGATAGTGTCCCCGCCCATACCGGCAATGACGATGGTGTCCAGCTCCTCCGGCGGGCACAGGTCCAGCCCGTCGCAGAGCAAAAAGCGGATCTTCTCCTCCACGCCGGTCTTTTGGGCGGTCTGGACGGCGGCGCGCAGGGGGCCCTTGCGGATGTCGGAGGCGAAGATATTCCCCCGGTAGCCCCGTTGGGCCAGCGCGGCGGGCAGATAGCCGTGGTCCGTCCCCACGTCGGCCACGCCCAGGCCGTCGGGAATATAAGAATAGAGTCGTTCCAGTCGTTTATTCATCGTGTATAAAAAAGGTAAAGCCGGAGTTGCCTCCGGCTTTACACGCTTTCCTGTGTCAAACTGTCAGCAGAAAGGCCTGGAGCTCCACCAGGAACTCGTCCGGGTCCACACCGTGGGCGGCGCAGGCCTGCTCCAGCGTCTCGCCGCTGGCCAGGGCACAGCCCATGCAGTGCATGCCGATGGCCTGGAAGGCGGGCATGGCCTGGGGGCAGTTCTCGACGATCTCAGAGATCAGAGTCTCTCTTGTAATTTCCATGACACATCTACCTTTACCTTTCTCGTTAATAAAAAGAGTGGAGCGCAGGGAACGCCCCACTCTTTTTCAGCAGACTTATCAGGCCTGCCCACGCATCTTTGCAAAGCACTCGCTGCAATACACGGGCCGGTCGGATTTGGGCTCGAAGGGCACCTTCGCCTCGCCGCCGCAGGCAGCGCAGACGGCCGTGAAGAACTCACGGGGACCGCGGGCAGCGTTCTTGCGGGCGTCACGGCAGGCCTTGCAGCGCTGGGGCTCGTTCTGGAAACCGCGCTCAGCGTAGAATTCCTGCTCACCGGCGGAGAAAATAAACTCTTTGCCGCACTCTTTGCATACTAAAGTCTTGTCCTGGTACATTTTGAATCCTCTCTTTGAAAGTTGCCGTTATCGGCTGTATTTGCGATCAGCTGCCGCTGATTTCGCCTAAGTTAGATTTTCGCGCCAATTTGCGCCTGATCCTCTGCACCGTGCTGTCAATGGATTTCACTGTCCTCCCCAACTGCTGGGAGATCTCCCGGTGGGAAAGGCCATCCAAATAGCGTGCCAGCACTTTTTTCTCCAGCGGAGACAAACTCTGTGCAAAGAGGGTATAAAGTTCTTCCTTGCTCTCTCTGGCCAGAACCAAATCCTCAGGGCTGCGCCGAAAAACTTCCGGAGTAACCGATAACTGCTTATGAGGGTCTTCTGAGAGTTGCTCGAGGGACATACCGTCGTTCAAGGGAAGATGCTTCAATCGGGAAGCGGATTTCACTGCCGACAGAAGCCGCTTTTGTATGCAGTGTTCCGCAAAAGTGTGAAAAGACGAACCCTTCTGAGGGTCAAACTGCCGGATCGCGGAGAGCAGACCGAACATACCCTCCTGAATAAGGTCCTCGCTGTCTCCGCCGGCCAGGAAAAGAGGCCTTGAGCAGACGCGGACCAACCGCATATACCGCTCCGCCAGGGCTTCCTCGGCCAGGCGGTCCCCTTCCATAGCCATCCGCTGCAATTCAGTATCGTCTATATCTACGTAATTACACATATTGCACGTTTATTTTGTCCAAATACACACTATATATTATACAACGCCATTGTTTAAAGTCAATAGACTTTTCGGATACCATTAAAAAATTTTTTGCTTTTTGGGCAAAATCACCAATCGTTCTGGGAAAAAAGCCTAAATCTCTAACTGTTGCTGGCCAATATAGGCGATTCCCAGGTGTTCGTAGGCTTTCCTTGTGACACAGCGCCCACGGGGGGTCCGGGTCAGAAAACCGTTTTGCAGTAGGTAGGGCTCGTACATATCCTCCAGCGTGACAGCCTCCTCGTTGATAGTGGCAGCCAGCGTATCCAGACCTACAGGGCCTCCATTGTAAAACTCGATGATGCTGCGCAGCATCCGCCGGTCCAGGGCGTCCAGGCCCTGCTTGTCCACCTCCAGGCTGGAAAGCGCCTCGTCGGCCACGGCCTTGGTGATGACTCCCTCTGCCCGCACCTGGGCGAAATCCCGCACCCGCCGGAGCAGGCGGTTGGCGATACGGGGCGTGCCCCGGGAGCGGGAGGCGATCTCATAGGCCCCCTCCGGCTCCGTCTCGATGCCCAGAATGCCCGCAGAACGCTCCACGATGCGCTTGAGCTCCTCTGGGGTATACAGCTCCAGCCGGAGAGAGACGCCAAAGCGGTCCCGCAGCGGGGCCGTCAGCTGCCCGGAGCGGGTGGTGGCGCCGATCAGGGTAAAGTGCGCCAGGTCCAGGTGCAGGGAATTGGCCGAGGGCCCCTTGCCCAGGATGATGTCGATGGCGTAATCCTCCATCGCGGGGTACAGGATCTCCTCATAGGCCCGGTTCAGCCGGTGGATCTCATCCACAAAGAGGATATCCCCTTCATTCAGGTTGGTGAGCATGGCCACCAGGTCGCCGGGCTTTTCGATGGCGGGGCCGGAGGTGATGCGCATATTGACGCCCATCTCATTGGCGATCACCGCCGCCAAGGTGGTCTTGCCCAGGCCCGGGGGGCCGTGGAGCAGCACGTGATCCAGCGGCTCTCCACGCATTTTGGCCGCGTCAATGAAGATCTGCAGGTTCTCCTTGGCTTTCTCCTGGCCGATATATTCTCTTATAGTGCGGGGCCGGAGGGAACCCTCGCCGCCGTCCTCCGGGAGGCTCGCGGCGGTGGTGATCAGGGTGCTGTCCTCCTGGCCGGAAAAACTGATGCTCATGTAACGCTCCTGTTACTTCACCATTTGCTTTAAAACGGCTCGAATGATCTGCTCGGCGCTCATGCCCGCCGTGTCCAGCTTCCGCAAAACGGGGTTGATCTCCGCAGCGCTGTAGCCCAGGACCGTGAGCGCGGCTACGGCGTCTCCCACGTTCCCGCTCTGGGCCGGCACGGCGGCCGCCGCCGCGGTAAAGCTGGGCTCATAGCCGGCGGTCTCCTTGCCGATCTTGTCCTTTAGCTCCAAGATCACCCGCTGGGCGATTTTTTTCCCGATGCCGGGGGCCACGGTGAGGGCCTTCTCATCCCCATTCAGGATCGCCATAGCCAGGCGCTCCGGGGTGTTGCAGGAGAGGATGGACAGGGCAGCCTTGGGTCCCACACCGGAGACCGCCGTCAGCATCTCAAAGCAGCGCTTCTCGCTCTTGCTGATAAACCCGTACAAGTCAAAGTTGGTCTCCCCGATGGACTCGGTGACATAGAGCTTGGCCTTGGCGCCCAAACTCAGCTGGGACACAGTGCCGGCAGATACGCTCAGGGCATAGCCCACGCCGCCGCAGTCCAGCACCGCCAGGTTGGGCTCCAGCTCGGCGACAACGCCCTCTATATGGTAGAACATGACTCATTCTCTCCTCTATACAACAGGGATGTGACGCTCCGGGCGTGGCATAAGGCCAGGGCCACCGCGTCCGCCGCGTCGTCCGGCTTAGGGGGCGCGGGCAGGGCGCAGATGCGCTTGACCATGTCCATGACCTGGGCCTTTTCCGCCCGGCCGTAGCCCACCACGGCCTGCTTGACCTGGAGGGGCGTGTACTCGTAGATCTTCAGCCCCGCCTGCTGGCAGGCAAGCAAGATCACTCCCCTGCCCTGGGCAACCGCGATGCCGGTGGTGATATTCGTATTGAAAAACAGCTCCTCTACCGATACGGCCTCGGGCTTGAACAGCTCGATGAGCTGCCGCATATCGCCGTAGATCTGCTCCAACCGGGCAGACAGGGGCGTATGGGCCGGCGTGGTGATCACGCCGCACTGGACCAGCCGGTGTTGGCCCCCCACCGAATCCAGGACGCCAAAGCCTACGGTAGCGATGCCGGGGTCGATCCCCAGAATACGCATACGATCACATCCTCGCATATTCTACCATATGTTGCCGTTTCTGGCAACAAAAAAGTGCCGGGTCTCCTTACGAAAACCGGCACTTGCTCTTACGCGCGGGGGTGGGCCTTGTTGTACACATCCTTCAACTGCTTTTTGACCAGCTGGGAGTAGACCTGAGTGGAGGAGATATCCGCATGGCCCAGCATCTCCTGGATGGCGTGGATATCCGCCCCGTTTTCCAGCAGATGGGCGGCGAAGGAGTGCCGCAGAGTGTGGGGGGTGATGTCCTTTTCGATCTTGGCCTTTTTCTGGTAATACTTGATGATCTTCCAGAAGCCCTGGCGGGACATCCGCTCCCCGCCCACGTTCACGAACAGGGCCTGCTCGTCCGGCACGGCGATCATATGGGGCCGCACCAGGGTCAGATAGTCGTTCAAAGCCTTGATGGCGGCCGGATACATGGGGATGAAGCGCTCCTTATTCCGGCTGTGGCAGCGGATGATCCCCGCCGTCAGGTTCACATCCCCGATGTTCAGGTCGATCAGCTCCGTGACCCGGATGCCGGTGGCGTACAGCAGCTCCAGCATGGCCTTGTCCCGGTAGCCCTTGGCGTCCACGCACTCCGGCTGCTCCAGCAGCAGCTCCACCTCTTTGCTGGTGAGGATCTGGGGCAGCTTGTGTTCCGCTTTTTCCGACATCAGGCCGGAGGCGGGGTTTTCCGAGATGATCTGCCGGATGCAGAGGAAAGAATACATATTCTTCAGCGAGGCAATGACCCGGGAGACCGTCGCCACGGATTTCCCGTTGGACCGGAGCCAGGCGATATACTCCGCCAGCTCCTCGGGGCTGGCGCTGGTCAGCTCTGCGTCGGTATGCGCGTCCAGATAGGCGCTCAACTGGCGTATATCCCGCAGATAAGAGCTGAGGGTGTTCTGAGAGGCCCTCTTCTCCTCCCGTAGGTATTTTTCATAGATTTCCATGCACTGCGAGTTCTGCAAGAGTAACGCCCCTTTTATCTGTGGTTTCGGTAGTTCAAAAGCGCATACGGTCGATGAAATAGCCGGCGGCCAGCACGGCCAGGGCCGCGGCGGTCATAGGGATAAACTCCCGGTTGTATTCCGCCCGGGCGGAGGCGCTGGACCTATCCAGCATGGAGCCCAGCATCTCCGAGGTGTACATCCCCCGGACAGAGAGCAGGAAAAAGACGGGGACCGCCGCCGCGCTGATGGCGAGACCCTTCAGGTCCAGCAGGCCGCTGGACTGAAAGGCGGCCACCGTGAGCGCCGCGTAACGGCCGAACAGGCCGCCGAAGCAGAAGGCGCAGACCGGCAGCAGCGCGATGCCCAGAACGGAAGCGGACAGGGTGAGCACTGCGCCGAAGACCAGCGCGTAGATGGAGAGCGACGGCAGCAGGCTGTCCAGAAAGACCGCTTCCTCCTCCGCCAGCCGGGCCAGCGCCGCGCCAAGCACAAAGACACAAAAAATCAGCACCGGCCTTGCGCCGCAATAGGCCGGCGCGGCTTTCTCCGCGGGACCCCTGCTCATACGCTATGCGCCCGTCCGGAAATAACGGCATGATTGACATAATTATTTCCCGGAAACAATATATTACAAATTAGCAAATTAATCAAGTCCTTTTTTACAGAAAAATAAAAAATAATTTCGTTTATGTCAACGCTTGTTACAAAATAACCCTATAATTTGTAACAATCTAAAGTCCACGAAACTCACGGCCGCAAGATGTTGTGGGAAATTTTTTTGCCCGTTTCCGAAAAAATATTTTGACTTTTATGTCAACGCCGTCATCTGCGGCGGGGCCTTGGCACCGAGCGCTTCTTTTTAGTCCGTCCGCGGCCTGAGAGGAAAACACTCCCAACCAAAGCGCCGGAAAAGCTGAAGGTGACCACACTGAGGATACCGGAGGCTTCGATCGCCGGCCCTTCGATGATGAACCCGACGGTCAGCAAGGCCAGCGTGAGGGCGGCAGCCGCCATCAGGCCCGTGGCGAGACCGCCGCGCCGGCTCCGCGCGGCAGCCGCCCCCGCCGCCAAGGCCGACAGAAAGCTGACGGCGGAGCTGACATAACCCACGCTCCCCTCCCCCATGCCGCTCTTGCTGACCAGCAGGGAGGCCGCCAGCAGCAGCACCAGAGCCGCAACTGTCCAGGCAGCAGCGGCCTTGAGCAGAAAACGCGGATCCCATTTTTCCCGCAGATTTGCCAAAGACATCAAAACACCCCCGATGGATAGATGGTACAGTCTATTCCAACGGGGGGCGATCCATGCCTGGGGTGACGGGGATCAAACCCTGGCGGCACGCAAAAAGGAAGCCCAAAAGGACTTCCCCGTGCGGCGATTATTTGCGCTTTTTGTTTTTGGCCTCGGCCTCAGCGGCCTCCATCTTGGCGGTGGTGGACACGGACCACTTCTTGGCCTGAATGCGGACCCGGTCCTCGCCGGTCTCGAAGGTGATGGTCTCCTCGGTGACCTGCACGATCTTGCCGGTGATGCCGCCGATGGTCACGATCTCATCCCCGACGCTGAGGGAGTTGCGCATCTCCTCGGTTTTCTTTTTCCGCTTGTTCTCCGGGCGGATCATCAGGAAATAGAGGACAGCGAACATCAGGACGAGCATCAGGATCATCTGACCCATGCCGCCGCCCGCCGCTGCCGCCGCGTCTGCTGTGAGCAGTAATGTCATAAGTGGGAATACCTCCAAAAAGAATATATGCTCATTATACAATGCTTAAGCCGTAATTTCAAGAGACTTATATCCGCTGATCCAAAATTTCTGCAAATTCCCGTCGGAACTGCCCGAAGCTGCCGTTCTCCAGACTCTCCCGGATGCGCTGGGCCAGGCTGTTGTAGAAATACAGGTTGTGAGAGACGGCCAGACGCATGGCCAGCATCTCCTCGGCCTTGAACAGGTGCCGCAGATAGGCCCTGGAGTAGCGCCGGCAGACGGGGCAGCCGCAGACCGGATCGATGGGCCCTGAGTCCCTGGCGTATTTTTCGTTTTTGATATTGATAATACCGCCCCATGTGAAGAGGTGCCCGTGGCGGCCGTTGCGGGCGGGCATGACGCAGTCAAAGAAGTCCACGCCCCGGTACACGCCCTCGATGATGTTCCCCGGCGTCCCCACGCCCATCAGGTAGCGGGGCTTGTCCTTGGGCATGACCTCGTCCAGGGCCTCGATGGTGTCGTACATCTCCTGGTGGGTCTCCCCCACCGCCAGGCCTCCGATGGCGTAGCCCGGCAGGTCCAGCTCGGCGATCCTCTTCATGTGCTCGATACGCAGGTCGTGGAAGACCGCCCCCTGGTTGATGCCGAAGAGCATCTGTCCGGGGTTCACCGCGTCCTCCTCGCTGTTGTACGCGGCCAGGGCCTTCTTGCAGCGCTCCAGCCAGCGGTAGGTCCTGTCGCAGGAGCGGGCTACATAGTCCTTGGGCGAGGGGATCTTGACGCACTCGTCAAAGGCCATGGCGATGTCCGAGCCCAGGTTCGACTGGATGCGCATGCTCTCCTCCGGGCCCATGAAGATGCGCCGCCCGTCCACGTGGGAGTTGAACTGCACGCCCTCCTCCTTGATGCTGCGGAGCTTGGCCAGGGAGAAGACCTGGAAACCGCCGCTGTCGGTGAGGATGGGCCCGTTCCAGGTCATGAACTTGTGCAGGCCGCCCAGCTCTTTAATGAGGCCGTCCCCGGGCCGCACATGGAGATGGTAGGTATTGGAGAGCTCCACCTGGCAGCCCAGCTCCTTCAGATCTGCCGCCGAGATGGCCCCCTTGATGGCCCCCTGGGTGCCCACGTTCATAAACACCGGCGTCTGTACGGCGCCGTGGAGCGTCTCAAACTCGCCCCGCCGGGCGTGGCCCTCCTGTTTAAATATCCGAAACATCGTTTTCACACCTTATGATTAGTCTTAGAACAGATCGCTTCCAATTTGCTATTGGCATTGTAACACATCTATGTAACTCGGTCAATCCGTTGAAGATATTCATACAATCATTCCAGGGCGACAGCATTTAACCTTTTCCCAGAAGGATGTCCAGGAAAGCAGAAGGATTGAGAGACGCACGGAAGCGCT
>CANQTO010000062.1 GCA_947626785.1 uncultured Oscillospiraceae bacterium
GCCATGATCTCGGCCAGCTTGTGGGAGATGAAGAGGATGCTCTTGCCCTCGGCGGCCAGATTCTTCATGATCTGCATCAGCTCGTCGATCTCCTGGGGAGTCAGCACGGCGGTGGGCTCGTCGAAGATCAGGATCTCGTTGTCCCGGTAGAGCATCTTGAGGATCTCGGTGCGCTGCTGCATACCGACGGTGATGTCCTCGATCAGCGCGTCCGGGTCCACCTTCAGCCCGTACTTCTCGGACAGGGCCAGGACCTTCTCCCGGGCCTCGGCCTTCTGCAGAAAGCCGTTCTTGGTGGGCTCCACGCCCAGGATGATGTTGTCCAGCACGGTGAAGCACTCCACCAGCTTGAAGTGCTGGTGCACCATGCCGATGCCTAAGTCGTTGGCGTCGTTGGGGTCGTTGATCTTGACCTCTTTGCCGTCCTTTTTGATGATGCCCTCTTCCGGCTGATACAGGCCGAACAGGACGCTCATCAGGGTGGATTTGCCCGCCCCGTTTTCTCCCAACAGGGCGTGGATCTCACCCTTTTTCAGCTGCAGGGTGATGTTGTCGTTTGCGATGATGCCGGGGAACTTCTTGGTGATGTGCAGCATCTCGATCGCATACTGTTCTTCCAAATCGGCATCCTCCTTTTTCTCGAAATTTGCTTACGAAACTTGACAAAGGGCGTTTATTAAATAAAGACGAGGCGTTTGCCTCGTCTTTATTTAACTCGGATGGAACGGTTTTTTAGAAGGAACCCTGATCGTTCACGGTGATGACCGTGGCGTAGTCAGAGGCGGAGACGGTGGTGTCGTTGGAGACAGTCACGTCGCCGGCGAACATGGCGGCCACCAGAGCCTCATAGTCGGCCTCGGTGAAGGCGCCGTCGGCAAACTGGGTGGTGCCCAGCTGGACGTAGTTCTCAGAGGGAGTGGCGGAGACCAGGCCCAGGGTGTCGATCTTGCCGCCGTAGTCGGCAAAGCGGCCCTCAGAGACGGCGGTCAGCATGGTCTGCACGGTGGCGGCCAGGCCCTTCATGGCGGAGGTAACGGTCGTGCCCTCGCCGTAGTTGCCGTCGATGATGCCCTTCTGGTCCACGTCAACGCCGATGAGCTTGGCGCCGGCGCTCTGAGCGGCCTCAGCAGCGGAGATGTAGATGCCGCCGCCGCAGGCGAAGACGATCTCAGTGCCGCCCTGGAACCAGGTGTCCATAGCGGCCTTGACCTGGGGATCGGGGCCGAAGGTGTTGCCGTACAGGTAGTTGAGGGTCACGTCGGAGAGGCCCATCTCGGCAGCGGCAGCGTCAACGCCCTGCACGAAGCCGTAGCCGTAACGCATAACGGCGGGGACAGCCATGCCGCCCAGGAAGCCCAGGCTCTTGTAGCCCAGCTTCACAGCCGCGTAGCCGGCCATGTAGCCGCAGAGCTCTTCCTGATAGGTGGCGCAGTACAGGTTGGCGGGGACCTCATAATCCTCGCCCAGGTCGCCGGCGCCCACGTCCAGGGCGATGAAGGTCACGTCGGAATACTCGCCGGCGGTCTCCTTGACGGCGTTGGCAAAAGCGTAGCCGGGCATCACGATCACGTTGTAGCCGTCGTCGATGGCGGTCTCGATCATGGTGACGCGGTCGGCGTCAGAGTCAGAAGCGGGCTTGTAGTACTTGAAGTCGATGCCGTTGGCCTCGGCATAAGCCTTGCAGGCCTCATAGGTGGTCTGGTTGAAGGACTGGTCGGTGATGTCGCCGTAGTCGGTGATCATGGCGACGGTCATCTCCGCGGCGGCAGGGGCCTCAGCGGCGGGAGCGTCGGCAGCAGGGGCCTCAGCGGCGGGCTCTTCGGCAGCGGGGGCGTCGGCGGGCTCTTCAGCGGCCGGGGCGGAGCTTCCGCCGCAGGCGGCCAGAGCGAGAACCATGCACAGCGCCAGAAGCAGTGCGAGAATCTTTTTCATGTGTTTTCCTCCATCAAAATTTTTTTGGAAACAACAGTTGACGGCATGTCCTCACATGCCACAGGCATTATACCATGAGGATATGGGGCAAATCAAGAAAAATATTAAACAAAATATGGAAGTACTGTCGAAAAACTTTCCTACATGTTGTGCGCGTCACAGCTGGGCCATCTTTACGGCGGTGTCCAGGGCGATCTCCATCATCTGGGTGAAGGAGTTCTGCCGCTGTTCGGCGGAGAGCTCCTCGGGCCGGTAGATGTGGTCGGAGATGGTGCAGATGCACAGGGCCCGCTTGTGGGCGTAGGCAGCGTTGGCGTAGAGGGAGGCGGACTCCATCTCGGTGGCCAGTACGCCCATGCGCTTCCACATGTCGCTCTTGCTCTCGCCCTCGGCGGTGTAGAAGGTGTCGGAAGCCAGGAGGTTGCCCACCTTCAGCTCCACGCCGTGCTCTTTGGCGGCCTCCACGGCCTTGGTCAGCAGCAGGAAGTCCGCGATGGGGGCGAAGGTGCCCTCCCCCAGGCCGAACTGCCGGAGGTAGTTGGAGTTGGTGCAGGCGCCCTGGCCGGCCACGATGTCCATCAGCTGCAGGTCGTCCTGGAGGGCGCCGGCGGAGCCGATGCGGATGATGTTGTCCACGTCGTAGAAGTTGAACAGCTCCCAGCTGTAGATCCCGATGGCGGGCATGCCCATGCCCGAGGCCATAACGGTGACGGGGACGCCCTTCCAGGTGCCCGTGTGGCCCTGGACGCCCCGGACGTTGTTGACCAGCACGGCGCCGGTCAGAAAGTGGTCGGCGATGAATTTGGCCCGCAGGGGGTCGCCGGGCATGAGGACGGTCTTGGCGATGTCCTCCTTTTTCGCGTTGATATGGGGAGTGGGGATCGGCATAATTATTCCTCCTTTTAAAAATGGCAAAAACTTCTATACGGAAAGTATAATGTAGAAAAAACGAAAAGTCAAATTGAAATGGGGCGGGGACTGTGTTATAGTAGAAAAAAAGAGAAATACAGAGAAAACGGAGGCGGGAGCATGGCGGACGTCATGGTCATCGGGATCGCCGGGGGCACCGGCAGCGGCAAGACCACCATCACCAGGAAGCTGGTGCAGCGCTTCGGGCAGGACGTGTCGGTCATTTACTACGACAACTACTACAAGGCCCACCACTCCATGACCTACGAGGAGCGGACCCGCCTGAACTATGACCACCCAGACGCCTTCGACACGGAACTGCTGGTGAAGGCCCTGCGGGACCTGAAGAGGGGCAGGAGCGTCCAGTGCCCGGTGTATGACTACACGATCCACGACCGGACGGACAAGACCGTCACCATCCGCCCGGCCAAGGTCATCATCGTGGAGGGCATCCTGATCTTCCAGAGCCGGGAGCTCTGCCGCCAGATGGACATCAAGATCTATGTGGACACGGACGCGGATGTGCGCATCCTGCGGCGCATCGTGCGGGACGTGCGGGACCGGGGGCGGAGCCTGGAGAGCGTGGTGAACCAGTATCTGACCACGGTCAAGCCCATGCACGAGCAGTTCGTGGAGCCCAGCAAGCGCAACGCGGACATCATCATCCCCGAGGGCGGGCACAACCAGGTGGCCCTGGAGATGGTCATGGAGCGGGTGCGGGCCCATATCGAGAGAACATGAAAGAGGGAAAAAGAATGGCTAAGCTCTATTTCAAATACGGGGCCATGGGCTCCTCCAAGACGGCCCAGGCGCTGATCACCAAGTTCAATTACGAGGAGCTGGGTATGTCCGTCTGGCTCATCAAGCCCAGCACCGACACCCGGGACGGGGCGGAGATCATCCGCAGCCGCATCGGTCTGGAGAGCCGGGCCCAGGTCATCACCCCGGAGCAGGACATCCGAAAGGAGTATGCCCAGGCGGGAAAGCACGATGTCATTATCGCCGACGAGGCCCAGTTCTTTACCCCGGAGCAGATCGACCAGCTGCGGGACCTGGTGGACGAGGAGGATCTGCCGGTGCTGTGCTTTGGCCTGCGGACGGATTTTCTCACCCGCTTCTTCCCCGGCGCCCAGCGGCTGATGGAGCTGGCCGACTCCCTGACGGAGGTCAAGACCGTCTGCGCCTGCGGCCGGAAGGCCACGGTGAACGCCCGTATCGACGAGAAGGGCCGGATCGTCACCCAGGGCGGGCAGATCCTCCTGGGCGGCAACGACAGCTATGTGGCCATGTGCCACCAGTGCTGGAAGCGGAAGATCCGCGAACAGGAGAGGGAATAACTGCCCGAAAATAATCAGACTGCTTTGCAAAGAAACAGGCACAGGAAACCGCGATGGCTTTCCTGTGCCTGTTTGTTGTATTCCCTTTACCCGATCAGCAGCGACAGCTCCTGCTCCGGGGTCTCCGGGAAGAGGCCGCGCAGGTGGTCAAAGATCCGCTGCTTAGACTCGGCCGGCTCCCGGACATAGGCCCGGTCGCCGAAGTCCGCGCCGAAGAGCTGCTCCGGCGTCGCGTAGCGGCAGACGCCCCAGCCCCAGGGCCGGCCCAGCCGGTCCGTGCCGTACTCGAAATCCGCTGTCACCACATAGGCCTGCATCTGTAAGCGGGTGATCACCGTGTCAAAGCCCTTGAGCCCCTCCTTGCCGCCGAAGCCGGCCTGGCGCTTGAGGGTCTTGGACAGGCAGGGCCCCAGCTTCTCCAGGGTCTCCATCACCAGCAGGTCCCGGTGCTGGGCCAGGCCGTCCTCATAGCGGGCGTCAAAATCGTAGCCGTCCCGGCGGTAGTTGGCGAAGTCAGTGAACCAGTCCCGGCTGACAAAGCCCGCCTTGTTCCGGAAAAACTTCCCGTAGGCCCCGCCGGAGAGCCGGATCACCGGCCCCTTCCACTCCCAGGGCCCGTCGTCCACCGGGGAGAACCAGAGCTCCGGCGGCGTCAGCTCCTCCACGGAAAAGCCGGGGATCCGGTGCCGGAAAAAGGGCAGAAAGCCCAGCTCGTTTACAAGGGCGGCGATGTCCTCCGGGCTTCTCAGCAGCGGCAGCTCCATAGTCTTACTTCTCCGCCGCGGCCCGCATGGACAAAAAGGCGTTGATGAAGCCGTCCAGGTCCCCGTCCATCACGTTCTGGATGTTGCCGTTTTCGTACTCGGTCCGGTGGTCCTTCACCAGCTGGTAGGGCATGAACACGTAGGAGCGGATCTGGCTGCCCCACTCGATCTTCATCTGCACGCCCTTGATGTCGCTGATCTTCTCCAGGTGCTCCCGCTCCTTGATCTCGGCCAGGCGGGCCCGGAGCATGTTCTTGCAGTTCTCCAGGTTCTGGAAGTGGCTCCGCTCCACCTGGCTGGAGACCACGATGCCCGTGGGGATATGGGTCAGGCGGACAGCGGAGGAGGTCTTGTTGACCTTCTGGCCGCCGGCGCCGGAGGAGCGGAACACGTCCATCTTGATGTCCTCGTCCCTCAGCTCGATCTCCTTGTCGTCGCTGATCTCGGGCATGACCTCCACCGCGGCAAAGGAGGTGTGCCGCCGGCCGGCCGCGTCAAAGGGGGAGACCCGCACCAGGCGGTGGATGCCGTGCTCGCTCTTCAGAAAGCCGTAGGCGTTCTCACCCTCGATCATCATGGCGGCGCTCTTCAGGCCGGCCTCGTCCCCGTCCTGATAGTCCAGCACCCGGACCTTGTAGCCGTGCCGGTCGGCCCACATGTTGTACATCCGGTAGAGCATGGAGGCCCAGTCCTGGGCCTCGGTGCCGCCGGCCCCGGCGTGGAAGCTGAGGATGGCGTTGTTGGCGTCGTACTCCCCGGTGAGCAGGGTGCTCAGGCGGGTGGACTCCACCTTCTCCGAGAAGGCGGCGAACTCGCTCTCCAGCTCGGGGAGCAGGGAATCGTCGTTTTCCTCGATGGCCATCTCGCAGAGAGCCTGCATGTCTTCCCAGGCGGAGCAGAGCTTCCGGTAGTTCTCGCTCTTGTCCTTGAGGACCTTCAGCCGCTTCTGCACCTTCTGGGAGCGGGCCACGTCGTTCCAGAAGCCCTCCCGCTCGCTGGCGGCCTCCAGCTCCTCGATCTCCTTCTGGGCCGCGTCCAGGCCCAGGGCCTCCCGCAGCACCTCCAGGGTGGGCTTGTAGCCGTTGAGGCGGGTCTTATATTCTTCAAATTCCAGCATATTTTTCACTACTTTCTTCTGTGATGGCGGTATAAGCTTTCTTATTATAAACAAAAAAGCGCCGCTTGTAAAGGACAGCCGCATTTAATTAACGAGTGATATGAAATAAAATAGCTGTGCCTCTTCCAATTCTGTTATCTTTATGTTACAATGCCCCTGTATTTGAAGAACAAGGGATTTTCTGGAATCGGTAAGGAAGTAATAAAGAGAAAGATCAATTTGGAGGAAACAAAAGAATATGATTTCACACGGCAAAGAGATCAAGGTTTTCGCTGGCAACTCCAACCCCGCCCTGGCCAGGGACATCTGCTCCGAGCTCTACATGGGCCTTGGCAACGCGGATGTCGCCCAATTCGCCGACGGCGAGTGCTCCATCTCGGTCTACGAACCTGTGCGCGGCAAGGACGTGTTTATCGTCCAGTCCACCTGCAACCACGTCAACGACAATCTGATGGAGCTGCTGATCATGATCGACGCCATGCGCCGGGCCTCCGCGGGCCGGGTCACGGCGGTCATCCCCTACTTTGGCTATGCCCGGCAGGACCGGAAAGCCAAGAGCCGCGACCCCATCTCCGCCAAGCTGGTAGCCAACCTTATCACCGCCGCCGGGGCGGACCGGGTCCTGACCATGGACCTGCACGCCGCCCAGATCCAGGGCTTCTTTGACATCCCGGTGGACAATCTGGCCGGAGCCAACCTCTTTGTCAAGTACTTTGTCAAGAAATTTGGCAAGGGCAACGAGGACGTGATGGTGGTCTCCCCCGACGTGGGCAGCACCGCCCGGGCCCGGGCTTTCTCCATGAAGCTGGGCGTCAACATGGCCATTGTGGACAAGCGCCGGGAGCGTGCCAACCAGTCCGAGGTCATGAACATCATCGGCAACGTGGAGGGCAAGACCTGCATCCTGCTGGACGACATCGTGGACACCGCCGGCTCCCTCTGCGGCGCGGCCAGGGCCATCAAGGAGATCGGCGGGGCCAAGGAGGTCTACGCCTGCGCCACCCACGGGGTGCTCTCTGCCGACGCGGTGAAGCGCATCGACGACAGCTGCATCCAGGAGCTGCTGCTGCTGGACACCATCCCCTATCCCAAGGACAAGCCCCAGTGCCCGAAGATCGAGTACATCTCCACCGCCTCCGTGTTTGCCGAGGCCATCCGGCGCATCTACGAGGAGGTCTCCATCTCCAATATGTTCGACTAGGTCAGAACAACGCTGTTAAGCCAACAGGCCGCGCAAGCACGGCCTGTTCGGCGGACAGCATTGTTCTTCCCTTCAAAACCGAAGCGCAAGGCTTCGGTTTTGTGCGGCGGCTTACGCCGCCGGTTTGTTTTGTCAGGGCGGAGGATAAGATTGCTATGTTTTTCAAAAACGCCGGAGGCGTAGCTTGGCTGGTGGTCTTTCTGGGCAACCCGGGGCTGAAGTACGAGGGCACCCGGCACAACGCCGGCTTCATGGCCGCCGACGCCATGGCCAAAAAGCAGGGCGCCGCCATCAACAAGGCCCGCTTCAAGTCGCTGACCGGTTCGTGTAAGCTGGGGGGCGAGCAGGTGCTGCTCATGAAGCCCCAGACCTATATGAACCTGTCCGGCGAGGCCGCCGTCCAGGCCGTCCGCTTTTACAAGATCCCCCCGGAGCGGGTGATCGCCGTGTCCGACGAGGTCTCGCTGCCCCTGGGGAAGCTGCGGGTGCGCCGCAAGGGCTCCGCCGGCGGGCACAACGGGCTCAAGAGCCTGATCGCCTGCCTGGGTACCGAGGATTTTCCCCGGGTCCGCATCGGCGTGGGCGCGCCGCCCCACCCGGACTACGATATGGCCGACTGGGTGCTCTCCGCCTTCAAAAACCAGGACGCGGAGGATATGGCCGACGCCGCCCGCCGCGCCGCCGACGCGGTGGAGTGCTATATCCTTGAAGGCCCTGACTCCGCGATGAACAAGTACAATAATAAATAACAGGCAAAATCATTAGGGTGAAGAGGATATTCTCTTCACCCTAAAGCCTTGACAGAAACGGAAAATTGTACAATAATATACCATATCCAGCTACGGCTTTTTCACGGCAACTTTACCACAGCATATAGCAGGAAGGAGTAAGCATATGAAGAAAAAATGTATCGCCATGCTCCTCGCGGGCGGCCAGGGCTCCCGTCTGTATGCCCTGACCCAAAACGAGGCCAAACCCAACGTCCCCTTCGGCGGGAAGTACCGGATCATCGATTTCCCCCTGTCCAACTGCGCAAACTCCGGCATCGACACCGTGGGTGTCCTGACCCAGTACCGGCCCCGGCAGCTCAACAGCTACATAGGCAACGGCCAGCCCTGGGATCTGGACTCCGCGGACGGCGGCGTGTTCATCCTGCCCCCCTACCAGAGCGCGGGGGAGAAGGGCTCCTGGTTCTCCGGCACCGCCAACGCCATCTACCAGAACATCGGCTTCATCGAGAACTACGACCCGGAAAACGTCCTGATCCTCTCCGGCGACCACATCTATAAGATGGACTATGCCAAGATGCTCCGGGAGCACATCGAGAAGGACGCCGCCTGCACCATCGCCGTGCTCCAGGTCTCCATGGAGGAGGCCACCCGCTTCGGCATCATGAACGTGGGCGAGGACGGCTATGTCTGCGAGTTCGAGGAGAAGCCCAAGCAGCCCAAGAGCGATCTGGCCTCCATGGGCATCTACATCTTCAACTGGGAGAAGCTCCGGGCCTATCTGACCGCCGACGAGCAGGACCCCAACTCCAGCAAGGACTTCGGCAAGAACATCATCCCCAACATGCTCGCCGCCGGCGAGAAGCTCTGGCCCTACCGCTTCGACGGCTACTGGCGGGACGTGGGCACCATCACCAGCCTCTGGGACGCCAACATGGACATGCTCTCCCCCACGCTCATCAACCTCTACGATCCCGAGTGGCCCATCGGGGCCCGGAGCCCCGTCTGCCCGCCCCACTTCACCGGTGAGAACGCGGAGATCATCCACTCCATCGTCACCGAGGGCTGCGAGGTGGACGGCCATGTGGAGAACTCCGTCCTGTCCACCGCCGCGGTGGTGAAGACGGGCGCCAAGGTGATCTACAGCGTGCTGATGCCCGGCGCCGTGGTGGAAGAGGGCGCCGTGGTGGAGTACGCCATCATCGGCGAGGACACGGTCATCCACAGCGGAGCCCATGTGGGCATGCCCCCCGACGGGACCGACGCCTGGGGCGTGGCCACCTGCGGGCCGAATGTGGAGATCCGGAGCGGGGCCCAGGTGCCTGCCGGGGCCATGATCTATACGGGCGAGGAGGTTTGAAAAAATGAGAGACTTTCACGGCTTGATCTTTGCCTATAACGCCAACCCCGAGCTGCGGGAGCTGGTCAGCGTCCGCACCGCCGCGTCCCTGCCCTTCTGCGGCCGGTACCGGCTCATCGACCTGGCCCTGTCCTCCATGCGCAACGCGGGCATTTTGGACGTGGGCGTCATCATGCAGCGGGACTATCAGTCTTTGCTTGACCACATCGGCAGCGGCAAGGCCTGGGATATGAGCCGCCGCAGCGGCGGATTGCGGATGCTGCCCCCCTTCGGCCTGCCCGAGTACCACACCGGCAACTACTACGGCACCATCGAGGCTCTGAATTCCGTGGCCGCCTACGTGCGGGACATCCCCCAGAACCACATCGTGCTTCTGCTGGGCAACATGTGCGCCAATGTGGACCTGACGGCCGTCATGCGCCAGCACATCCGCTCCGGGGCGGACATCACCGCCGTCTGCGCCGACCACACCCCCGCCGGGGAGCACCACCGCTTCGTGGTAGGAGAGGACGGCTTTGTGAAGAACATGCTCCTCTACCGCAAGGGCGACGGGGAGGGTCTGCCCACCCTGGAGGGCTACATCATCCATAAGGACATCCTTCTGGACCTGATGGACCGGTGCAAGGCCCAGCGGCTCAACAACTTCCACCGGGACGCCCTGCCCATGTTCTTTGCCGAGGGCGGCAAGATGGACGTGTATGTCCACCACGGCTATGCCCAGATCATCTGCACCGTGGAGGACTACTACCGGGCCAACATGGACATGCTGTGCAGCGACAAGCGCCGCCAGATCTTCCCGGCGGACCGGCCCGTGCGCACTAAGGTCCATGAGGAGGTCAGCTCCTACTACGGCGAGAACGCCGTCTCCCACCGGAGCCTGGTGGCAGACGACTGCATCATCCGGGGCGAGCTGGAAAACTGCATCGTCTTCCCCGGCGCCCGCATCGAGGCCGGCGCCAAGATCAAGAACAGCATCCTTATGCGCGGCTGCCAGGTAGGCGAGAACGCGCAGCTGGAGAACATCATCGCGGACAAGCACTGCTCCTTCTCGGCGGGCTCCAGGCTCACCGGAAGCGAGAAGCTGCCCATGGTGGTCCCCAAGAATTCCCAAATTTAACGGAGGTATCTTCCCCTTATGAAAGGTGAAATTTCCCGCGACGAAATGCGCAGCGCGATCGAGGACAAGCTCTGCGCCCACTTTGGCGTGACCGGCGAGAACGCCACAGACGATCAGATCTTTCAGGCTTCGGCCATCGTGATCCGGGAGATCATGAGCCGGCTCCTGACTGCGGAAAACCCGCGCCACGCCGAAAAAGAGGTCCACTACATGTCCATGGAGTTTCTGATGGGGCGGAGCCTCGTCAAGAACGCCTTTAACCTGGGCGTGTACGAGGCCCTGGAGGGGGCCCTGGAGGACATGGGGCACAGCGCAGCGGACATCTTTGAGGCCGAGCCCGACGCCGGCCTCGGCAACGGCGGCCTGGGCCGTCTGGCGGCCTGCTATATGGACAGCATGGCCTCCCAGGGCCTGGAGGCCACGGGCTACTCGATCTGCTATGAGCTGGGCATCTTCAAACAGGTTTTCGCCAACGGCATGCAGACCGAGACGGCGGACAACTGGCGCAGCGCGGCGGAGAGCTGGCTGATCCCCCGCTATGAGGACGCGGTGGAGGTCCGCTTCGGCGGTCAGATCTCCCCCCACTGGGACGAGTACGGCCACTATAAGGCCGAGCACACCGGCTATGACGCGGTCATCGCCGTGCCCCGGGACATGCTCATCGCGGGCTACGGCGCCAATGAGATCAACACCCTGCGCCTGTGGCAGGCGGAGAGCCCCAACTATCTGGACATGTACCTCTTCTCTGAGGGCAAATATGTCCAGAGCCTGGAGCAGCGGACCATGGCCGAGGTCATCACCAAGGTCCTCTACCCGGCGGACGACCATATCGAGGGCAAGACCCTGCGTCTCAAGCAGCAGTACTTCTTCGTCTCCGCCACCGCCCAGGACATCGTGCGCAAGCACGTGAAGAAGTGGGGCGACGTGCGCAACTTCGCCCAGCACCACGCCATCCAGATCAACGACACCCACCCGACTCTCATCATCCCTGAGCTGATGCGCATCTTTATGGACGAGCACGGCCTGGGCTGGGACGAGTCCTGGGAGATCGTCAAGGGCTGCATGGCCTATACCAACCACACCGTCATGAGCGAGGCTCTGGAGAAGTGGCCCCAGAACCTGGTGCAGCAGCTGATGCCCCGGGTCTGGGAGATCCTCTGCGAGATCAACCGCCGCTGGAGCAACTACCTGAGCGAGCACTTCGGCCGGGACCAGCGGGTGGGCCGCAACCTGATCATCGGGGACAACCAGGTACATATGGCCAACCTGTGCCTGGCCGCCTGCTACCGGGTCAACGGCGTGTCCCGTCTCCACGGCCAGATCCTCAAGGACGATCTGTTCAAGGATATCTACTCCATCCGGCCCGACCGCTTTACCTATGTGACCAACGGCATCGACCACCGGCGCTGGCTTGCCCAGATCAACCCGGGCCTGCACGGCCTGATCTGCGAGCTGCTGGGGGGCGACGGCTACCTGACCCGCCCCGAGGAGCTGGCCGGGCTCCGGGCCTTCGCCGGTGACAGCGAGGTTCGCCGCCGGGTCAACGCTATCAAGCTGGAGAACAAACGGCGCTTCGCGGCCTTCGCCAAGCGCAACGACAACTTTGTGCTGAACACCGACGCCGTCATGGACGTGCAGGTCAAGCGCCTGCACGAGTACAAGAGGCAGCTGCTGTGCGCCATGAGCATCGCCAGCCTCCAGCTCCAGCTCCACGACGACCCGGGCATGGACTTCGTGCCCAGGACCTTTGTCTTCGGCGCCAAGGCCGCCGCGGGCTACAAGACCGCCAAACGCATCATTGAGCTGCTGCTGAGCATGGCGGCGGACATCAACAACGACCCCGTCTGCAAGGACAAGCTCCAGCTGCTGTTCGTGGAGAACTACCGGGTCTCCGCCGCCGAGGCCATCATCCCCGCCGCCCAGGTCTCCGAGCAGATCTCCACCGCCGGCAAGGAGGCCTCCGGCACCGGCTGCATGAAGCTGATGATGAACGGCGCTGTGACCATCGGCACCCTGGACGGAGCCAATGTGGAGATGTACGAGCGGCTGGGGGACGAGAACATGTTCCTCTTCGGCCTGCACACCGACGAGATCGCCGCCCTGAAGGCCCGGGGCTACAACCCGGCCGCCATCGTGGAGGCGGACGAGGAGCTCAAGCGGGTGGTCAACCGCTTCCGCCAGGGCTTTTCCGACGGCAAGAGTTACCCCGACCTGGTCTCCAGCCTGCTGTACGGCGGCGACCAGTACATGCTCATCGCCGACTACCGGGCCTATGTGGACTGCCAGCGCCGGCTCTACGAGCGCATCCAGGACCCCGGCGAGATGGCCCGCCTGGCCATCATGAACACCGCCGAGAGCGGCATCTTCGCCGCCGACCGGGCCATTCAGGAGTATGCCCGGAACATCTGGAACCTCCGCTGAGCGGAAGCAGGGCCGGATGAACAGGCGGGTAGCCGTCGTAGGCGGGATCAATATGGACATCGGGGGCAGCCCCTATGGGGAGCTCCTGGCCGGGGACTCCAATCCGGGCCGGATCCGCCTGCGCCCCGGCGGCGTGGGGCGGAACATCGCCCACGATCTGCGTCTGCTGGGCCTGGAGGTCCGTCTGGTGACGGCCCTGGGGGCCGACGCCAACGGCGAGGCGCTGCTGAAAAGCTGCCGGGAGCTGGGCCTGGACACGGAGCTGAGCCTGGTCCTGCCGGAGGAGCGGAGCCCTGTCTATCTGTACATCACCGACCGGCGGGGGGATATGCAGCTGGCCATATCGGACATGGATGTGATGGCCCGGCTGACGCCGGAGCGCCTGGAGCCCCTGCTGGACGCCCTCAACGGCTGCGCCGCCGTGGTGCTGGACGCCAATCTTCCGGAGGAGAGCATCCGCTTTCTGGCGGAGCACTGCACCGCGCCCCTCTACGCGGACCCGGTCTCCAACGCCAAGGCCCCCCGGCTGCAACAGGCCCTGGGCCGCCTGCGGGCGGTCAAGCCCAACCGGCTGGAGGCTCTGGCCCTCACCGGAGAGGCTGAGCCGGAGCGGGCGGCGAAACGCCTACTGGAGCGCGGCGTTAAGCAGGTCTTTCTCAGCCTGGGGGCGGAGGGCCTGCTGGCCGCCGAAGGGGACCGGCTGCTCCGGCTGCCCTGCCGGGAGCTGCCGGTAGTGAACACCAACGGCGCAGGCGACGCGGCCACCGCCGCCGTCGTCTGGGCGGGGGTGCAGGGCCTGGACCTGGAGGAAGCCGCCCAGGCGGCGCTTCTGGCCGGCGCTCTCACTGCCGCCAGCCCCGACACGAACCCCGGCGCTCTGGGCCGGGTGGCGGAGGAATTTTCAAAATAACAGACAAGGAAAAACACCCGACAGGCTTTTTGCGCCCATCAGGTGTTTTTCCTTGAAATACCGTTGCAATTATTTCCTGTTTCTGGTATACTGGCTATATATGGAATTTTATCACGATCAAACGACCGGAAAGGATGGCAAAGCATGAAAAAAGCAGTCTCTACCGCTCAGGCTCCCGCGGCGATCGGCCCCTATTCCCAGGCGATCAGCCACGGCGGGCTGTTGTACACCAGCGGCCAGCTGGGCCTCGACCCGGAGACCGGCGTCCTGGCCGAGGGCGTGGAAGCCCAGGCCCGCCAGGCTCTGTGTAACCTGGGGCATATCCTGGAAGCGGCCGGCTCCGGCTTTGACCGGGTGCTGAAGACCACGGTGTTCCTCACCCATATGGCGGACTTCGCCGCCGTCAACAAGATCTATGCCGAGTTTTTCACCGAGCCCTTCCCGGCCCGGAGCTGTGTGGCGGTCGCCCAGCTGCCCAAGGATGGCCTTGTGGAGATCGAGACCGTGGCCCTCACGGGAGAATAACGCGCGTTTTGCGGGCACTGCGTTCAGCGGCGTCTGCATTTTTTATAGGGAAAGAGAGAAATCACGCGTCCCTGTCCGCGGCTGGGTCTCGCGGGCAGAGTGGAAAGGAGGGACCCCTTGAAAGCCGAAGACTACGGGCGTTATCTCAGCACGCTGAAACGAGAGCTCATCCCGGCTCTGGGCTGCACGGAGCCCATCGCCATCGCCCTCGCCTCCGCGAAAGCCGTGGAGGTCCTGGGCAGTTTCCCCGCGTCGCTGCAAGTCTATTGCAGCGGCAACATCATCAAGAACACCAACGCGGTCACAGTCCCCAACTCCGGCGGCCTGAAGGGTATCGACGCGGCGGCCACCCTGGGCGCCGTGGGCGGGGACGCCTCCAGGAGCCTGGAGGTCCTGAGCGGCGTCACCCAGGCGGACATCGACAGGACCAAGGAGCTGCTGGCCGCCGGCTTCTCCACCACGAAGCTGGTCTGCGATGTGAACAACCTCTACGTGCGGGTCCTGGCCGAGTGCCCGGGGCACTCCGCCGAGGTGACCATCGCCAACCACCACACCCAGATCGTCCGCATCGTCAAGGACCGGGCCGTCCTCCTGGAGGAGGACGAGAACAGCGGCGAGGAGGCGGGCGGAAGCGGCGGCATGTCCCTGGACGGGATCCTGCAATTCGCCAAGGAGGCGGATATCGCCGACGTGAAGGAGCTGCTGGACAGCCAGATCCACAACAACCTCCAGATCTCCGAGTACGGCCTGCACCATGAGACCGGCGCCCAGATCGGCCGCATCCTCATGGAAAACGCCGCGGGGAACGTGAAGGAGCGGGCCCGGGCCCGGGCCGCCGCCGGCTCCGACGCCCGGATGGCGGGCTGTCCCCTGCCGGTGGTCATCAACTCCGGCAGCGGCAACCAGGGGATCACCGTGTCCCTGCCGGTGCTGGAGTACGCCGAGCACCTGGGCAGCAGCCGGGAGGAGCTCTACCGGGCCCTCATCATCAGCAACCTGGTGGCCATCTACATCAAAGCCAAGATCGGCAGCCTGTCCTCCTTCTGCGGGGCGGTGACCGCCGGCTGCGGCGCGGGCGCGGCCATCACCTATCTGTCCCACGGCAGCCGCACTCAGATCTTCAACACCATCATCAACATGCTCATGAACGTGTCCGGCATCCTCTGCGACGGGGCGAAGGCCTCCTGCGCGGCGAAGATCGCCTCGGCGGTGGACGCGGCGGTCATGGCCCACGAGATGAGCATGAAGGGCATGGTCTTCTCTCCCGGGGACGGCCTGGTGCAGGACAACATCGAGGACACCATCAAGGCGGTGGTCCATGTGGCCAAGGAGGGCATGAGGGAGACGGACGTGGAGATCCTCCACATCATGACCAAGGAGGTCCAGCTGTAAGAGGGCCTCGCCGGACAGCAAAACGCGGGAGCAGTCAAGCTTATATGACTGCTCCCGCGTTTTGCCCGTTTTCAGACCTTTTCGAACCAGCTGGGCTCCTCGCCGGCGTCCACATCCGGGGCGCTCACCGTGTCCAGGGCGCTCTCCATCAGCTTCACCATCTCCCAGATGGACCGGAAATACACCGTCTTGT
>CANQTO010000063.1 GCA_947626785.1 uncultured Oscillospiraceae bacterium
TCTCATACCTATTTTTCCGTCGTTATTTTTCGCTGCCTTCTTTCATTTTCCTCTTGACTTTTTATTTGCAGACTGTAGATTATAGTTTCTTCTTACGAAGTCTGTCTCCACTGTCATCACTTCCTTTCCGTTTGGAATGCTTTGCTGGCCGCATATCGTACACCTTCCTACCTTGGGATCTCCAAGACGTTTTTTCACCATTGGCACGCTCTTGTCAGTGTCAGCTGCAGTCATGGCCTGCTTCCCCTGGTGCATATGAACTCCGATAGCGGGTATTCAATTGTCAAAGAATTTCAGGCTTCGGAATAGCTTTTTTGCCTGTGGACGTGAAAATCAGGGTGTTTTCACCCTGACTTCTCGATTTGATTGTAGCACTATCTTGACTTTTTGCAATAGAAAATATATAATTTGATAACATACACTACCGGAGCAAATACATTATCTACTGGAGGTTGCGTAATGGGAATGTTAGGTAAAGACGTATTTGATATGCGAAGACCGAATACCAACGTCAAAGTGCTTTTCGGAAAGAACAAGTATTGGATCGAACACAATCACGATGGTATTGACTATTGCAGAATTCTGCTTGAAATTCTCGAGATGGATCTGACGGAGTTTTCCAACACTATTGAACACTTAGAAACGATAATAGATACGAAAAGCAGAGAAGAAGCAATAGATGCATTCTGTGATGCCTGTATGGCGTTTACAGACTTGCCGATATACAATCGGTATCTGCACAGAAGAGATCCGGATTTATTGCGGTACATATGTATAGGGGAAGCGAGAGAGGCCTTTATTGATTGGGTTCTTGAGGATGAGGGCATCAGGAAGTTCCTGAATTTTTTAAAACAGGCACGTGAAGATATTCTCATGGTAAAAAGGCAATACTCTTTCTTCTTGGAGAAACTGGAGAGCGACCAAATCTCGGAAAAGAAAAAAGGCCAAAGAAAGCTTCCTTTGGCAGAGCAAATATTGCGGCATAACCTGGATGCGCTTATAAGCGGACGCAGTCTTGGTGAGGACCCAGAGGTAGACGCACCTCTGGTGAAGGTTCAGTACATGGTATACAAGCCTATGCCGCCGAAGGACAGAGAGAAAGATTCACTACTATATATCGATATGGATGTAAAGCGAGGCGGCGATGGAGAAGCCCCAGGCGATATGTTCGATCCGCAGTATGATTCAGAGATCGTTGAAAAAATGTACTTCGATCGGATAGCGGACTTCGTATATGTAGAGTTCATAAAAGGGATGCAGAACGGGTATATCCTTAAGCGCTGCAAGAATTGTAAGAAGTGGTTTCTGCAAATGCCCGGCGCTTCTTTTTCTTACTGTGACCGCATAGCTCCCGGTGAGGAAGAGAAAACATGCCGCGATATTGGCGCTGTCGCCAATTTCCAGGCGAAAGTACAAAACAACGAGATATGGAAAGTTCACCAGCGAGCTTACAAAAAATACTATGCCAGAGTATTGAAAAAGAATATGGCCAAGGCGGACTTTGAAGTATGGGCACGGGAAGCGGAAGCTTTGCGGGATGAGGCTTTGGAGGAGTACGAGTATTCAGGGCCAGAAGAAAGAGAGCAAATCGTAATTACCCTCACTAAAGAGCTTAACAAATTGTGAGAGCGAAAAAATCCTGCTTTGTAGGCAACAGAAAACTCCCGGATGGGGTGTTGGTCGTCCCGTCCTCCGGGAATCGCTGCAAAACCGAATTTGAAAACAACTTATTCGCAAAAATAGTGATGGGGAACCGCCGAATCAGCAGTTCTCCATCCCTATTTTGACCTGTTCAATTGCAGCAGGGCTGATCGTCCACGGACGGGGTATTCATGGTGCTCATAACCGCCGCCATGATCTTCACGCCCAGGCAGAATCCGTCCTCGAAGCTCTCCCGCTCCCGCAGGGAGGTCATGTCCGCCCGGATATCCTGGCATTTCTCAAACAGTTCCTTCTGCTCGTTGCTCAGCGTGGCGCAGAGCTTTTCCTCGTTTTGCATGACCACGGCCTGGATCTTCCTGAGCTGTGAACCGGGCGGGGCCATCTTGCAGTTTGGATTGATGTTCCCGAAGTATAAGTCATCCAGGATATTCATTGCCGCAGCCTCCTTCTTTGGCAGTAAAAGGCCCCGACAAGTGAAAGCGTTTCACTCATCGGGGCCGCTGTTTTTGCTGCATTGCTTTGTTGCCTCTGTCGCGTCATTTGCGCTCACCTCCGGCAACAACAAATGCCACAGAATTCAGAGAAAGTCAAGAGAAAGAACGTCTTTACGTCACTTTTCCCCGCTCCATCCGGTATTCACTTGGACTGATCCCAGTGTACTGGCGAAAAACAGTGCCGAAGTGACTGGGCGTTTTGTAGTGAAGCGCTTCCGCAATGTCCTGTATTGGCCGGTTCCCAGAGCGAAGGAGTTCTTTGGCCCGTTCCATGCGTTGTTGGGAAATATACTGCGTCAGGCTGATCCCCATTTCCTTTTTGAATTTACCTGACAGCCAAGTGGGTGAATAGCCGATAGCCGCACTGATCGACGTTAGACTCAATTCATCCTCTACATGGATTTGAATATAATCACAGCATTGGCGGATCTGTGGGGACAATCCATCAGACTTACTCTGGTGGACACGGCGGATAAAATCCTCCTGCATGGAGTCGTTCAATTCCACCAAATCGGCGATGACCGCGCATGCCTCTACACCTCGGATGTATCGGTCACTGAGAAGATAGGCGGTTTCAGGCGAAAGGCCGCCTCGGATTGCAGCTCTGGTACAGCAGGAGATGAAAGCAATCACCAGGTTCTTTAAGTGGCGCATTCCATCTCCACCGCCGAGATCAGCAGGGACCAGGCCACTTACCAAGCGTGTCTTTTCTTGCCGGAAGTTGAGGTTCCCGTCCTCCACAAGTTTGAGTAGCCGCTGTTCCATCAGCCAAGTGCCGTGCGGATTGGCCGTATGCCCGTCTTGCTCCTCCCTTGGAACTGCACCGGGTCCCGGATATAGGATATCACTGATCGACAGTTTTTCTTCCGTGACGCAGTAATGCAGCATAATACAGTATTCCAGAATCCTGGAAATGGGCACAGAAGGTATTTTCGCCAGAAGTCCATCCAGGACCCCAACCAGGGAGTCGGAGACATCACTGCGGTTGAAAATGGCCTGTTTTGCCTTTGCAATGGAAAACTTGGATGCAACGGCTGGCCCAATCACGTGGTAATACAAGGGGAGGCCGGAGCCATCCCGCTCCAAATTGACTGCCCAGGAGAGGCCAAATTCAGATGACAAAAGCATCGGCGCATCTACATCAGGAGGGATGTTGTCAGTCATGGAGATAAACAGCATCCCCATCAGATCTGCGTCAGGGCAGTTGCTGTATACAAGAGAAAAATGGACATCATAGGTCCATGAATACAGATTGCGGGTGCAGGTGATCAGTTCCCGGAACAGCCGCAGGTTCCGTTCTGCATTCTCCGCCACACTTATCCCTCCGTTTCCAGTAAAAATTCTTTCAGCGCCTCATAGTCTGCTTGCTCGGTAAGACGTATTTCCGCATTGCATACGATCTCAGGCCGAGTAAAGCAGGCGGCGAACATAAATTGCGACAATGCAGATTTCAGGTTCAGCATGTCTCCCTCTGCTGAAGCAAAGGTCACGCTGCCCCGGCAGGCTTTCACCTTCTGCAAAAATGCAGGGTGGCTGACATCTTCCTTTAGCCGGTACATATAATTATCTCCTTTGCGATATGCTGCGCTTATTATACCAAATAAACCACGCATAGTCTATCTTAAAATTCTGTTTTCTATCATAATTTTACGCAAAATGATGCGAGCCGATAAAGTAAATAAAATTCAGATATATTACATAAAAATCGGATAACTCAACTTTGAAAACTCTGATATACTAAAACCACCAATATAAAACCGATATAAAAAGGAGAGGTGGCAAATGAGTTTCTTTTCTTCCGGTAAATGGCTTTCATCCGAGAAAATGAACAGCCGTATCAAGAGCGCGAACGTGACCAATAAAGAGCGTTGGCTCGGCTTTTTCCTGGGACCGGGCGGTGTCATCCTGCTTAACAGCATCATGGCATCCTATCTGAACGTGTTTTACACCGATGTCTTGAAGATCGGCTGGGTCTGGGGCGGCGCTTTCCTGTTGGTCTTTCCCATCATTTCCAAGATCATCGACGCTGTGACAAATATTGTCATGGGCCAGATGATCGAACGAACCAAATCACGCCAGGGGAAGGCGCGGCCGTGGCTGCTGCTCTCCGGGCCATTCCTGGTGGTCAGCGCTTTTCTGCTGTTTTTGGTACCCCAGGCAGGCACCACTGTACAGATCATCTGGATCATCGTCAGCTACAATCTGTACTACTCCATCGCTTATACCATGTATTACATGAGCCACACCATGCTGGTCCCGCTCTCCACCAGGAATATCAAACAGCGCGACGGCGTGGCCATGCTCTCCAATATGGCGATGTGTATCATCCCCGGCATGTTCGTTGCAATGCTGTTCCCCATGCTGGTTCTGCCCCGGATCGGCGTGGATCAGACTAACTGGATCAAAATGATAGCCATTTTCAGCTGTATTGCAATCCCCTGTCTGCTGATCGAGTTTTTCTATACGAAAGAGCGCATCACGGAAGAATCAGCGAACCTTCATGTGGAGCAGGAACAGCGCTCCATCAGCGAACAGCTGAAAGCCTGCTTTTCCAGCAAATACTGGGTCATCATGATCGTGTTCTTCATTGTTAACCAGATTTGCACCAATGTGCAGAACACAAGTTTGATCTATTACTGCAACTGGGTGCTTGGCACCTATAATGACGGCCACACTCAGACCATTGTCTCCGCAATCGGAAACGCGCCGTTGGGCTTTGGCATTATCCTGATGTGGCCGCTGGTCAGAAAATTCGGCAAGCGCAACGTCTTGCTGACAGGTCTGGTGATCACGGCCGCCGCAGGCTTTGCTTTCATGCTCAATCCCACTAACTTCGGCTTTGTGCTTGGGATCCTGGCCATCCGTGCGTTCGGCGCTCTGCCGTTGACTTACATCATGATGGCCATGTTCTCTGATGCCCTGGATCACGTAGAGTGGAAAGCTGGTTTCCGAGTGGATGGCTTCTCCATGTCGATCTACACCATTATCTTTACGGTTTGCGCCGGTATTGCTCAGGGCCTGTTCAACTTCGGCCTGACGCAGTTCGGTTATGTCCCGCCCGCTGCTGACGGTAGCTGGGTGGCCCAGAGCCAGGCGGTGCAGAATTACTTCGTATTCGGCTATCAGGGCCTGCTTTCCATTGGCGCCATTATCACGTTTGTGTTGTTCCTGTTCTTTAAGGTGGAGAAGGAAATGCCCACGATCCAGGCGGATATCACTGCCCGTCACAAGGCGGAGGCCGAGGCAGCCGGGGTGGAATGGATCTCCCCTGAAGAGCTGACCGCCCGTGAGCAGGCTGAGAATGACCGAATTGCTGAGGAAAATCGCATCAAGGAACTCAAGGCAAAGTGCGAGAAAAAAGGCCTTGATTTTGATGCAGAAGAGGCAAAGTATCAGGCAAAGCTTGCCGCTAAAAAAGCCAAGGAAGAGGCTAAAAAGGCCAAAAAGTAATGGATAGTAAGGGGTTCACGATGGACAATATCCAAGACGATCTTTTGGAGTACGAACGCCGCCATCTGGCGATGCTTCGTCCTGGCCTTGCCGGCTGCACCGTCCTGCTGCAGACTGACGGGAGTTTCCCGCTGGAGAAGCCGGGAAAACTGGCGCTATACGGTTCGGGCGCAAGACACACTGTAAAAGGCGGCACCGGGAGCGGCGAAGTTAACGGCCGGTTTTTCACAACTGTGGAACAGGGGCTGCGGTACGCACGGTTCACGATCACAACGGATGCGTGGCTGGACGCCTATGATGCAGAGCGCGTCAAAGCGGAAAAGGCGTTCCGGCAAAGAATGCGGCAGGAGGCTAAATCCCACCGGCAGCAGGTCATGGTCTATGCCATGGGGCGCATCATGCCGGAGCCGGAATACCAGATCCCGCTTGACGGAGAGGGAGATACTGCGGTATATGTTCTCAGCCGCAACTCTGGCGAGGGCTGTGACCGAGAGGCAGTCCCAGGCGATATTCTGCTCACAGAGACGGAGCGGCGGGACATCCTCGCTCTAAACGAGCGGTATAGGCGCTTCATGCTGGTTTTGAATGTGGGCTGCCCCGTGGATCTATCCCCGGTGCGGGAAGTGAAAAACATCCTGCTGCTGGGCCAGTTGGGTACGGAGACAGGCGCGGTCCTGGCGGATATCTTGCTGGGAAAAGCTTACCCCAGCGGAAAGCTCACTACGACCTGGAGCCGCTGGGAGGACTATGCCCACCTTGGCGGAGAGTGCTGCCAAGACGACACCGAATACCGGGAAGGGATATATATCGGCTATCGCTTTTTTGACACTGTGGGCAGAAAGCCGATCTACCCCTTTGGTCATGGCCTGAGTTTCACCAGTTTTTCCTGCCGGACAGACAGCGTGAGCTTGAAAGACAGCGTCGTGAGGATATGTACGACGGTGACGAATACCGGGATCCATCCGGGCCGCGAGGTGGTTCAGGTCTATCTCGGCGCTCCTGTGGGTAGCCTTGACAAGCCGTACCAGGAGCTGGCTGCCTTTGCCAAGACGCGGGAACTGGACCCCGGCGAGGCTGAATACCTGGAGCTCTGCTTTGATTTGAGGGATCACGCCAGCTACAATGAGCAGAACGAATGCTATGTTTTGGAGAAAGGGGACTATATCCTCCGAATCGGCGCCAGCAGCGCAGATGCCGTACCCGCCGCAGTCCTGCGGCTTGGGAATGATCAAATCGTCCTGTGGGCAGCAAAAGTATGCGGAGAATCCGGCTTTGACGATTGGCGTCCGGAACTTCCCCAGACATGCCCTGTCTCTGCGGACATCCCTGTTTTCGATGTGGGCGATTTTGGTCCGGCACCAGTGGTATCTGAGCCAGAATATTCAGTCGATCCCGCCGTTCAAACGCTGACAGACGAGGAGTTGTGCAAACTGAGCGTAGGCGCGTTCGACCCAAAAGCGGGACTTGCCAGCATCATCGGGACCGCCAGCCTCTCCGTTCCAGGCGCAGCGGGCGAGACCTGTGACGTTTTAGGAAAATTCGGCTGTTCTCCTCTGGTCATGGCGGACGGCCCCGCAGGTCTGCGTCTGTCCAAAAACTATTATCGGGATGAAAAAGGCGTCCATGTATTGGGCAGCACAATGCCGGAGAGCGTGGCAGCCTATCTGCCTGCACCCGTCCGATGGCTCCTGGGCCGTCAGCCCAAATTGAAGCCGGGCACAAAGGTGGAACACCAGTACGCCACGGCGATCCCCATCGGGACCTCCCTCGCCCAAAGTTGGGACATTGCCTTTGCCGAGATCTGCGGTGACGTGGTTGGCGGGGAAATGGAACGGTTCGGTGTCCGGCTCTGGCTGGCCCCGGCGCTGAACATCCACCGAAATATCCGTTGCGGGCGGAATTTTGAATACTACAGCGAGGATCCTGTGGTCAGCGGGAAATTTGCCGCGGCGGTGACTCGGGGCGTCCAGCGGCATCCGGCTTGCGGCGTCACAATCAAGCACTATGCCGCAAACAATCAAGAGACCAACCGTTACAATTCCAACAGTCTCGTCAGCGAGCGGGCATTGCGGGAGCTGTATCTGCGTGGATTCGGGCTTTGTATCAGAGAATCTGCGCCTGCGGCGCTCATGACAAGCTATAACCTTGTGAACGGAACGCACACCAGTCAACACAAGGGCCTGTTGGTCGACATCCTGCGCCGTGAGTATGGCTTTGAGGGCGTGGTGATGACCGATTGGGTCACAGGAGGCAGTGTCCTCAGTAAAAATGCCAAATATGCAGTTCCCAATGCGGGAAAGGTGGCGGCATGCGGCGGTGACTTGTTCATGCCGGGGTGCCAGAAAGATCTTGACGAGGTAAAGGAAGAACTGAAAAACGGACAGCTGACTCGGGAACAGCTTCTGATCAACGCCACACGGATCCTGCGTCTGGGCCGTAAGGGGGAGAAAAAATGAATCTCAGGCAGATAGCGGGCGCGCTCACAAAGCGCTACGGAAAGCTGCCCAATCCTGAAAATGCCGCCTTGGTGCGCTGTGCGGCTGCCGAGGGGATCGTCCTGCTGAAAAATGACGGCGTTCTTCCCCTCCGGCCAGGCCCTGTCGCTCTTTTCGGTGCTGGCGCGGTGGATACGATCATCTGCGGTACAGGCAGCGGTTACGTCTGCGCACCCTACACCATCACGGTAAAAAAGGGACTGGAAGGGGCCGGCTTTACACTCACATCGCAGAGATGGCTGAAACGCTTTGCCGAGGAGAGCAGGCTGGCCAATAAGAGAGACAAGACCCTCTCCCTGCTGGATCGGCGTTGGAGCGGGAAGTCCATCCTGATCGATGAGCCGGAGATCCAGACGGCTGAGCTGAGCGAGGCTCAACAGGCGGACACTGCGATTTATGTGATCCGCCGTAGCGCCGGTGAGGAAAAAGACCGTGAAGCCGTCAAGGGGGATTACTACCTTTCTGACCGGGAGCGCCACAATCTTGAACAGGTGGCGGCGGCCTTTGCGCATACCATAGTCGTCCTGAACACGTGCGTCATCGACGCCAATTTCATTGGGGAGATCCCTGGCATCGATGCCGCAGTCTATATGGGGCTGGGCGGCATGGAGGCGGGAAACGCTTTGGCTGATGTGCTGACAGGGAGAGTCGGACCCAGCGGCCGTCTGACCGATACTTGGGCGAGGCAGTATAGCGATTACCCTGCAGCAGAGACGTTTTCCTCAAACGACGGGATCACTGCCCAAGAGGACTATGCCGAGGACATCTATGTAGGGTACCGCTGGTTTGATTCAATGGGGATCGAACCCCTTTATCCCTTTGGCTTCGGCATGGGCTATACCGTTTTCCGGCAAAGCCTCCTCACCGCAGCCGCGGACTGGAGAGAACTGCGCCTCACGGTACAGGTGGAGAACATCGGCACCGCCTCGGGCCGAGAAGTCGTTCAGCTCTACATTTCCGCCCCTTCAGGACGTCTGGACAAACCGTTTCAGGAGTTGAAATGCTACGCCAAGACCGACGAACTCGCCCCCGGCGAAAAGCAGATCTTGACCCTGACGGTGCCCACGGAGGCGCTGGCCTCCTTCGACGAGGAAATATCCGCCTTCGTCATGGAACCGGGTAACTATTTTCTGCGCCTGGGCCGTCACAGCCGGGATACGGAAATTGCAGTTGTTCTTACACTTGACGGCGAGACCGTCGTGCGGAGGGTCACGGATGTACTGCGGCAGGACAGGCCGCTGAACAAAAAAATACCCCCGGCCAGAGCGGCGGAGGCCATCCCGGACACAGCTGTTCGGCTGGTTCTCCGTTCGGCGGACTGCGAAACTGCGGATAATGTCAGCCGAATACCCAAAACTGTGACGACCTACGTTCCCGAGGGGAAGGAATACACGCCATATGCGGACTCCAATCGCTATCAGATGCCCGTTCCATGTCAGGAGGTCATCGTTCCTGTGCGCTCACTGCCAAATTCCACCTTCCTGGATGTGTGCAGCGGAAAGGTGACCATGGAGGAGTTCGTGGCCTCGCTGGAGCCGGAGGTGCTGGCGCGCATCGTTACTGGCACACTGGAGGAGACCCCGTACAAAGCAAGGGACCGGCTCCATCGGAAAATCAAGCTGCCCTCTGTGCCACAATCCTCCGGCCAGACGACGGGACAGTTTGCCGGCAGCCTTGGCGTCCCGCCCGCCTACCTTTTTGACGGCCCGGCCGGAATGCACATCATCGGCTGTGCGGCGACTGCGTTCCCCGTGGGTATGACGGCTGCCCAGACCTGGGACCAGGAGCTGCTTCGAAAATTAGGAGAGGCTTTCGGCAGAGATATGGCCAGCTATCATGTGACGATAGGCCTTGGCCCCGGCATGAACATCCACCGCGATCCGCTCTGCGGGCGCAGTTTTGAGTACTATTCTGAGGACCCGGTGTTGACCGGCAAATCGGCAGCCGCTTTTACCCAAGGTGTTCAGAGCGTAAAGGGGCGCGGCATAGCCATCAAGCATTTTGCCACAAACAATCAGGAGAACGACCGGCTGATCCTCAACAACACAGTCTCAGCGCGGGCATTGCGGGAGATCTATCTGCGCGGCTTTGAAATCTGTGTGCGAGAGGCAAAGCCCATGACGGTGATGACATCCTACAACAAGCTCAACGGTTTGTACACTTCCGAAAACCGTGAGCTGATTACCGATGTGCTGCGAGGGGAGTGGGGCTTTGAAGGCTTTGTTATGACTGACTGGGGTACTAACAGTGAAAAAGGCCGGGATCTTCATGCCGGAAACGATCTTATCATGGGCGGGTTCCGCGCGGAAAAGCTGCTGGTCATGATGAGACAGGAGGCGCCGCAGTTTAAGCCGGGCGGCTCCGTCCACGAGATAGTGAATACATCGCATTTCGGCCTTGTGAAAACCACACTTGCCAACTGGGGATCCTTTGTCCCGGATGCAAAGGGTATGGACACGATCAGCGTTACAATCGCGTCAGAAGCGGAAATCGATGAAAAGGTCAGAACGGCGGCGCGGGATGGAACTGCTTCACTCTCAAAGAACGCGGACGGGAGCGTTACTATAGCCTGGCACGGAATCGAGCGCGGCGCCTATCTTCCTCTGGGCGATCTTCAGAGCTGCGCCATCCGAATTCTGAACGGCCTGAAAAACTCCGCAGCGGCCCATGAAATGTTTGCGGCGGCCAGATAAAGACAGGAGGGATATCATGCAGACTAAAATCGAACCTGGCAAGGTGTGGCTGGATACGAAAGGCCAGCGCATTCAGGCACATGGCGGCAGTGTATTCTATGAAAACGGCTATTATTACTGGTATGGTGAGGACAAGACTTACACTCGCAAAAAAGGAAAGCTCTGGACTTGGGGCGTACGTTGTTACCGCTCCGCCGACCTAATGAACTGGGAAGATCTTGGCCATATCATCGAAGCCGAACCCAGGGACAAAAAGAGTCTCTTTCACCCCAACCGACGGTTGGATCGGCCACATATCATCAAGAATGAAGCCACGGGCCAATACGTTCTTTGGCTCAAATACTGTGACAAAAGCCATTTTGCCGTGCTTACAGCCGAAAGCCTGCTCGGTCCTTATACGTTGGTAGAACCGTTTTTGCAGCCCTATGGCCGTAAGGCGGGGGACTTTGACCTTGCCGCCGACTTAACGACGGGCCAGGGCTACCTTTATGTAGAACTTGACCATGAAGAGGTCGTGGTCTGCAAGCTGAACAGCGGCTATACCAATGTGAGCGAGGAATATGCTGTCATTTACAGCGGCCTGCACCCACCCTTTGCACGGGAGGGCGTGACCCATTTTGCTCACGGCGGGAGACACTATCTGCTGACCAGTGGAATGAGCGGCTATGTGCCCAACCCCAGTGAGATAGCGGTCAGCGACTCCTTTATGGGTCCATTTACGGTTCTTGGGGATCCCCATGTGGGAGACACCAGCGCTGCCAGCTTCAACTCTCAGGCAAGCTGTGCCTTTCACCTGGCTGGAACGGAACACATCATCCTTGCGGCAGACCGCTGGGTCCCGGATTATGTCATGACGAAGGAGCGCTATGACAGCTTTGTCAGGGCCATCGGAAGCCGTTATGACAAGAGCCTGAAAGCCTCTTTTGCCGACATGAAAACGATGATGACCTCGCCGATGATTGGCTCGGCCGATACATCGCGTGCCAATTATGTCTGGCTGCCTGTCGAATGGCATGAGGGAAAGCCGGCCATTCGCTGGAGAGACGAGTGGAAACCAGATGAATTGATATAGACCGTCTCAGCACCTTGCGCTTTTGGCATTTGCCACCATTGAAGCCTTATAATATATCGCACAGTTTCAGCCATTCTCACTATGCGTTGGGGCATTAATGATGATTATGAGACTGTGAAAAAAGACTTTGGGAAAAGAAGAGAGTTGCCAAGAAAGTACTTGCTAACTCTCTCCTTTTTTGGTTGAAATCAAAATACACCGAAAGTATTATAATGATTATATGATGGCGAAATGCCAAAAAGCGTTTCGCCGAGCAGCTTTACTGCTCAGCAAAACAGCGGTGCTGTTTTGCCATATACTCATTGCAATGAGCATCGCGCCAATGATTCTTTAAATCATTGGCTGCCAAACTTGTCGTTTGGCAGTGAAAACAATCGAACGCTCGATTGTTTTCGCGTAGCGATAATCATTATAAGTTGGGGCAGAAGAAATTGGAGAAGAATATCAGTTTGACGCCCCTCAGATATTACCCAGCGGTGCGGTGGAGCTGAACGACCTGCGGCGCAGCGCCCTGCGGGTACTGAAAATGATCCGGGCCAATACGGTGCTGGCAAGCAAATAATAACGGAGAACGATCAACATGAGGAAAATCACGAATTTTAACGAAAACTGGACTTTCAGCAAGCCCGGCGAAGCGCCGGTCTCCGTCACCCTGCCCCACACCTGGAACGCGGTGGACGGGCAGGACGGCGGCAACGACTACTGGCGCGGCACAGCCGTCTACACAAAGCATTTCCCCCGCCCGGAGCTGGAAGCAGGCGGACTGGCCGTGCTGGAATTCAAGGGCGCGGCCATGACCGCGGATGTCACCCTCAATGGCAGGCATCTGGCCCACCATGAGGGCGGATATTCTACCTTCCGGGTGGACATCACCGGCGCTCTGGAGGAGGAGAACACGCTGACCGTGGCGGTAGACAACGGGGAAAACGACCGGGTCTACCCCCAAAAGGCGGACTTCACTTTCTACGGCGGTCTGTACCGGGGCGTGGATCTCATCACGGTGCCCGCCGCGCATTTCGAGTTGCTCAGGGACGGCACGCCCGGCATTAAGGTCACCCCTGCCGTCGATCTGGCCGGGAAAACCGCAAGCGTGACGGTGGAGACATGGCAGAATGCCGGTCCTGTCACGATCTCCGTGGACGGCCAGAGCCAGACAGTCCCCTCCGAGGGCGGTCACGCCCAGGCGGTGTTTGCCTTGGATAACGTGCGCCTGTGGGACGGCGTGGACGATCCCTATCTCTATACCGCCTCCGCTTCCCTGACCAGCGGGGACGAGGTCTCCGCCCGCTTCGGCTGCCGGGAGATCGGCTTTGACGCGGAGAAGGGCTTCCTCCTCAACGGGCGGCCCTATCCGCTCCGGGGCGTCGCCCGCCACCAGGACCGTCAGGGCCTGGGCAGCACCCTGACGATGAAAGAGCACAGGGAGGATCTGGAGATCATCAAAGAGATCGGCGCCAACACCGTCCGCCTGGCCCATTATCAGCACGCCCAGGAATTCTATGACCTGTGCGACGAGGCGGGACTTGTGGTCTGGGCCGAGATCCCTTATATCACCCAGCATATGCCCAACGGCCGACAGAACACTCTGGACCAGATGCGGGAGCTTATCACCCAATGCTATAACCATCCATCCGTCGTCTGCTGGGGACTCTCCAATGAGATCTCCGTCAACGGAATGAGCGAGGATCTGCTGGAAAACCACCGGCTGCTGAACGAGCTGTGCCACCGGATGGACGCTACCCGACCCACCACCATGGCCCACGCCTTCATGCTGGAGACGGACAGCCCGCTGATCCCCATAGCGGATATCGGCAGCTACAACCTGTATTTCGGCTGGTACCTGGGCAGCCTGGAGCAAAACGACAGTTTCTTCGACGAGTATCACGCCAAATTCCACGGCCGGGTCATCGGTTTCTCTGAATACGGGGCCGACGCCAACATGAGGTTCCAGAGCCCTCGCCCCGAGCAGGGCGACTACTCCGAGCAGTACCAGTGCGTGTACCATGAGCACATCCTCCGCTGCATCCGGCAGCGGCCGTACCTCTGGGCGACCCACCTGTGGAACCTGTTCGACTTCGCCGCCGACGGGCGCGACGAGGGCGGCAAAAAAGGCGTGAACCAGAAGGGCCTCGTCAGCTTTGACCGCCGGGAGAAGAAGGACGCCTTCTATCTCTACAAGGCCGCCTGGAACAAAACGGAGCCCTTCGTCCACGTCTGCGGCGGGCGCTACGTTGACCGCCCGGAGAACGTGACCGAGGTGAAAGTCTATTCCAACCAGCCCCATGTGGCGCTGCTTGTGGACGGCAAACCCTTTGACGGGCAGGATGGGGAGACGGTGTTCACCTTCCGTGTGCCCATCAGCGGCGAACATACCGTTACCGCGGCGGCGGGAGAGCATTCCGACAGCATCACCGTGCGTAAGGTGGACAAGCCGGAGCCCGCTTATTCCTTTGGCAGGAGCGGGGGCGTCTCCAACTGGTTTGATGAGGAGGATTTCGATTCTGCCTGCTATTCCATCAGAGACAGCATGGGCGCTTTGATGCAGAACCCGGACACGGCTAAGATCGTCGGTGCGCTGATGGCCAAGGCCACGGCCAGCCGGGGCGATGTGGCCAAGAGCGCCAGCGGCAACGCCAATCTGCAAAAGATGATGGCCGGCATGAGCCTCCAGTCTCTTATCAAGCAGGCGGGCGAGAACGTAGTGCCGCCCGAGGCGGTGAAGGCGCTCAACGCCGCGCTGCAGAAGATTAGAAAGTGAGGAAGGACAGATAATCTTAGATAATTTATATATGTAGATAAGCTGGAGAATAGAAAACAGGCGGCCGCCGAGGAATTCGGCGGCTGCCTGTCAATTCTCTGCTGGCGTGGTAGCCATGGTGCTCATGACCGCTGCCATGATCTTCACGCCCAGGCAGAAGCCGTCATCGAAGCTCTCCCGCTCCCGCAGGGAGGTCATGTCTGCCCGGATATCCTGGCATTTTTCAAACAGCTCCATCTGCTCGTTGCTCAGCGTGGAGCAGAGCTTTTCCTCGTTTTGCATGACCAGGGCCTGAATCTTTCTGAGCTGTGAACCGGGCGGAGCCATCTTGCAGTTCTGATATTGGGGCCCCCATGAAAGCTCACTGCTTTCGTGGGGAAAAGGAAGAAAAACTTTGACCGATGGAGAAGCCTCGCTTGCGAGGATTTGACATCCTCAAAGTTTTTCTGACGTGCCGAAGTATAAGTCGTCCAGGATATTCATAGGTGCGGCCTCCTTCCGCGGTGGCAAAAAGCCCCGATAAGTGAAAGTGCTTCACTCATCGGGGCCGATGTTTTTGCCGTATTGCTTCGTTTCCTCTGTCGCGTCATTCGCGCTCACCTCCGGCAACAACAAATGCCACAGAATCCGGAGAAAGTCAAGAGAAACAACCAAAAAATTTTGGCACGTGATTGCTACTGTGGATGTTTCTAAATGAAGAGAACCACTACATTAAAAAAGTTTCTTATGGAGAGTCAGTTTAAAACAGGCTTGAAGAGTACGACCTAAATTCTCTAAAACCTGACCGTTGACAGGCAGAACTGCGTGTAGCAGAGCGGCTGTTGTTCCAGAAGAAAGACTATCTCGACTTCCTTGCTCCCGTCGTAATTCCCAGTAAAAAAACGAGCCTGCATCAGAACAGTTTTCGGGCAGTTATCAGGAACTGGCCAGGCGGCCTAAGCTGCCAATGATATCTTCATGCTTTCCGGGGGAGAGGGCCCCCACATAGTTGCACAGAAAGGTGCCGGCGATGAGGATCATCAT
>CANQTO010000064.1 GCA_947626785.1 uncultured Oscillospiraceae bacterium
AGGCTGAGCTCAAGGTGACCATCGCCGACGAGAAGGAAGCCGCCGCGAAGAAGTAAGCGGCAGACCCAGCGTCCGGGAAGGACGCCCGCCCTGAGAAGGACGGCCGGAAAGGGTATCCGGCCCTCGGGCCGGATACCTGATCTCAAAAAATTCTTATCCAGCCAAAGCGTACGCTTTGGTTGGAAGAGGACGAGCAGCGGCATGAATGAGCTTTCGGCTTTAGCCGGAAGCGAGTGAATGGAGCTTGCGAGGACGAGGCAGAGCTGCCTCAAAAACGATAGAAAACTCTATGAGCTTTCACGGATGCTCTGGTTTGAAGGGGAGTGTTTCAGATGAAGAAATCCACTTTAAAAGGACTGCTCATTGCCATTGCGGCCGCAGCCTTGATCGCGCTGGGGATCGCGGGATTGAATTTCGTGGAGCATCTGAGCGAGAAGGCCCCGGAGGGGGCGGGCACGGCCTCCATCCCGGTGGGGAACCGGGCAGGGAAGACGCTGACCATAGACGGCGAGGACTATACCCTGGACCCGGACCTGTCCACGCTGCTGCTGATCGGCACGGACGACATGGAGCTGGAGCAGCACGAGGGCTACTGGACTCAGGCCCTGGCGGATTACCTGGCCCTGGTCATACTCAATAACGCGGAAAAGACCTGCACGATCCTCCAGATCGACCGGAACACCATGACATCGGTTCCGGTGTTGGGCAACGGCGGGAAAGTTGTCGGAAGGAGCACGCAGCAGATCTGCTACGCCCATGCCTACGGCGACGGAATGAAACGGAGCTGTCAAAATACGGTAGACACAGTGAGCAGCTTGCTCTGCGGCCTGCCCATCGACAATTATCTGTCCCTGACCATGGGCTCCATCGCGGCGCTGAACGACGCGGTGGGGGGCGTGACGGTGACCATTGAGGACGACTTCACCGGCGTGGACGACACGCTCGTCAAGGGCGAGACAGTCCATCTCATGGGCGAGCACGCCTATAACTTTGTGCATGAGCGGATGCGGATGGTCGACGATGACGCCAATTCAGCCCGGATGCGGCGTCAGGCGGCGTATATGCAGGCCTTGACAGAGGTCCTGCGGGAGAAGGTAGAAGCGGACGACAACTTTGTGCTGGAGCTCTACGACGCGGTGGCAGACTACCTGGTGACGGACTGCGCGGTGGACGAGCTGTCCGACTTCAGCGAGAGCTTAGCGGAATATACCCTCACGGGCTTTGTGTCCCCTGAGGGCGAGAACATAAAGAACGAATACATTGAATTTTATCCGGACGAGAACAAGCTGGAACAGCTGGTGATCGACTTGTTCTGTGTGGCGGAGCAATAAGCGGGTAAGATATGCCCGGCATGGTTGCCATTTCAAAATAAACAATATTCTAAAATCAGAGGGGAAAGTCATGGTAAACGATAAAGTTGGCGGAGCGGCAGTGAAAGAGAAAGAAACAAAGGCGGACACGGCAGTCGTCCGCCGGAGCGAAGACATGCACGAAGTATACGCGAATAAGAGCAGGGCATACATAGCTGCAAAACGCGTTTGCGACTGTCTTCTGTCCGCTCTGGCGCTGGTCGGGCTCTCTCCGGTATTCCTGATCACGGCGATTTGCATCAAGCTCGAAGATGGCGGGCCGGTGTTCTTTTCCCAGCCGCGCATGGGCAAAGACATGAAGCCTTTCACATTTTATAAATTCCGCAGCATGTATGTGAATGCGGACAAAAAGCTGAAGGATCTGCTCAAAGAGAACGAGCAGACGGGTCATGCGTTCAAGATCAAGAACGATCCGCGCATCACAAAGGTGGGCAGATTTATCCGCAAATATTCCATCGATGAGCTGCCCCAGCTGGTAAACATCATCAAGGGCGACATGAGCATCGTAGGCCCGCGTCCGATTCTGGATTGGCAGATGCTGGAGTGCGACGCCTATGAGCAGCAGCGGCAGATCGTGCGGCCAGGGCTGACCTGCTACTGGCAGATCATGGGCCGCTCAGATATCGAATGGGACCAGTGGGTGGAGCTTGACCTGGACTATATCCGGGATATGAGCTTGTGGACGGACATCAAGATGATCGTAAAGACGGTGCCTGCTGTTTTCGGTTCTGAGGGCTCATACTGAGGGCGGATAACCAGAAGGACAGAGTACCTATGGCGCTGGACCTATGCGATTTGGCACAGGCTACAGGAGAATGAGATCACGTTCCGATTGGTTATAAGCCGGTGGTGATATTAAATCAATACTATAATTGGAGTGCAACAACACATGAAAGTAAATGTGATCGTACCTGTCTATAATGTCGCTCCGTATCTTCGGCAGTTCATGGATTCGCTGGTAAGGCAGACGTTCCAGGATTTTGACATTGTAGCTGTAGACGATAGATCCACAGATAGCTCATTGAATATTTTGCAAGCATATAAGCCGGTATTCAAAGAACGGCTTCAAATCATCTGCAATCGTGAAAATCTTGGCCCAGGGGGAACAAGAAACAAAGGGCTTGAAAACCTTCCGAGCGAAGGGAAATACATCTTGTTTTTGGATTCTGACGATTATTTTGAGAACGATATGCTGGAAGTGTTGGTCAACACGGCCGATAAAAATGACGCTGATATAACGATTTGCGGAATGGACAGGGTGGACGTATACGGCGCACAGCATACGAAAGGCGAAATGATATCAAACCCTGAAAAGGTGACGGAGAATCTGTCTGACTGCAAAGAACTTGCCTATATAAATACTTTTCTCGTTAACAAATTGCTCCGCCGTGACTGGGCAGAGGCTATAAGTTTCCCTGCAATGCGGAGATGGGAAGAGTTTATTTATTTTTTTGAATATATGACCAATGTATCACGAGTCAAGTTTGTCAACCAGGTGCTTTATCATTACAGGCAGCGGGGAGACTCGTTGACTGGCAGCATGGATGAATCGATTTACAGCAGCGCCTTGCAGGGCTTAAAAGAAGAGATAAAAGCGTTCCAAAAGGATGTAAACCGGTATGAGCGGGTCAAATCACCTTTTGAAGTTCAGGTCTTTATGCGGTGCGCGGTAGGCGGCGTATGCCGGATGTCATTGAAAAATATGAAAGCGGCTCCGCGGTATGTGCGCCAGATGAAGAAATACCTGGACGAAACAATACCCGGCTGGAAGAAAAACCCGTATCTGACGCTGCGGGGAGCCTCGCGCAGAAAACTGAAAGAAAATGCCATTATGGCGGCAGCGCTGCTGTATAAGACGAACCAGTTCCTTTTGTTTGTCTGGGCGTACTGGCTGATGAAATGTGTACTCAAAAAAGATGTCCGTTATTGAGGGGGTAATGCAATGAAATACCAGAACTATGATATCACCATTGCTATTACGCGGCGCTGCAACGCACGCTGTGTCATGTGCAACCAGTGGGCCATCCCCACAAAACCGGGTGAGGAGATCGATACCGCTGTGCTGGAAAAGTTGCCTATGAGCAAATGTATCCAGATCACCGGCGGCGAGCCGTTCGTACGTGAAGATATCGGGCAAATCATAGCGCTGCTGAGGAAAAAAGCAAAGCGGCTTTTGATCAACACCAACGGTTATTATACCGAAAAGATTCTTGCTGCTGCCCATCAGTACCCGAACTTGGCTTTCCGCATCAGCCTTGACGGTCTGGAAAAGACCCACAACGCGATCCGGGGCATCGATATCTACAGCCATGCGATCGCTACATTGACGGCTTTGCGGGATGCGGGAATCAAAGACCTGGGCATCAGTTTCACGCTGCAAGAAGCAAATTATACAGATTTGCTGCCGGTTTATCACCTGGCCGTTGAAATGAATGTCGGGTTCAGCTGCACCGTGGTGCACAATTCCTTTTACTTTGATAAAAACGACAACAAAATCGAGCATACAGACAAGCTGCGCGATGCGCTGCGGGAACTCGTGCGGGAAGAGCTGAAGTCTTCGCGCAAAAAAGATTGGGCCAAGGCGTTTATGTGCGATTACAACATCCGTTTTATGGATGGCGAGCCGCTGCCCATCAAATGTGACGCCGGCGTGACGTCGTTTTATCTTGACGCGCTTGGCAACCTTTTGCCCTGCAACATGACGCCCTCGCCGTGGCTCATGGGCAACTTGAAGGAGCAGTCGTGGGAAGAGATCCTGCAAAGCGAGGGCAGCGAACAGATCGTCAGGCGCTGCAAAAACTGCAAGACGCCGTGTTGGTCGATGTGTAACGTGCTAACAGCTATTAAAAAGCATTTCTGGGTACCGGCCTGGTGGCTGGTAAAAAACAAATTCCTGTAACGGCCTGATGAAAGAGATCGATCAGCGAAAAACAGTTGACCGGGGAGGGTGTCTGTGAACGAAGAGACCATTGGCACTTCGTGGAGAACTGGAAGCTACTTGGGTATATACGAGCGTTTAAACAGAAATACGTCAGAAAGCAGGAGGAGAGGAAAGCATGAGCATACAGAAGTTAAGATCTGTTTTCCGTGAGAACAAACAAGTACGCATTTTGCTTTTTCCCGGCTTTGAATTGGCAAGACGTTTGCTTGCTTTTACCTATTCGCATAGTAAAGATGCGGACTATATCAGAAGCTTAAAGGATAGCCATAGGGGTGAGAGTTGTTTCGTTATCGGAAATGGTCCGAGTTTATTGCCAAAGGATTTAGATCAGATCTCAGAGGCCGGAATTCCCAGTATTGCCACAAATCGCATTTATTATATTTTCTCACAAACAATATGGAGGCCAACATATTATATGTGCCTCGATCCAGCAATCGTAGCCGCTGAATTAGAGAAGATAGTTGAGAAAGGGACGTATCAAAAATTCATTAATTACCGCTTCAAACCATACAGGAAAAACTGGCAGGACAATATTCATTTTTTGTGTACATACAGCAGGTTTTCCATCGACTCATCCAAAATGACCTTTGAATCGTTAAGTGAAGATTTGTCAAAATATGGGACAAAAACAGCAACTGTCACCGCAAATGGTATAGAGTTAGCTGTTTATATGGGGTTTAAGACGATATATTTACTCGGCGTCGATAACAAATACGCTGCACAACGGCAAAAAGATGGGACAATCACAATTGATCAGTCTATGAAGTCATCATATTTTCAAGGAATGCAAGAGAATGCGGCTTTGGGGAAACCAATACAAGCGCTCAATTCAAATGAGAATTATGAAGTCGCAAAAAACTTTGCCGACACCCATGGCGTCAAGATCTACAACGCCACCCGTGGCGGGAAGCTGGAAGTATTCGAGCGGGTGGACTTCGACGAGTTGATGAAAAATATAAGGGAAAAAGCCTGAGAAGTCATATCCCTTTCATGGGAACAGCGGGTACGCCCGATCCTACAGCCAGATGGAACTTAAAAAAAGCATTACTTTTGAAAGCATGGTGCCGCAGCATATTATGGCCAAATTTAAAATAAGAAATGATCAGACGGATATACTTGTATATTTCTTAAAGAAATAAAGGAGGTACGGAATATGACAGGTGCCCTGTGCCAAGCGTTGAACATGGTATGGGAATTGATCGATCAGTCGCATATTGTGATACGTGATGATGCTGTTGTGGAGATTTACCACCACAAAGGTATTGACCAGTTTCCAAACGTCGGTGCGGTGTTTATTAAAATCGTCAATAAAGAATACTGCAAGAGCTACGTCATTCAATTGCCAGGACAAAGTTACCCGGATCATTACCACAAAATAAAGGTAGAGACCTTTTATGTGCTCTATGGGAAGCTGATCGTTGAATGTGAAAGTAATACGATCGCCCTTGGACCGGGTGAGGTTTTTTCAATTCAGCGTGGAGAGAGTCATTCGTTCTTCACGGAAACAGGGGCTGTTTTTGAAGAGCTCTCAACAGCCTATATGAGAAATGATTCGATTTATAGCGACGAGTCCATACAAAAATCTACATATGACCAGAGAAAAACGCTGATGTCGTTCCGTGAGCTAAAGGAGATACTTGAGAATGAATGATGTAAAAGCTGTGCCCGTAAATGGATTCTTTTCTATCGGGAACGATCAAATGACACTGATCGGAGGTCCATGTGCGATCGAAAGTGAAGCAATGTGTTTTGAAGTTGCAGAAACCGTTGCGGGGATTTGCCGCAGGCTTGGTATCCAATATGTATTTAAAGGCTCTTTTGATAAAGCAAACCGCTCGTATGTCCATGCAGGGCGCGGTGTAGGGATGGAGAAGGGACTAAGAATTCTGTCCGATGTAAAAAGTAAATTTCATATCCCCGTAACTACAGATGTTCATGAATCATGGCAATGCAAGAGTGTTGCTGAGGTGGTTGATATTTTGCAGATCCCGGCATATCTCTGCCGGCAAACAGATTTGATTTGTGCCAGCGCCGCGACTGGGAAACCTGTCAATATAAAAAAAGGACAGTTTATGGCGCCGTGGAATATGGACAATGTCGTTGAGAAGATGAAGGCATTTGGAAACGAGAATATTCTGCTGTGCGAGCGGGGAACGACATTTGGCTATAACCGCCTGGTGGTTGATATGCTTGGCTTAGTAGAAATGCGCAGATTTGGCTATCCGGTCATCCTGGACGCGACCCACTCGGTCCAACAGCCGGGAAGCAATACTGAGTTTACCGCTGGCAATCGGGAATACGCGCCTTATTTGATGTATGCAGGCTTATCCATTGGTGTAGACGGGATTTTTGCGGAAATCCATCCGGATCCTGATCACGCCGTTTCAGACGGCCCAAGCCAGATCAAATTGGACAATATTGGGGATATACTTACCAAGGCAGTAGAATATGACAGATTGACAAGGAGAATGTCCAAATGAAAGCAGTTATTTTAGGAAAAGCGGGGTCTACCCGGGTAAAGAACAAAAACTATCGTCCCTTTTACGGAGACATGTCTCTGACGGATATCTTGCTGGAGAAGCTGGTAAAAGTGCTGGACAGAAAGGACATTTTTCTCAGTTGTGAAAAAGAAGAATTCCGCCGTGTTGCCGATAAGTGGGGAATAGGATTTATCCTGCGCGATGAAACGTTCACGAAACTGGAAACAAACACCGTAGATGTAGTGCGGAACGTGTGCAAGGATGTCCCGGGGGACGACGATATCCTCTATTGCTCCTGCATGGATCCTCTGTTTGACGACTATGAAAACTTCTTCAAGACGTGGGAAGAGGTTCGGGATGAACACGATTCCATCAATGTTGTCTATCCGATAAAGAATTATTTCTTGGATCAGAACTATCAGCCTATCGGCTTTGGCTTCGGCTATTGGCATAAGTATTCGCAGTTTATTCCACCCATCTACCAGATCAGCTGGGCCACGGAGATCCTGACGAGAAAAAGTATTGAAACTTGCGGGTATATGGTCGGAGAGAATCCATATTGGTACGATGCCTACAATCCCACGGTGGATATTGACACGGAGCAGGATTGGGAGCTTGCCCAGATCCTGTATCGCTATTACCGCGAACGGAGCGAAAATCAAGCATAAATTTGCAACGAAAAAACTTCCCATCGTATACGCCTCATGGCCATGGATGTAGACGATACGTTGATCATATATGTGCGGCCTATAGCGTGTGCGGCGCTGTTAGAGAATTCGCTGAGAGGATCATAAGACAAGGAGAATGTAAATGAAGAAAAAGATTCTTACTGTTTCTATAGCCGCGTACAATGTGGAGGCGTATATTAGGCAAGCTTTGAACTCACTGATTGACGAGCGAATCATAGACGATCTTGAAGTGTTTGTGATCGATGACGGAGGGACAGACCGGACATTGGAAATCGCCAAGGAATATGCTGCAAAGTATCCTAATTCCATTTTCCCAGTACATAAGGAAAACGGCGGATATGGAACAACGGTAAATTACAGCATGGCTCATGCGACTGGGAAATATTTTAAGCTCTTAGACGGAGACGATTGGTTTGATGTTGATGGGTTATTTATGCTTGTGTCAGAACTCAAGAAGTGTGAAACAGACGTTATATTTACTCCATTTTATAAATGGGTCACAGATGAACACATGAAATTATGCGCTCTGCCAGAAAATGTTGAGTATGGAAGGGAAATTCTGGCGTCAAAGCTTAGCTCTATTTTTTATCCACTTCCAATGCACGCGATAACCTATAAGACTGAGGTTATTAAAAAAACAGGATTGCAGTTGCCGCCCAATTTGCTGTATACAGATGGATTATATTCAATCGTTCCATTTGCGTTATGCAAAACGAGTTTGTTTTTAGAATCCCCAGTATATTACTATCGTATAGGTAGTGAAACACAAAGCATTAGCAGAGCATCAAAGGTTAAGCACACGGATGACTATCATCAAGTTTTGACGATAATGTTGGATTTTTATGAACACAAAAAAGAAGAAGAAATCGAAAATATAAAACAAATATTTCTCCAGGTTGTTTTTCAGTATCTCGGGTTTATGAAAATACTCTTTCTATATCCGATTTCTAATGATATGCGTAAAATAATACTCTCTTATGAGCACGATACATACTTAAATCATACTGATGTATATATTACAGCTGGAAAACAGGGGAAAATGGGTAAACTCCTACTATTTTTAAGAAAAACAGACTATTTGCCCTATTTGTTGCTCAAATTGCTCCCCGGCGGGTTTCCGTATAAGCCTGGCGGGATCCGTATAAGGTATAGGAGAACATGGATCAAATCAGAGTAAAACGGGAAAGCGTTCTGCGCGTCAATATCATGAATGCTGGCTATTGGCTGCTGTTAGTCTTTTTGACGCTGCCGCACATGAAGCCCGCCTATCTGGCCAGGATACCGTCGGTAGATCTGATCTTTGATGTGCTCCGAGGCACGTCGTTTCTGATCATAGTGTTTTGGTATGGCATCAAGCGCAAACCGGTCTCAATCATCATCGTGTTGGCAGCGGTGTGGAGAGCATTTCTGGTGTACAGCACGTATGTCCACGAAGGTGAGGTATATAACTGCCTTGTAATGTCGTTTTCTATTATGAGCGTTATACTGCTCTATGACGTGGCATACAAAAGCGAGAAAACTACGTTCATTTCAGCCCAACTCTTCTGCTTTGAATTGATAATCTATATTAACCTTCTGACAGAGATACTTTTTCCAGAAGGTCTTTACACTGAGATATCTACAATTGTCCACACAAAGAATTGGTTTTTGGGTTATTATAATAATCATTCCCAATACTTTATTCCGGCTTTGATGTTTGCGTGGCTAAATTGGGCCAACTCTGGAAAACTGTTTCGGTCAATCTTGCTAACTGCGGCAATCTATGTATCAGCTGTTTTAGCATGGTCCGGCGGTGTGCTTTTGTCTTTGGCATGTATGACATTGGTGTTTCTGTTTTTTAAGAACCGGACGAAGATCCTGAACTATTATGTTTACTGGTCAGGTCATATCATTTTCTTTTTTTCGGTATATATCTTTCATATTCACGAGTGGTTTCACTGGCTGCTGGTCGATATATTGGGAAAGATGGGCTCGTTGACATCCCGCATTATGATGTGGGAGCGAACACTGAAATTGATCGGCCGGTCTCCAATTATTGGTTATGGAATGCAGAACGTGTACACCCGCGCTGCTGAATTGCATTATGCTCATGGCGTCCACGCCCATAATATGCTCCTCGAGCAGCTCTATCAAGGCGGCGTGATCGGGCTAATGTTATGGGTAATTGTCATTATAGTTTCTGGCCGTAAGCTGATAAAGTACGGCTATACCATGGAGAGCAAGATCATTTCCACCGCGTTTCTGGGATGGTGCGTTGCCACACTGGTGGAGCCCTTTACAACGCCGTTTTTGATGGGTATGTTCGTGATCGCCTATCGCAGCAACCGGGGCGAAGCCTTGGCTAAGAACGATGCCGCGGCTGGGCGGCGCCATGAAAAACTGCGCCTGAGGCGCCGCGTGAGGACGAGTATGAGGTGACATGATGGGCAAGGAGTTCGTCAAGCACATCGTTTATAGACTTCCGGTCATGAAGGACTACGTCTATGGGCGGAAGGTCTATCGGAAATACAAGCGCACCGGTCAGGCCCCGGGTCTGGCCGGCTTCTTGGCGGCAAATAGTTCCCGCTTTTATTACTGCCCGCAGTCGGAGAGCAAGGCGGAACAGACCGCCCGGCTGCTCCGGCGCGTGGACATTCTGCCTGCGGAGAACGACAGCTTTTTCTATTCGCTAGACTGCTGTAAAACGTTGGGAAACTGGAAGGTGGTCTACGGAAACTGCACCGCGGATATCGGGCTGCTTGTAAAGAGCAGTTTTTCCCAAATCAGCAATGCGCAGGAGCCGAAAAACAGCGATTTCCTTCGTGAAAGGCGGACGCTTGTTGACGCGCTGCGCGCCTATCTGGAGCGGGCGAGACAGATCCCAGGCGTCGAGCGCTATGGGAAGCAGTTTGCCGCCATCGAGAGCCTTTTCGAGCGGCCGGCAGAGAGCTTTTTTGAGGCGCTACAGCGGATCCTGTTTTATAACCAGTTTCTCTGGCAGACGGGGCATACGCTCAACGGCCTGGGGCATCTGGACTGGGTCCTGGAAGAACTGTATGAGCATGACCTGGCCAGCGGCGTGTTGACCCGGGAGGACGCGAAAGAGCTTCTCAAAGACTTTTTCCGCGTACTGCACGAGTATTACTGGTTCAAGAGCGCGGTGCTCATGGGCGATACCGGCCAGATCGTCATTTTGGGCGGGTGCAGTCAGAACGGGCAATATCACTGCAACGATCTGACGTATCTGTTTATCGAGGTCTCCGAAGAGTTACGCCTGCCGGACCCCAAGGTGCTGCTGCGCTGCACGGCGGATATGCCGGAGGATCTGCTGGAGGCGGCGGTGGACTGCATCGCCACGGGCATCGGCGCGCCGCTCCTGTCCAATGACGACGAGATCATCCCGGCCATGCTCTCCTGTGGCTATGAGGAAGCGGACGCCTGTAACTACGGGACCTCTGCCTGCTGGGAGCCGCTGGTGCCGGGCATAAGCTGCGAGGCGAACAACAGCGCTTCTTTGAACTTTGCAGAGTCGTTTACGGAAATGCTCTCCGGGCCGCGCTTTGCTGAGGTCAAGTCGATGGAGGATGTGCTGAAGCTCTACGAGGAGCGTTTGGCTGCGTATATCAAGAGCGTGCTTACGCCTCTCACCAAACGCATGTTTGAGGAGGACCCGCTTTTGTCGCTGGCAAGTTCGTCCGCCTTGGAGCGGCGGAAGGACATCACCCGGGGCGGCGCGAAATACAACAGCCTGGGTCTTACCTCCGTGGGTCTGGGAACGGTGGTCAATTCTCTGCTCAACATCAAAAGGCTTGTCTTTGACGAGGGGCGCTATACACTGGACCAGTTAAACGGATACCGGAAGAACAACTTCGCAGGCCAGGACGAGCTGCTGCGGGAGATGAAGGACCTAAAGCCATGCTTCGGGTGCGACGATGTGGAGGTGGTGCAGCTGTCCAGGCGGATCATTGCCTTCGCAAGCGGCGAGTTCAGCAAATACAGGACCAGGCTGGGCGGAAAATTCAAGTTCGGGCTCAGCTCCCCCAATTATATCACCGGGGCGCAGAAGGTCCCGGCCACCTTTGACGGGCGGCGGGACGGGGACCCCTTCAGCGTACATATCTCGTCCTCCGCTGCCGTGCCGACGACAGAGCTGCTGTCCTTTGCCATGAAGCTGGATTACAACGAAAACCGGCTCAACGGCAACGTGATCGACTTTATCACCTCGCCGGGGATGCTGAAGCAGAACCGGGAGAAGTATGCTGCACTCCTGCGGGCGGGCTTTGCCGGGGGCATCTTCCAGCTCCAGATAAACGTGGTGGACAGCAAGACGCTGATCGCCGCGAAAGCGGACCCAACGCTGTTCCCGAACCTGGTGGTGCGGGTCTGGGGCTTCAGCGCCTATTTCAACGACCTGCCGGAGGAGTATAAGGACGTGCTGATCGCCCGGGCCCTGGAGAGCGAGAAGACTGCTTGACGCAAGCTGCGATGCAAAGAAAAAGTGTAAAACTCAATTACCTATATAACGCGAGTTATCAGGTGCTGCTCCTGATCGCGCCCTTGCTCACGGCCCCCTATCTGTCCCGTGTGCTGGAGCCGGACGGGGTGGGAACGGCCAGCTATGTGGAATCCATCGCGGCCTATTTCACGCTGTTTGCCACCATGGGCATCACGACCTACGGCCAGCGGGAGATCTCCTATGTCCAGGACGACGCGGCCAAGCGCAGCGCCGTGTTCTGGAACACAAAGATCCTGGAGTTCTGTTCGTCGGCTGCCGCGATACTGGTGTATGTCGTTTTTTCGCTGCAACAAAGGGAGACATCTGTCCTCTATCTCATCCTCACGCTGAACCTGGCGGCGGTCTTCTTTGACGTCACCTGGTTTTTCCAGGGGATGGAGGAATTCGGCAAGACCGTGACGCGCAACGCCGTCGTGAAGCTGGCGCAGATCGCCTATATTTTTCTTTTTATCCGGTCTAAAGACGATCTGCCGCTCTATGTGCTGGGCCTCGGGCTGTTCACGCTGCTGGGGAATCTGTCCCTGTGGGCTTATCTGCCGAAGGTTCTCACCGGGGTCCCGCTGCGGGAGCTGCGCCCGTTCCGGGATATAAAAGTGGTCTGGTCCCTGTTCGTCCCCACCATCGCGGTCCAGATCTATACGGTGCTGGACAAGACCATGATCGGCCTGATCACCGGCAGCTCCTTTGAAAACGGATACTATGAGCAGGCGATCAAGATGTCCAAAATGCTGCTGGCCGTGGTGACGGCGCTGGGCACGGTCATGGTGCCGCGGGTGGGGAGCCTTTTCGGAAGGGACGAGACGAATGAGGTGCGGCGGCTGATGTATCGCAGCTACCGGTTCGTCTGGTTCCTGGGGATACCGCTCTGCTTCGGCGTCATCATGGCCGCGGGGAATTTCGTGCCCTGGTTTTTTGGGCCGGGCTATGATAAGGTCGTCCCGCTTTTGCAGGTGCTGTCGTTCCTGATCCTGGCGATCGGGATCAACAATGTGACCGGCATACAGTATTTTATCCCGACGAAAAGGCAGAATCTGTTCACGCTGACGGTCATTATAGGCGCGTGCACGAACTTCACGCTGAATATGGTCCTGATCCGCTACTTCCAGTCCATCGGCGCGGCGGCCGCTTCCGTGGCGGCGGAGACGGTGATCGCGGTGGTACAGCTGGTGATCGTACGCCGGGAGCTCTCGCCGGGACGCGTCCTGAAGGAGGGCGTGCACTACTATGTTGCCGGCGGCGTCATGGTGCTGGCGCTCTGGCCCCTTTGCGGCCGGCTGACGCCGTCTGTGCCGCACACAGCGCTGATCGCAGTCTGCGGCGCGGCGGTGTATTTCCTGGTGCTCGTGCTCCAGCGAGACGAGTTCTTCCTGAATAATGTCAAAAATGTCCTGAGAAAGCTGCACATCTGCAAATGAAAGACAAGATCCTCATAACGAATATCCAGCGCTTTTCCCTGCACGACGGCCCGGGGATACGGACGACCGTGTTCTGCAAGGGCTGCTCTCTGCGCTGCCCCTGGTGCGCCAATCCCGAAAACCTGGAGCCGCAGCCGGAACAGTATGTGAAGGGCGGAAAACAGGGGACCTACGGACGGTTCGTCACCTGCGAAGAGCTGTACGGTGAGGTCATAAAGGACGCGCTTTTTTACCGGCAGCGGGGGCAGGGGACCGGGCTGGAGGCTCTGCCCGGCGGCGTGACCTGGTCCGGCGGGGAGGCCTTATTGCAGGCGGACAGGCTGGAGCCGCTGTTTCAAAAGCTGCGGGAGGCCGGGGTACATCAGTGCGTGGAGACCTGCCTTTTCGTTCCGCCGGACAAGCTCGCTATAGCCATGGAGTATCTTGATCTCTTCTATGTGGATATCAAGATACTGGACAAAGAGCGGTGCAAAAGTATCCTGCATGGGGAACTGGAGCTATATCTGACCAATGTAAAAGCTCTGTTTGTGGCGCAAAAGCCGGTGGTGTTCCGGGTGCCTGTCATCGGCGGATATACGGACGGGGAAGAAAATGTCGAGGCGATCATAGACCTGATCCGGCAGCACCGGCCGTTGAAGGTGGAACTCATCAAAGAGCACAATCTTGGACAGAGCAAATATATCTCTCTTGGAAAAAAACCGCCGGAGCTCCACACGGTGACGGACGAGTTTATGGAGAGCTACAAAGAGAAGATCCTTGACCGCCCAGATATTCCAACAGAAGTCTGCAAAGTATAGGGGAGTAAAAATAATGTATGATTATCTCATCGTAGGCGCCGGCCTTTACGGCGCGACCTTTGCCCAGCAGGCACACGCAGCCGGAAAGTCTGTTTTGGTGATCGACAAGCGGGCGCATATAGCCGGGAATGTGTACACGGAGCAGGTCGAGGGCATCCATGTCCACCAGTACGGCGCGCATATCTTCCACACCAACGACCGGGAGGTATGGGATTATGTTAACCGTTTCGCGGAGTTCAACCGCTTCACCAACTCCCCGGTGGCCAATTACAAGGGTGAACTCTACTCCCTGCCCTTTAATATGTACACCTTTAATAGAATGTGGGGCGTGGTCACGCCGGAGGAAGCGGCGGCAAAGATCGAAGAGCAGCGCCGGGCCGCCGGTATCACCGAGCCGCGGAACCTGGAGGAGCAGGCCGTCTCCCTGGTGGGGACAGATATCTATGAGAAGCTGGTGAAGGGCTACACGGAGAAGCAGTGGGGCCGGGACTGCAAGGACCTGCCCGCCTTCATCATCAAGCGCCTGCCTGTGCGCCTGACCTTCGATAACAACTACTTCAACGCCCTGTATCAGGGCATCCCCGAGGGCGGGTACACGAAGATGGTGGAGAAGATGCTCTCCGGGATCGAGGTGCGCCTGGGTGTGGATTACCTGGAGCGCAAAGAAGAATTGGACGCTCTGGCGGAGAAGGTGGTGTATACCGGGCCCATCGACGCCTATTTCGGCTACCGCTTCGGGCCGCTGGAGTACCGCTCCGTCCGCTTCGAGACGGAGCTGCTGGACAAGCCCAACTTCCAGGGCAACGCGGCGGTGAACTACACGGACCGGGAGACGCCCTGGACCCGGATCATCGAGCACAAGTGGTTCCAGTTCGGCAAGGACGACGAAGGCAGCGAGCTGCCCAAGACGGTGATCAGCCGGGAGTACAGCAGCGAGTGGAAGCCGGGGGACGAGCCATATTACCCGGTGAACGACGAGAAGAACAGCGCCCTGTATGCCCAATACAAGGCTCTGGCAGAGCAGGAGCAGAAGGTCCTCTTCGGCGGCCGCCTGGCGGAGTACAAGTATTACGACATGGACCAGGTGATCAAGGCGGCGCTGGAGGCCGGGAAACGAGAACTGGCAGCCATGTAGATATATTGATCCAAGCAATAACGCAACGACACAGAGGAGGAAAACGGAGAATGCGGCGAGAGAGATTCAGAAATACCATGCTGACAGTGCTGATCCTGGTGCTGG
>CANQTO010000065.1 GCA_947626785.1 uncultured Oscillospiraceae bacterium
AGGGTGATCCGGTTGAGGAGCAGGAGCCGCAGAGCCGCGCAGGCCGGGTCCTCCTCGTCATAGCCCCAGGGGAAAGTTACAGGCGGGCTTGCCAGTATGGCACAGCATGTATTGTTCATGATAAACCTCCTTTTTACATAAAAAAGGCGCGCAGCCGAAGCCGCACGCCGAAAAACGCATTGCTCCATTTGCTGCGACACAAACCTTTAGCTCTCACAAAGGGAAAGCAAAGTAGGAGAATACGTTTTTACCGAAAACGGTAAAAATATATTCCCTTCATGAGAGCCATATATTCAGTTTGTGTCGCAGGTTTATTTTAACACGGCAAAAATGGCTTGTAAAGAAAAAGAATCAGGCTCTTCCGCGCAACAAAAAAGACAGCCGTTTGGCTGTCTTGCTGGGGCCTATTCATCACCGGCAATATCACCAAACAGGATGCGCAGATAATCCCGGCGCCCATAGAGGATACGGTCAACAAATACATCCTTGCCGTGGACGCGATAAAAGATGATATAATTTCCAGCCCCAAGAAAACGGTAATCGCTTTGGACATCGGCGACGGAGGCAAGCGCTGCCCCGGCCAGCGCATAGTCCCGCAGGATACGGATAGAAGCCGTGATTTTTTTCACCGTTGAAATGGCCGCAGACGGATTGCTCAGTTCCTCTGTAATGTACTGTTTGATTTCATCCAGATCGTCTTGGGCCTTCTTCGCAATGTGCAGATCATTCACCGGCAATTCCGAGATGTTCCTCCACGGCCTCCAAGGTCAGCCAGCCCTCTGTTTCGCCGGATCTGCGGCCCTTTGCCAACTCGCTCATAAGGCGGAGCGTCGCCTGCGTTCTCTCATAGTCCGCTATGTCCAGGATGGCATATTTGCCCCGTCCGTTTTTGGTCAGAAAGACCGGTTCGCCTACGCCTACATCATGCAGTACATCATTGTAATTACGCAGATCGGAAATAGGTTTTATGTTCGGCATATCGTTCAGCCCCTTTCATCACATAGTATACTCTAATTTGCTGTAAAATTCAACTGCAAATTTTACGGCAAAATCAATGCCCGTGTCGCCGCCTTTTGATCAGAATTCAAGAGGCCAGCGGTTCGCGGGACTTTTTTGTTGGTGGAGATAAGCGGGGGGGTGAATGAAATCTGCATAAGGAAAGTGGCGGGAAATTTCCCCGCCATCCGGTGGACTACATGAACTTATATACTAAGATATTTTGCATAGGTTGATACGCTATCCTTTTAGGTATATCCTCCCGCTGGAAAGGAAAACTGTTAATATGAAAATACTCATATAAGCAGGAGGAAAAAACTGTGGAGAGAACCAATATGGACCAGCGGCTTGAGCTTTTGGAGGCGGCGCTGCGGGAGGAAGAGAAGAGCGAGGCGACCCGGGAGAAGTACCGGCGGGACGTGCTGGCTTTTTTGCGCTACGTGGGGGACCGGCCGGAGATCACCAAGGACCTGGTCGTGGCCTATAAACAGCGCCTGGCGGAGACCTACGCCATCACCAGCGCCAACTCCATGCTGGCGGCGGTAAATTACTATCTAAGGCTCACTGGCAGGAGCGACTGCACGGTGAAGGCCTTCAAGCTCCAGGGGGAGGCCTTCCGGCGGGAGGAGCGGGAGCTGACCAAGGAGGAATATTTCCGCCTGCTGGAGGCGGCCCGCCGCAAGCGGGACACCCGGCTGTATCTCCTGATGGAGACCATCTGCGCCACGGGCATCCGGGTCAGCGAGCTCAGGTTCATCACGGTGCAGGCCCTGCGGAGCCGACAGGCGGCGGTCAGCCTGAAGGGGAAGACCCGGACGGTGCTGCTGCCGGGGCAGCTCTGCCGGGAGCTGCTGCGGTACGCCCGGGACCGGGGGATCAAAAGCGGCAGCGTGTTCGTCACCCGGAGCGGGCGGCCCATGGACCGGAACAACATCCTCCACGCCATGAAGGCCCTGTGCCGCCTGGCGCGGGTGGCGGCCAGCAAGGTCTTCCCCCACAACCTGCGGCACCTGTTTGCCGTGACCTACTATCAGGCGGAGCGGGACATCTGCCACCTGGCGGACCTGCTGGGCCACTCCAGCATCAACACCACCCGCATCTACACCCGGGTCAGCTGGGCCGAGCAGCAGGGCCGCATAGAGGGCTTGGGCTTGCTCCAATAAAAAATACCGCATAATATTTCTTATGCGGTAAAATGTTTCTACAAGAAGTTTAATTATCAAAATTTTTTTGCAATTATACACCCATAAAACAGAAACTTCAAGGCAAATTTAGAAAAAATTTACCTTCCGCCTTGAAAAATTTTACATATTCTATGACAGGCTCGCTTTTTGCGGAGGTATCCGCAAAACGGGCCTATTCGCGCCGCCCCTCTTGCATGCTCATTGTAGCAAAGCTACCGTCTAAGAAACAATCAAAATTTAAAACAAAAAACGGTAATGTTAAAAAGTTTTTAGTGCCTTCCAAATAATAGCAGACGCGTGCACTTTGACCGCATAAGAAATATTATGCGGTAAGAGGGCGCAACAGGAGCTTTGACGTAGAACCGCCGCAAAAGGCGGAAGACAACAGCAGGAAAGACGCGGCGGCCGCTGAAGCCGGCCGCGTGGTCAGCAGGATAAAAGGAAGGAGACGGCACAATGGGATTTTCGATCTTAAAAGATGCGGCAGAATTCTTGCGTGAAAAAGAAAACAGAAAGCGCTGGTTGGTGATATTCCTCTGCCTGGCGCTGCTGGTGACGGTGGGGACCGTCGCGGTGTTGGCCGCGCCCGGGCACGCTATGACCAATACGGCCAAGGTGCTCAATTGCCAGGTCCAGGTCCATGTCCACGATCAGAACTGCCTGAACGAAGAGGGGAGCCTGATCTGCGGCGAGGCCGATTACGTGGTGCACACGCACAACGATGACTGCTATGACAGCGCCGGTGTTTTGGTGTGCCGGCTGCCCGCGGTGCCGCCTCATGAGCATGACGCAAGCTGCTACACCGATGTGAAGACCCTGATCTGCGGCCAGGAGGAGAACCCCGGCCATGTGCACGGTGAAGACTGCTACGACCGGCAGCGGAACGAGCTCATATGCACGACAGAGGAGCACGTACACAACGAAAGCTGCTATAACCGGGAAGAGGTCCTGATCTGCGACAAAACGGAGCAGGAGCACGTTCACAGTGACGATTGCTACACGGTCAGCACAGAGCTGAGCTGCGGCCTGGAAGAAAATGGGGAGCACACACAGCGAAGACTGCTATACCGAGAACCGGGTGCTGACCTGCGATCTGACTACCGAGCCCCATGTCCATGGGCCCGAGTGCTATACGGTCAACGAGACCTTAGTTTGCACGATAGCGGAGCACACACATGGAGACGACTGCTACAACTGGACGGAGACGCTGATCTGCCAGATCCCCGAGGGAGAGGGCGCCCACAGCCATACGGAGGCCTGCTATGAGGTCACCGGGCAGGAGCTGAGCTGCGGCCAGCTGGAGCTGCACACCCATGGGGACGGTTGCTATGACGCCGAGGGCGCGCTGATCTGCGGCCAGACCCAGCTGCTGGAGCATGTCCACGGGGAGGACTGCTTCGATATCATCGAGCTCTCCCCCAGCGAGATCGAGGCGCTGAACAGCTCCGTCAAGGAGCCCGAGGCCACGGAGCCTGTGAGCTGCTACGACGAAGAGGGCAATCTGATCTGCGGAAAAGAGGAGCACAGCCACGATGAGAGCTGCTTGGACGAAAACGGCAGCGAGATCGTCTGCGGCAAGGAGGCCCACACCCATGTTGCGGCCCCGGCAGAGGAGCAGGCCCAGGAGAGCATCCTGACCAAGACCTACGAGGACGCGGCTGTGCGCGTGACCGCCAGCTATGGCCCGGAGGCCGGGATCCCGGAGGACGCGGAGCTGCGCGCTTCGCTGATCAGCCCGGAGGGCGACCCTGCCGCCTATGAGGAGTACCTGGCGCAGATGCAGACCGCCGCGGGTGAGATCGATCTGTCCACGGTAGCCCTGTACGATATCGGCTTCTATCTGCCCGACGACTCCGAGATCGAGCCGAAGGACACGGTGAATGTCAGCATCCAGTTTGCCGGCGGCAGCGGCATCCCCGGCAGTTCCGTCACGGTGGTGCACTTTGCCGAGGATAAGACCGAGGTCCTGAATTCCGTCTCCGACGGCAGCAGCGTCAGCTTTGACACGAACAGCTTCTCCGTCTTCTCCTTTCTGACGGGGACCCTGAAGAGCTTCTTCGGCTTCGGCAGCCCGATCTCCTCCTATGGCCCCGTGAATACCGGCGACGGCGATATGACAGGCCTGCTGGACGACGTCACGATCACCGACGAAAGAGGTTCGGAGGTCGGAGAGGACGGCAAGCTGTATGTGGGCGAAAAGTATAACATCCAGCTTCGGTTCTCGGAGAAGGGCGTCCAAAGCGGTGCGGATGGCCAGTTCAGCTGGGGCGAGGACGGGACGATGAGCTACCAGATCCCCAGCTGCTTTGAGATCACCGAGGAGTATACCGATGTATTGCTGGAGGCCGAGGTCGATGGGCAGAAGATCGTGGTCGGCCACTACTCCGTCTCGAGAGACGGCAAACTCAGCCTCACGCTTACGGATGAGGGACGGCAGGCCCTGGAGAAAGCAAACGACTTTTCCCTGAAATTCGATATGACGGCCATGGCCCAGGTCACCGATGGGAGCACCAGCGGCAAGGTCCACTTTGGCGACGCCGGCAAGGACTTCGATTTTGAGATCGTAGACCAGCCCCGGGTGGATGTGGAAAAGACGGGCGTTTTCGAAGAGAACGAGGATAAGACGGGCGGCGAGCTGACCTATACCGCGAAGACCACGGTGAAGCACGGCCAGGTCAGCGGCCTGGAGATCTGCGATGTGCTCACGCCCCCCAACACCACGGCCTTTGATGTGAAGGACGTCGTTCCGGAAGACATCAAGGTCACGGTCAAGAGAGACGGCCTTGAGCCGGTGGAGCTGGGCCCGGATGAATACGAGCTGATACCGGTCTCTGACCCTGAAAGCCCCAATAAGAAGACCTTCCGCGTCAAGCTCAAGGACTTTACCCTGTTTGAGGGCGACGAGCTGGACGTCAGCTATGACTACTATGTGGAATATGTGAAGGGCTCCACGGATGTATTCTGGGGCAACGTGGCAAACGATGTCACCGTCACCGGCACAGGCACCGTGAAGCCTCCCGCAGACGATCCGGATAAAAAGATGCCGAAGGTCAAGATCGACGAACACCGGGGCAGCAACGTGGAACTCTATGTGGAGCCCTCCGGAGACGGCGTTATCTACAAGAAACAGGAGTTTTCCGAGGCGGAGCATAAGCTGCACTATACCCTGTACACCCTGGTGCCCGCGGGTGAGTGGACGCCCCTGTACATCCAGGACGATATGGTCGTGGAATTCGGCGGCGAAAAATACTACATCTCGGAGTTTAAGAAGGACGGCGGCCGGGTCAGCGGGCTGAAGGTCAGCGTGGCGGATGTGGAAAAAGGCTGGGTCAGCGAATGGGATGAGACCACCGGCGAGACCCAGAAGGTGGACGATCTGCTGAAACATATTGGAGAGAAGAAGGAACTGACAGAGGGCTTTGACTTTGACGCCTTCCCCGGTGTGACGGGCTATGATTCTGAGAACATGGACCAGTACGTCTACCGGCTTGCGGACAGCACCCTGAATATCATTTTCGGCTTTGACGGCAGGAGATATGAAGAGGCGTTCGGCAAATGGGGCCACTGGACCATCAAGGACCACGCCCGGCTGATCATCACGGAGTATGACCTGGATATGTCCGATGACAACGGCGCGATGACGCTTCCCAAGATGGGCGGGGGCGATTCCCTGACAAAGCTGCCCAGCGAGGTGCTGACGGCGGGCATCAGGAACAACGTCAACCTGCGCTACCAGAACTGGTACCCCGGCTACTCGGTGTTCTTCAACAACGCGGATCGGATGAACAAGACCGGCACGCCCAACAAGAACGACAACACCATCACCTGGACCGTCACCATGAATACCACCGACAATACCGTCAACCAGTATTTCCAGGATGTCAGGGATAATTTAAGAGAGAAAAACTGGGACTACGACAATGGTATGCAGGCGGTGTTTTACGATGTGCTGCCAGACGGTTGGGAATATGTGCCGGAAAGCCTGACCGCCATCGCCAGAGATAAATACGGCAATGAACAAACCTTCCCTGATTTTAATCCAAATTATAAAGCTTATAATCATAATAGTATTGTAAAAAAGGATGGGGACGTGAACGTGATCAAAGCGCCGTTGGTCCTCTTCTATAATGAAAATGGAACCGGAAACAACAACGCCAACCATGAGCTGTTCAACGCGCTCGACGTGAATCTTGCCCAGCTCCGCTTCACCTACAAGCTGAAGGCCACCGACGAATGGCTGCGGGAGCACGCCCTCGACACAGACAGCGTCCCAATCTATAACCACGCCGAGATCCGAGACAAGTTGCATGAGCAGGCCCACTGGACAGCGGACGCGACGGTGCCCTATCTGCCCCAGCATCTGACCAAGGAGGCGGAGCAGGTGGGCGAGAGCAATCTGCTGAAGTTCACCCTGCATGTCAACATGGGCGGCGCGGATCTGGACGCGGAAAAGGAGTATCTGCTCGTAAACGACAAGAGCGAGAACCTGGAGATCGAGTTGAACTCCATCCAGGTGCTGGACAAAGAGGGGAAGCCGCTGACGAAGATCACGGACAGCTCCGTCGGCGACGGGCTGGGCAAGGACCAGTGGGTCCTGATGCCCTCCACGGAGAAGGGCAAGTTCCAGCTCATGGTCCCCGACGGGGTGCCGCTGATCATCCAGTACAACGCCCTTGTCCCGCAGAAGGGAGATGTGCGGGTGTCCAACCAGGCCAGCATCGACGGCGTGATGAGCACGCCCAGCAGCTACGAGCGCTCCCTGCAGGTCAATGAGATCGCCGGCAGCGGCTCGGGCACCCTCTATGAACTGACCATAGAGAAGCAGGACAGCAGAGACTCCGCTGTGAAGCTGCCCGGCGCTAAGTTCAAATTCTACCTGGTGAGCACCGGCGAACTGGAGGGAACCGTACCGGTGGAAGTGGACGGCACGGAATACGATTGCTATTCCGAAACCGGCTGGGAGTTCACCACCGGCGAGGACGGGACCTACACGATCTCCAAGGACATGAACTGGCTCCTGGCGCCCGGCAACTACTACATCCTGGTGGAGGAAGAGGCCCCCGAGGGTTACGACGAGCTGGAGGAGCCCATCCTGTTCTATTACGGCTTTGCGGAAGATGTGGACATTGAGGCCTATCCGGGCGCGGTATCCGCGCTGCCGGACGGCACTTTGACCGTCACGAATGAGCCGGTCACCTTTGAAATGCCCCACTCCGGCGGCATCGGCACCACCATCTTCTACGCGGTGGGCGGCGTCCTGGTGGCCGCGGCCCTGGTGCTGCTGATCACCAAGAAGCGCATGAGCCGGGAAGGCTAAGTTTCCATTCTTCTCACTTCTCGCCCGAAAGGGCGAGAAGTGAGAGAATGAAAACAATTAAGAATTAGGAATTAGAAATTAAGGATTCATGGATCTATTCAAATCACTTTTTCCTTTAATTCCTCATTCCTAATTCCTAATTGTTTCGAGGAATCGCAATGTCTAAGGCGAAAACAAAGAAAAAGAAGGGCGGCAGAGTCGCGACCTTTATCCTGCTCCTCATCCTGCTGGCGGGGCTGGGGCTGCTGCTCTATCCCACGGTCAGCGACTGCTGGAACCGCTTTCAGCAGACCAAGGCCGTGGAGGACTACGCGGATCAGACGGAGAGCATGTCCGCCGAGGAGGCGGCCGCCATGATCGCCGCCGCCGAGGACTTTAACCGCCGTCTGGCGGAGTCGGGCAGCCATTTTCCCCTGAACAAGGAGGCAAAGGCCGCCTACCGGGAGCTTCTGAACGTGACCGCCAGCGGTATGATGGGCTACGTGGAGATCCCCTCCATTAATGTCTATCTGCCCATCTATCACGGCACGGAGGAGTCCATCCTCCAGGTGGCCACCGGGCACATGGAGGGGACCTCTCTCCCCGTGGGCGGCGAGAGCACCCACTGCGCCATCTCCGGCCACCGGGGCCTGCCCTCGGCAAGGCTTTTTACCGATCTGGATCAGCTCCAGGCCGGGGACGTCTTCAAGGTGACGGTGCTGGACCGGACGGTCACCTATGTGGTGGACCAGATCCGCGTGGTGCTGCCGGACGATATGGAGGAGCTGGAGATCCAGGAGGGGAAGGATCTCTGTACGCTGGTCACCTGCACCCCCTACGGGGTCAACAGCCACCGGATGCTGGTGCGGGGGACACGGATCGAGGATCTGGAGGGAGCGCCCCCGCTGCGCTCCGAGGCCAGCCGGGTCTCCACCTATGTGGTGGTCCCCGCTCTGGCTGTCCCCCTGCTGCTGGCGCTGCTGGCCGTGACGCTGGTCTGCAACAGCTTCCGACGGCCGCGAAAGGACAAAAAAGAGCTGCTCAGCGAATACCAAAGCCTGCGCAAAACGATCCTCAGCTGAGACGAAAACAGTCATAAGAAGAGCAAGGCGCAGCGGCCTTTGACCGCTGCCCGGCATGAAAAAAGGAGGAGATCGCCTATGAAAAAGAGTGTGCTGACCGGGGCGGCCAGTATCCTGCTGGCGGCGGCTGTGCTTCTGGGCGCGCCGGCGGCGCTGGCGGCCAGCGGAGAGCCGGAGGCGGCAGCGGCCCCGGGAACGTCTTTCGATAAGAGCTTGAGCTCGCTGACCGTGGACATGGAGGAGAGCTACAAGGCCGATCTGGAGCCTGCTCCGGCCCCGGCGCTGCCCGGCGGAGAAGAGCCGGGCGAGGCGGGACCGGCGGCGACGCTGGCGGTGGATCTGTACCTGATCGCGCCGGCCAAGGCCAGCTCCGGCGGCGCCGGGTACACCTACAGCTTTACCGGGGCTTTCGCCGGGCTGGAGGAGCTCTTCGGACAGCTGACCGAAGAAGCGGAGGGCGAGACGGAGGCCGTCCCCGCCGCTGTCTGGCAGGAGATGGCGCTGACCGCCTCCCGGACCCTCTTCGGCCTGACCGGGGAGGGAGAAGCGGCAAAGCCGGTGTCCGACCCGGCCGTGAGCCTTGACGGCCTGAAAAAAGCCAAGGACCTGACGGCGGGCCTGTACCTGATCGTCCCCCACGGGGCGGGGCTGAAGAGCGCGGATTACGTGGAGGCCGACGGGGAGGAGCTGGCGACTCTGGCCTATAGCGAGGAGTATACCTACCGCTTCACCCCCTACTTAGTGTCCCTGCCCGGCCGGAACGTGGAGGGCCCGGATACCACCGGCGGCAGCACCGCCGACGGCAGCGGCTGGAACTACGATGTGACCAGCTTCCTGAAGGTGACCCGGGAGCCCCGCTTCGGACAGCTGCGGATCGTCAAGGGCATCGACGCCTACCTGGATGAATGGGACGCCAGCTTCGTCTTTGAGGTCAAGGCCGTCAGGGGCGAGGGCGAGGACGCGGAGACGGTCTACAGCAACGTGGTGAGCCTGGACTTCAGCGGCGGGGACTTGGAAAAGAGCGTCACCCTGGACCGGATCCCGGCGGGCTCCACCGTCACCGTGACGGAGGTCTACAGCGGCGCCAGCTACACGGCGGATGCCGGTACGGTAGACGGCCTGACGGTCTCCGCGGCCGAGCTTACGGAGGCCAGGTTCCACAATACCCACAACGACCGGAACAGCGGCGGCTACGGCGCCAACAACCACTATGAGTACAGCGAAGAGGACGGCGCCTGGAACTATGTGCCGCCGGCGGGAGCTTAAGGAGGGCGCGGAGCGATGAAAAGAAGGAATCTGATCCTGACCGTTCTGATCCTGGCGCTGGTGCTCAGCGCCGGTATCGGCAGCGCCTGGGCCTACTTCACCACCTTCGCCGAGGCCAAGGGCGGCATGGCGCTGGAGCTGGGCTACAAGACGGAATTCGAGGAAGAGGTCACAGAGGCCCGAAAGGTCGTGAATATCCACTATAACACGGCCGGCGGCGAGAACAGCCAGGAGGTCTATGTCCGCGTGCGGGCCTGGAGCCCGGACGGAGAGAAATATCCCCTGAGCGTTGCCGGCGATGGCTGGCAGTTGACCGGCGACTGGTGGGTCTATCTGACGCCCCTGGGGCCGGAGGCCCTGGACGCCGCGCCGCTGACGATCCAGATCGGCGGCCTGGAGAAGGATGATCTGGCCCAGCTGGGCGACAGCATCAACGTAGCCGTCGTCCACGAGTGCGCGCCGGTGCTGTACGAGACCGACGGGACCCCCGTCCCGGCCACGGACGGCCGTATCTGGGACCAGCAGCTGATCGTGGCGAACAAGACGGCTTCGGAAGGAGGGGAATGAGCTATGGCAAAATTGAAAAAGCTTCTGACCCCGCGGGTGACCATGGCGCTGTTTGGCCTGGCCGTGCTTCTGCTGCTGATGAGCTCCGTGGGTGGCACCCGGGCGGCCCTGACCTACTTCTCCGACGACTATACCGCCGAGGTGGAGATGAGGGATATCGGCGTGACCTTGCTGGAAAACGGGGCGGCCGTCTCCCACCGGAACTATGTGCAGAACTCCGAGAGCTGGGATGAGGTCACGGGCGAGCTGCTGGGAAGCATGCTCAGGGACGGAGAGAAGCTGAGGCTGGGCGCTGCCTATCCCGAGGCGCTCGCCGTGCAGAACACCGGCACCATCCCCCAGTACGTGCGCCTGACCCTGTATAAATACTGGGTGAACGCGGACGGGCAAAAGGACCGGACGCTGGACCCGAGCCTGATCGAGCTGCACCCGGCGGAGAACTCCGGCTGGACAGAGGACACGGATTCCCGGACCGAGGAGCGGAGCGTGTTCTACTATCCCGGCGTCCTGGCCCCCGGCCAGACTACCCCGGCCCTGACAGACACCCTGACCATCAGCGCGGATGTGCAGGCCACGGTGAGCCGGACCCAGGATGGGAACAAGATCGTCACTACCTATTCCTATGACGATATGCAGTTCGTGATCGAGGCCCAGGTGGACGCGGTACAGGACCGGCACTTTGAAGACGCGGCCGTCAGCGCCTGGGGCCATAACGGTTGAGAGGGGGGAGCCTGAATGAAGAAGAAACTGTTGTGCGTCCTTCTGAGCGCCGTGCTGCTCCTGTCGATCGGGAGCGTGACGGCTCTGGCCGCGGACGACGATCCGCTGCCCGGCGGCACCTTCCACGTGAGCTTCACCAGGGACGCCAAAATGGAGAGCGATTTCGGGTCCGGCGGTTTCGACACCTCCCTGGCTCAGCTGGAGCCGGGGGACAGCACGGTGATCACCCTGGAGCTGTCCAACGGAAACGAGAACCCCACCTCCTGGTACATGACCAACAAAGTGCTCCACTCCCTGGAGGACGGAAAACTCAGGACCGCCAACGGCGCGTATACCTATGTGCTGAGCTATGAGGGCCCCGGCGGGACCACGGTGCTCTTTGACAGCGACACCGTAGGCGGCAACAACTCCCTGAACCGCAGCGGCGAAGTGGGCGAGGTGGGCCTGCATGAGGCCACGGGGGCCATGGAGGACTACTTCTTCCTGGACACCCTGAACCCCGGCCAGGGCGGCCGCCTGACCCTGAAGGTGGCGCTGGACGGCGAGAGCCAGGCCAACAACTATCAGGATACCCGGGCGGACCTGCAAATGAACTTCGCCGTAGAGCTGGAGGCCAACCGGCGCACTACCTACGTGCGCACCGGCGATGAGAACGACAGCTTTCTCTACATGGGCCTGATGGGCGGCGCCGGCGCGCTGGTGCTGCTGATCGCGGTCTACGGCTATGTGAGCAACAAAAAGAAGAAGGGGGAGGGCGAGAAATGAGAGCCGCAAAGAAACTGTTTGTCCTGCTGACGGTCCTCTGCCTCTTCTGCGCCTTCACGCTGCCGGCCTACGCCGAGGCGGGGGAGGAGTACGGCTACGATGTGCGCATCTACCTGGGCCGCGAGGATATCGCGGGCGGCGGCGTAGTATCTAAGCAAAATGTGAAGGCGGGGACCCAGATCGGGTCCGACGCGGCGGGCGTGAGCCTGCCGGAGGACTCCAAATACTATGTGATGGGTCTGCGTGAGGCCGGAAAGGACAACAACGAGGGCCTGCAGAACGTGTTCACGGTGGACCGGGACCTGGACCTGGTGGTGGCCTACGGCATCAAGGGCGATCAGGTGGCCTATACGGTCAACTACGTGCTCGCCGGGACCGGCACCCAGCTGCACGATCCCGAGACCTTCTACGGCAACATCGGCGACTATATGGTGGTTGCCTACCGCTACGTCGAGGGCTACCAGCCCCAGGCCTATAACCTTGGGCGTACCCTGTCCGAGGACGCCTCGGCCAATGTGTTCACCTTTGAGTACGCGCCTCTGACCGCTCCGGCTCCGGCCGCACCCGCGGTGGACAACGCCGGCGGGGCCGTAGCGGTGGACGGCGGCGCGGCGCCGCTGGCCCCGGCCCCGGCGGAGATCATCGACCTGGACGACACGCCTTTGGGTCTGCTGGACATGGGCAAGGACCTGATCGAGGGCGGCGCGACTGCCTTCAACCAGCTGCCTGTGGCCGGAAGGATCGGCCTGATCCTGGTGGACGCGACCCTGATCGCCCTGGTCGTCTGGCTGATCGTCCGCAACAAAAGGAAAAAGGCCACGGCGTAAGCGACAAAATGAAATTGAAATGAAGGGCGGGGTCATTCCCGCCCTGCGGCTGTAGATACCCCAAAGTGGAAGAGTAAACGGCATTTTGCGAAGGGGGAAACCGGAATGGGCGGAGAGAAGAAAGACCTGACCGGAGAGCGGTTCGGTCTGCTCACCGCGGTGGGACCCACGCCGGAGAGAAAGAACGGCTATACGGTCTGGCGCTGCCTCTGCGACTGCGGAGGGGAGGTCCTGGCCTCCTCACGCTATCTGAAAAACGGCTGGACTGCCGACTGCGGCTGCCAGGGAAAGAAGAAACGGCGGCAGGATCTGAGCGGCCGGCGCTTTGGGAAGCTGACGGTGCTGGAGGACACGGGCCGCTATGACGAACAGGGACATTGCCTCTGGCGCTGCCTCTGCGACTGCGGCAACGAGGTGGAGACCACCTCCGGCCAGCTCCAGGCCGGCTACAAGAAGAGCTGCGGCTGTCTGAGCCGGCCGCCGCTGAAGGATTGGGCCGGAAAGAAGTTCGGCCTGTTGGAGGTCCTCTCCTACGCGGGCAAGCGGGACGGGCAGCACTACTGGCTGTGCCGCTGCGACTGGTGCGCCCAGCATGGGCGATAACTTGGTGGTGAAAGTCCACTACGGACTCGGAAGCAGGAACCGTTAGCCGA
>CANQTO010000066.1 GCA_947626785.1 uncultured Oscillospiraceae bacterium
GCTAACGGTTCCTGCTTCCGAGTCCGTAGTGGACTTTCACCACCAAGTTATCGCCCATGCTGGGCGCACCAGTCTCAGCCTCCCGGTTATTTAAGCCGGGAGGCTCTTTCTTAATAAGATACGTTTTGATAAGCAAAAGATCAGCCGCTCCAAAAAAGTTTTCTCTTTTCTCGGTCAGATTTGACAGGATCCGATCTATGCTTGAAATATCCGGGGCTTTGGGCTATAATATAGCAGCGTTTGTGGAAAGTATGAAACGACGATAGAGAGCGGAGCGTCCGTTTATGATCAAAGAGAATCAAACCTTGCTCAACCAACTGAATGTGCTCAGTGACGCGCTGATCCTGTTTCTGTCGCTGCCGCTGGCTTTTCTTATCCGTTTTTATGTGTTTACAGACGGCATTATTACGGAACCTTTTGTGGACTATGTGCGCATGAGCATTTTCTATACCCTGCTGCAGATGTTCACTATGGTGGGCTTTGGCGTGTACCAGCCCTTCCGGAAGACCCCTATGCGGGAGGAACTGCGGCGTCTGTGGAAAGCCGGGCTGCTGGATATGCTGCTGCTCCAGTCTCTGCTGTTTCTGAGCTGGGGCATCAACTATTCCCGCATGGTGCTGCTCCTGTCCGTGCCGCTGGGCCTGGGCACCCTGAGCCTGAAGAGGGTCGTCGTGCGCCGGGCGCTGCGCTCCATGCGGGAGCAGGGCTATAACCAGAAGGACATCCTGATCCTGGGCTGCGGCCGGGTGGCCAAGCGCTTTCTGGACGAAATACACCGGGACCGGGAGCTGGGTTACAACGCCATCGGCTACATGGCCCAGCAGGACGCAGGGAAAAAGGGCCTGCGCTATCTGGGCAGCTTTGAGCAGCTGCCTGAGGTGCTGGAAAAGGAGCAGCCGGAAGAGGTGATCTTTGCCGGAGAGCCGGAGGACTTCTCCTTCACCCGTGGGATCATCAACGCCTGCGAGTCGGCGGGGATCAAGCTGGCGATCATCCCCTTCTTTGTGGATTACATGCCCTCCACCCCCAAGTTTGACGACCTGAACGGCATCCCGCTGATGAATATCCGCCGGATCCCGCTGGACAACTGGGCCAACGCCTTTTTAAAGCGCGCCATGGATATCGTGGGCTCCTCGCTGCTGCTGGTGCTGTCCTCTCCGGTGATGCTCATCTGCGCCATCGGCGTAAGGCTCTCCTCCCCCGGCCCGGTCATCTTCAAGCAGAAGCGGGTGGGGCTCAACAAGAAGATCTTTTATATGTATAAGTTCCGTTCCATGCGCGTCAACGATGCCCAGGATACCGCCTGGAGCGGGAATCAGGATCCACGCAAGACCCGCTTCGGCGCCTTTATCCGGAAGTATTCCCTGGACGAGCTGCCCCAGTTCTGGAACGTGCTCAAGGGGGACATGAGCCTGGTGGGGCCCCGGCCGGAGATCCCCTACTATGTGGAGCGCTTCCGGGAGGAGGTGCCGCTGTATATGGTCAAGCACCAGGTGCGGCCGGGCATCACCGGCTGGGCCCAGGTCCACGATCTGCGGGGCGACACCTCTATCAAGAAGCGCATCGAATATGATATCTATTACATCGAGCACTGGAGCCTCTGGCTGGATATCCAGATCCTGTGGATGACCGTGTTCCGCGGCAAGTTCAAGAACGACGAAAAGCTCTGAAAGCCTGGGAGGGACTATGCCGAAAATCCTGTTTGCCGCCTCCACCTTCGGGCACCTGCGGCACTTCCATCTGCCCTACCTGCGCGCCTTCAAGGAGCGGGGCTGGACGGTCCTGGCGGCCGCCGGCGGCGAGGCGGCGGAGCTGCCCTGGGCGGACCGGCTGATATCGCTGCCCATCGAAAAGAAAATGAGCTCTCCGGCCAATTTCCGGGCCTCGGTCCTCCTGCGCCGGGAAATTCGGGAGGAGGGCGTCGATCTGATCTCTGTCCACACCTCCCTGGCCGCCTTCTTTACGCGGCTTGCCGTGAAGGGCTTGCGGGAGCGGCCCCTGCTGGTGAATACGGTGCATGGCTATCTCTTTGACGATGAGAGTCCGGCCGTAAAGAAAGCCCTGCTGCTGGCCGCGGAGCGGCTGACCGTTCCGGAGACGGATCTGCTGCTGACCATGAACGCCTGGGACTATGAGCTGGCGTCCCGGCTGGCCCTGGGCCGCCGGGTGGCGGCCATCCCCGGCATCGGGGCGGACTTTGACCGCATACGGCCGGAGCCGGAGGCGGGGCGGAAGCTCCGGGCGGAGCTGGGCCTGGGGCCGGAGGCCTTTGTGCTGCTGTATCCGGCGGAGTTTTCCCAGCGAAAGAGCCAGGAGACCCTGCTGCGGGCCCTGCGAGAGCTGCCGGAGCGGGCGGTCCTGGTCCTCCCCGGAGAGGGGGCGGAGCTGGAGCGCTGCAAGGCCCTGGCGGCGGAGCTGGGGCTGGCAGGGCGCGTGTTCTTCCCCGGGCAGCAGGCGGCAATGGGTCCCTGGTACGCCCTGGCAGACGCCGCCGTCTCCTCCAGCCGGAGTGAGGGGCTGCCCTTCAACATTCTGGAGGCGATGGCCTGCGGCCTGCCCATTGCGGCCAGCGCCGTGAAAGGCAACGCGGACCTGATCCGGGACGGGGAGACCGGTCTGCTCTTCCCCTACGGGGACGCGGAGGCCTGCGCCGCCGCCGCCGGCCGGCTGATGGAGTCGGAACCGCTGCGCCGGAAGCTGGGGCAGAGGGCCCGGGCGGAGGCGGAAAATTACCGCCTGGAGCGGGTGCTGCCCCTGGTGCTGGCCGAGTACGACCGGCTGTTAGAGGAAAACGGCCTGCAATAAAGCGCGAAAAAGGGCCGAGAGGCCCTTTTTTGATGAGTAATTAAACATAAACGAAAGTTTAGCTGCTCAAAAAAACTTTCCTCAGCCCTTCTCCTTTGGTCACCAGCGGGAATATGGCTTGGTCTCTTGGTGAGTTTGTTCGCTTTCTTTGTCTTGCCACAAAGAAAGCGAACCGAAAGAAAAGGCACCCGGGGAAGTCTCCCCGGGACCCCTCTAGGGAGGAGTGTACAACATACCTCTTCTTAGGTCGCCCTGCGTCAGAAGAAGGCTGTGAAGCCACCTGGCGGTGCAAGCACCACCAGGTCGGCGGACAGCCTCCTTCTGACTTCTCACCTCAAAGCGGACGCTTTGAGGTGAAGAGGACGAGCAGCGGAATGAGCGAACTCTGCCGTTTACGGCAGAGCGAGACGATATGGAGCTTGCGAGGACGAGGCTCGCCGGACGGTCGTCCATCTGCGCACCATAGCCTCGCAGAGTTTCGCGCCCGCAGGCGCGAAATCGGTCAAATCGTTTTTTCCGAGGACATGTGCCTCGGAAAAAACTCTTCTCAGCCCGCAAACGTGCGCGAACCCCGTCTCTATAAACATCCCCTCAAACCGAAACTTTTGTTTCGGTTTGAAAAGGAGGAAGAACGCTGCCCGCCGATTTTGCCGTGCTTGCGCGGTAAAATGGCTTGGCAGCGTTCTTCTGACGCCGTGCGATGCAGCGGGCTGCATCCCCTTTGCCTCAAAAAGGCTCTGCCTTTTTGAGCAGCTAAACTTTCGTTTATATGCAGTTAAACGATCACCCGTCCTCGTTGTCCTCCTCCAGCAGCTTCCAGATCACCTGCGCCACGCCGGCCTCCCGGTTGGAGTCGGCGATCAGCCCCGCCGCGGCCTTGACGCTCTCCTCGGCGTTGGCCATAGCCACCCCCAGCCCGGCGGCGCGTATCATGCTCAGGTCGTTGCTGCCGTCTCCGAAGGCCACCGTCTCGCTCCGTTCCAGCCCCAGGCTCTCCGCCAGGGCCAGCAGGGCGGGTCCCTTCCCGGCGGCGACGCTGTTGATCTCAATGTTGTTTTTCAGGGAGCTTGCGGTCATCAGCCCTGGGAACAGCTCCGGCAGCTTTTTCATCTGCTCGGCCCGGAGCTCCATCTGGTCCGGCCGGAAATACATTTGCAGCTTCTGCACCGGGTCTCCCCGCTGCCGGAAGGTCTCCTTCAGATCGTCCACCAGCTCACGGGTCCGGCGGACCAGAGCCAGGATGCCCGGCTCCGGCGCGAAATACTCCTCGATCCTGTCGTACATGGACCGGCTCATCCAGCCGAAATTATACTGATAGCAGTCGTACAGCACCGGCAGCGTGTCCGCGTATTCGCAGAAGCGGATGGCCGTCTCTACGGGGATCTCCCCCCGGTAGAGGATCTTCCCCTCCTTGGCGTCGTACACATAGGCCCCGTTGATGGCGATATAATAGCGCACAAAGGGCAGGCTTCGGATCACTTCCGGCACGCCCTCCACGATGCGCCCCGTGGCGGGCACGATATGGATCCCCCGCTCCGCCGCGGCCGCCAGGGCCCGCAGATTCTCCTCCGGGACGTTCTTGTCGTCGTCCAGAAGGGTCCCGTCCAGATCGAACGCGATGAGTTTTACAGACATCTGCCCACTCTCCTCTCTCTGCTGTATACATTATGTACCTCCGCACCCGGCTTGGCAAGTCTTTTTTGTTCATTCACTTTTGTGAAAAATTATGCAGTAACTCCGTCTTTCCATGAGAAACATTCCCGCTTCTTCTCCGGTTTTGCCGATGCTTTTGGGCACTTTTCTGTATTTTTATACAAATGCAAGCCCCTTTGCGCGGATTCTTTTATGAGAAGCTCTAATTTAGCAATTTACTCTTGCAAAGTGCGCCTTTTCGCGGTATGATATAAGCACAGCTTCAGAAAGTGGAAGCTATTTACTCTGAATAGGGAGGAAAAGAAAATGAAGAAACTGACTGCTTTGCTGCTTGCTCTGTGCATGCTGCTTGCTCTGGCCGCCTGCGGCGGCAACGCCGCCCCCGCCGCCACGGAAGCCCCCGCGGCTGAGGCTCCGGCCGAAGAAGCCCCCGCTGCCGGCGCTCCGGCTGAAGAGGCCCCTGCTGAGGAGGCCCCCGCTGTCGATCTGTCCAGCGTCAAGCTGTCCATCGGCACCGGCGGTTCTGCCGGCACCTACTACGCTTTCAGCGGCGTGCTGGCCACCTATATCAAGCAGCAGACCGGCATCGACATCACTGTGAACGAGACCGGCGGCTCCGCTGCCAACATCACCGGCATCGACACCGGCCTGTACGACCTGGGCACCGTCCAGTCTGACGTTCTGGGCTACGCCTACGGCGGCACCAACACCTTCGCCGAGACCGGCGCGGTGCAGAGCTTTGTGGCTCTGGGCGCTCTGTACGCCGAGACCGTGCAGCTGGTCACCTGCAACCCCGACATCAAGTCCGTTGCCGACATGAAGGGCAAGAGCGTCTGCGTGGGCGACGTTGGCTCCGGTACCTACTACAACACCGTGGATATCCTGGCCGCCTATGACATGACCCTGGACGACATCAATCCCGTGTACCAGTCCTTTGCCGACTCCGCCGAGAGCCTGAAGGACGGCAAGATCGACGTGGCCGTGCAGACTGCCGGTGCCCCCACCCCCGCCATCTCCGATCTGGCCGCCAGCAAGACCGTGTACCTGGTCTCCATCGACGACGAGCACATGGCGAAGCTCCTGGCCGACGCCCCCTACTACGCCGCTTACACCATCCCCGCCGGCACCTACAACGGCTTTGACGAGGACGCCACCACCATCACCACCAAGGCGACCCTGATCGCCAAGTCCAGCATCGATGACGATGTGGCCTACGCCATCGTCTCCACCATCTTCAACGGCAAGGACGACATCACCGCGCTGCACGCCAAGGGCGCTGAGCTGGATCTGACCTTCGCCACCGAAGGCATCGCGGCTCCCTTCTCCCCCGGCGCTGCCAAGTTCTACGCTGAGAACAACATCACGGTAGACACCGCCGCGTAAACTGAGAAGACCCTGGCTTTTGCCAGGACGGGCACAACGGAGTGCCGCGTCAAAAGCGCGGCACTCCATGCGCATTTTCCGGTATCCAATTTTTGGTACTTTTGCTGAGGGAGCGGACGCTTTTTTAGCTCGCTCCCGGCTTCTGTCCCTGCAACTTTCACCATGGAGGTATACCCCATGTCCAAAGACAAGAACATCGAGCAGGAGATCGCCGCCCACCGGGCCGAGGAGCATTACTTCGACCAGGCCGCCGTGGACGAGGTCATGAAGAAATACGACCGGGAGTCCAACACCCGCGTCTGGGAGGGCTGGCAGAAGTGGGCCGTGAGCATTACGCTGGCTGCCTTCTCCTGCTTTTCCATCTACGTGACGCTCTTCGCCACCTGGCTGGATCTGATCCGCTACCCCTCGTTCCTGGGCTGCATCATCATCATCGGCTACCTGTGCTTCCCCGCCAAGAAGGGGGACCACAAGCCCAACCACATGCCCTGGTATGACTGGGTCATCATGGTCCTGGGCGCCGCCGCCTTTTTCTATGTGGTCGTCAACGCCCAGAGCCTGACGGTCCGCCTGGGCACTATGAACATCAAGCCCTATGAGATCGTCATCGGCGTTATCGGCGTTCTGTCGGTGGTGGAGCTCTGCCGCCGGAGCGTGGGCCTGCCCATCCTCTGCGTGGCGGGCGTCTTTCTCGTGTACGCCCTCTATTATTACTGCTTCAGCCGGGATATGGGCCTGGCCCGGGCCATCCGGCAGGTGACCATCGGGCTGTTCTACCAGACCACCGGCGTCCTCACCACGCCGATCCAGGTCTGCGCCAAGTTCATCGTGGTCTTCATCATCTTCGGCGCCTTTCTGGAGCGCACCGGCATCTCCGATTTCTTTATCAATCTGGCAAACTGCGTGGCCGGTTCCTCCTCCGGCGGCCCCGCTAAGGTGGCCGTCATCTCCTCGGCCCTGTGCGGCATGGTCTCCGGCTCCTCGGTGGGCAACACCGTCACCACCGGCTCCGTCACCATCCCCATGATGAAGAAGACCGGCTACAAGCCGGAATTTGCCGGCGCGGTGGAGGCGGCCGCCTCTACCGGCGGCCAGATCATGCCCCCCATCATGGGCGCCGCGGCCTTCCTGATGGCCGAATATGTGGGCGTCCCTTACTCTGACATCATCGTCCGGGCCATTCTGCCCGCCGTTCTGTATTTCATGGGCATCTTCATCTGCGTCCACCTGGAGGCCCGGAAGCTGGGGCTCCAGGGTATCCCCCGCAGCGAGCTGCCCAAGTTCAGCCACCTGATCAAGAAGATCTACCTGCTGCTGCCTCTGATCGTGCTGGTCTGGCTGGTGTCCTCCGGGGCCCGGACCATGGCCTACTCGGCGGCCATCTCCATCGTGATCGCCGTGGTGGTGAGCCTGTTCAACAAGGACTGCCGCATGACCCCCCGCACCTTCTTTGAGGCCCTGGCCAGCGGCGGCAAGAGCTGCATCACCGTGGCGGCCGCCTGCGGCATGGCGGGCGTGATCGCCGGCTGCATCAACATGACGGGCCTGGCCTCCAAACTCATCACCGCCATCGTCTCCTTCTCCGGCGGGCATCTGTTCATTGCCCTGTTTTTGACCATGCTCTGCTGCATCGTGCTGGGCATGGGCGTGCCCACCACCGCCAACTACTGCATCATGGCCTCCACCTGCGCCCCCATCCTGATTCAGATGGGCATCCCCCAGATGGCCGCCCACTTCTTCGTGTTCTACTTCGGCATCGTGGCGGACATCACGCCCCCTGTGGCCCTGGCCGCCTACGCCGGCTCCGCCATCGCCAAATCCAAGCCCATGAAGACGGCCTTCAACGCCACCAAGCTTGCCATCGCCGCCTTCGTGGTCCCCTATATCTTCGCGCTGAACCCGGCCATGCTGCTGATCGACACCTCGGTCGTGGAGCTGGTTCAGATCGTCGTCACCTCTCTGTTTGGCATCTTCGGCGTGGCCGCCGCCATGAACGGCTATTTGTTCCGGAAGGCCAACTGGCTGATACGCACCCTGCTCTGCGCAGGCGGTCTGATGATGCTGTATCCCGGCATGGTGACCGACTTCGTGGGCATCGCCCTGCTGCTGGTGCTCTTTGCCTGGCAGTACATCGGCGCCAAACGGGCCGCCAAAGCGGCATAAAGCAAGCTCTAAAAAGCGTTTACCGGGGAAGCGGAAGCTTCCCCGGTTTTTTTAGGCCGTGATATTCTTTTTGATTTGACGGATGGCGTTTTTCTCCAGCCGGGAGACCTGGGCCTGGGAGATCCCCACCTCCTTGGCCACCTCCATCTGGGTGCGCCCGTCGTAAAAGCGCAGAGACAGGATCCGCTTTTCCCTGGCCGTCAGGCGGCGCATGGCCTCCTCCAGGGCGATCTGCTCCAGCCAATGCTCGTCGGTGTTGCGGGTATCGCCGATCTGGTCCATGACGCAGGCGCTCTCCCCCGCGTCGCTGTAGACCGGCTCATAGAGGGACACTGGGTCGCAGATGGCCTCCATGGCGAAGACCACCTCCTGCCGGCTGATGTCCAGCACCTTGGCGATGGTCTCCACGTCCGGCTCCCGGCCCGTCTCGGCAGTGAGCTTCTCCTTGGCCTGGAGCACCCGGTAGGCCGTGTCCCGCATAGAGCGGGACACCCGCACGGCGCTGTGGTCCCGCAGAAAGCGCCTCAGCTCCCCGGCGATCATGGGGACCCCGTAGGTGGAAAACTGGACGTTCTGATTCAGATCGAAGCAGTCCACCGCTTTTATCAGCCCAATGACGCCCACCTGGAACAAGTCGTCCATGCTCTCTCCCCTGCCGGCAAACTTCTGCACCACCGACAGCACCAGCCGCAGATTGCCGGAGATCAGCTCCTCCCGGGCGGCGGCGTCCCCCTCATGGGCCCGCTCCAGCAGCCGCCGGGTCTCCCCGCCCTTCAGCACCGGCAGCTCCGCCGTGTTGACGCCGCAGATCTCTACCTTGCCCTGCATCGTACCACACTCCTTTGCTTTGCTTCAAAAGCGTGTGGTTATTATTTCCCGGCCCGGGAAATTTGATACGAGGCACCGCCGGCAGGACAGGATACCGGCAATTGGCAATCGGAAGGATTTTTGCTTTTGCACATATTTCTGCCAAAAAATGTGGAATTTAGAAAAAAATCGTGCTATAATCGGCGTACCCATCCCGTAGCAAAGCCTGCCGGCCTGGCCGAAACGCGGTGTGTTGGCGCGGCAAATCACATGATACAAAGGAGAGATGTCCTTATGCCGATGGGATTTCGCGCTTTCCTGAATTTTGAACGCCCCAGTCTGGAGCTGGTGGAAGCCTTCAGGGGTATCCCCAGCAGCAACATAGGAGACTGCGCAAGGAAGATGAACTGTATGTTCGGCGGTATCCGCAACTGGAACCAGAACGTGCTTCTCGGCACGGCGTTTACCGTGAAGTGCCCCTCTGGCGACAATCTGGCCGCCCAGGTGGCCCTGGACTACGCCCAGCCTGGGGACATCATCGTGGTGGACGGCGCCGGTTATACAGACAGGGCCCTGGTCGGCGGCATGATGCTGGCCTACGCCGAGATGCGCGACTTGGGCGGCTTCGTTGTGGACGGCGCGGTGCGGGACCTGGACGAGATACGCGCCAGCCGGCTGCCCGTCTTTGCCAAGGCCGTCACGCCCCTGGGTCCCTACCGTGAGGGCCCGGGCGAGATCAATGTGCCTGTGTGCTGCGGCGGCCAGGTGGTCATGCCGGGAGATATCCTCCTAGGCGATGCGGACGGCGTCGTCGTCATCCCAAGGCGGGACGCGGAGGCCATGCTCATCGCGGCGCGCCTGCACCTTGACGGGGAACAGAACGACATGGAGCGGATGCGCTCCGGCGCTTTTAACGAGCAGGAGCACCGGGAGACCTTCACCGGCTCCTTCCTGAGCCACGGCGGCTCTCTTGAGGAATAAAACAGTCCCAGGACCCGGGCGCCTGCTGCGCCCGGGTCCTGGGACTGCGTGGCAAAAAGTCCTATTGGTCATTCCGATTTGAATTCCAGATAGGCCCCTTTCATCGGAGACGCGGCATGCTCGCTGAACATACGGAGCACGCCGGCTCTGTATTTCATCGGCTTTGGCCGCCACTTCTTTCTTCTCTCTTTGAGTATACCGTCTATCTCTTCGGCCGTTTTCCGCTCTCCATCGACGCCAATTATATTCAGGCCCCGGCCGGGAATGTCGATCTCGATCAAGTCGCCCTCCTCCACCAGGGCGATCGGGCCGCCGGCCTGGGCCTCCGGACTGCAATGCCCGATAACAGGACCTGTGGAGGCTCCCGAAAACCGTCCGTCTGTAATGAGGGCAATGGACCGGCCCAGATCCTTGTCAGAGCTGATGGCCTCGGAGGTGTAAAACATCTCCGGCATCCCTGAGCCTTTCGGCCCCTCATAGCGGATGAAGACCGCGTCTCCCTTTTGAATTCTATGATGAAGCACCGCGTCGAGGCACTCTTCCTCGCTGTCAAAGGGGCGCGCGTGCAAAACGGCTCTGTACATCTCCTTTGGGCAGGCTGTGTGCTTGATCACCGCGCCCTCCGGAGCCAGGTTTCCCTTTAATACGGCCACGCTTCCGTTGGTGCCAAGAGCTTTTTCATAGGGCCGGATCATGTCCTCCTTAAACAAACGGATACCAAGCCTCTCGTTTGCCTCGTCCAGCCATCTCTGGCAGCGTTCATAAAATCCGTTCTTTTTCAGATCGTCAAGATTCTCTCCCAAGGTCTTCCCTGTGACCGTAAGCACATCCAGATGTAGGCAGGGTTTTATTTCTTCCATGATGGCAGGCACGCCGCCGGCATAATAGAAAAACTCCGCGGGCCAGCGGCCGACCGGTCTGATATCCAGAAGGAAGCGGGCTCCTCTGTGGAGCCGGTCAAAGGTGTCGCCGCTGATCTCAAGCCCGTATTCATGGGCTATGGCGGGCAAATGCAGCAGGGTGTTGGTAGAGCCTGAGATCGCCGCGTGGACCAAGATCGCGTTTTCCAGGCTTTCCATCGTGACGATGTCGCTGGGTCTTAGGCCCTTCAGAGCCAATTCCACAGACTGTTTCCCGGCGCGATAGGCGTAATCAAGCAGATCCGGGCTCGTGGCAGGCAGCAGGGCGGAGCCTGGCAGCGCAAGCCCCATCGCCTCCGCCATGATCTGCATGGTGGAAGCTGTCCCTATAAAGCTGCAGGCTCCGCAGCTGGGGCAGGCATTGCGCTTGGCCCAGTTGAGCTCCTCTTCTCCGATCTCCCCTCTTTCAAACCGGGCGCTGTACATCCCCAGCTGCTCCAGGGTCAACAGCTTTGGGCCGGCAGCCATCGTTCCCCCAGGGACCATCACGGAGGGGATGTTTACGCGGGCCATCCCCATCAGATTCCCGGGCAGGCCCTTGTCACAGCTGGCTAAAAAGACGCCTCCGTCAAAGGGGGTGGCATTGGCCTGGATCTCGATCATGTTGGCGATCATTTCCCGGCTTGCGAGGGAGAAATTGATCCCGTCGGTACCCTGGCTCTCCCCATCGCACATATCCGTGCAATAATACCTGGCGCCGTGGCCGCCGGCGTCCGCTATCCCGCGGCACGCCGCGGCAACCAGCTTATCCAAGTGTCCTGAGCCTGGATGGCTGTCGCCAAAGGTGCTCTCCACAAAAATTTGGGGCTTGCCCAGGTCCTCCGGGGACCAGCCTGTTCCAAGACGCAGCGGGTCCGATTCCGGCGCCAGAGTACGCATCTTCTGGCTTATCAAGGTGTCCGTCATGCCTGTTGCCTCCATTTCCATCTATACAGATCGAGTAAATTGTAGCGCATCCTTTATCGTTTTGCAACAGCGCAAAAAAGGCTTGACAAAAAGCTTTTCCTGGAGTATATTAATTGGGCGCTCCGAAGACAGCAGGTGGCTCAGGCCGTAAATCCTGCCGAGGACATCAACATGATTCTTGATTGTTTTTGTGCCTCTGCGTCTTTTTATGGCGCGGGGCTTTCTTTTTGGGCGCAGATAACATCTCACGGAGGTGAAATACGCAATGCCAAACGCAAAAGTTCTCAGCGAGAAACAGGCGATCGTTGACGCTCTGGCCGAACGCATCAAGAACGCTGACGCCGGTATCCTGATCGACTACAAGGGGATCACCGTGGCGGAGGATACCGAGCTGCGTACCGAGCTGCGCAAGGAAGAGGTCAACTACACCGTCGTCAAGAACACCCTGACCCGCAAGGCTCTGGACAAGCTGGGCATGAACGAGCTGGATCACGTTCTCAACGGCACCACCTCTCTGGCCACGTCTGAGAAGGACCCCATCGCCCCCTTCCGCATCATCAGCGACTACAGCAAGAAGCTGGGTGACCGCTTCAACATCAAGGCCGCCTTCATGGAGGGCAAGGTCCTGAGCGAGGCGGAGGTCGCGGAAATGGCGACGCTGCCCTCCAAGGACGCGCTGTATGCCAAGGTCCTGGGCACCATGCTCGCTCCCATCACCAGCCTGGCCGTCTGCCTGGGCCAGATCCTGGAGCAGAAGGGCGGCTCTACCGAGCCCGCCGAAGCCGCTGAATAAGCGGAAAACAGAAAATTTTAATGGAGGAAAAAACAATGAGTGAAAAAATCGCCGCTATGATCGAAGAGATCAAGGGCCTTTCCGTTCTGGAGCTCTCTGAGCTCGTGCACGCCCTGGAGGACACCTTCGGTGTCTCCGCCGCCGCTGTCGCCGCTCCCGCCGCCGGTGGGGCTGCCGCTCCCGTCGTCGAGGAGAAGACTGAGTTTGACGTGGTCATGACCTCCTTCGGCGACCAGAAGATCAAGGTCATCAAGGAAGTCCGCGGGATCACCGGTCTGGGCCTGGCCGAGGCCAAGGCTCTGGTCGAAGGCATCCCCGCCAAGGTCAAGGAAGGCGTTTCCAAGGAAGACGCCGAGGCCCTCAAGGCTCAGCTGGAAGCCGTCGGCGCCACCGTCGAGCTCAAGTAACAGCATCAACTGCAAAAGGGGCTGTGAAAAAAGTCCCTGAAAAAAAGAAGAGAGTTGCCAAGGAAGACCTTGGTAACTCTCTCCTTTTTT
>CANQTO010000067.1 GCA_947626785.1 uncultured Oscillospiraceae bacterium
CTTTTTACCATATTTCTGTACAGAGAGGAAGCACTAAATGGAAACCAAGAACATTCGCAACATCTGCCTGCTGGGCCACGGCAACAGCGGCAAAACCAGTCTGGCCGAGAGCATGCTCTTCGTCACCGGCGCGGTGGACCGCCTGGGCAAAGTGACCGACGGCAACACCGTCTGCGACTACGACGCGGAAGAAATCAAGCGCCAGATCACCATCTCCGCCTCTGTGGCCCCCGTGAACTACGGCGGCTGCAAAATCAACGTGCTGGACTGCCCCGGCTACTTTGACTTTGTGGGCGAAGTCCTCTGCGCCATCCGGGCCGTTGAGGCGGGCGTGATCCTTGTCTCCGCCAAGGACGGCATCTCCGTGGGTGCGGAGCGCTCCTGGAAGTACCTGAAGAACGCGGGCGTGCCCGCCCTCTTCTGCGTCTCCAAGTGCGACGAGGAGCATGGCGACTACTTTGCCGTGCTGGACGCCCTGCGCGAGAAGTACGGCAGCATCATCTGCCCCGTCACCATCCCCTCCTCCGACGGCACGAGCGTCATCGACCTGGTGCACAACGTGGCCTATCAGACCGCCGGCGGCAAGACCAGCAAGGTCCCCGTCCCCGCGGCCGACGCCAGCCGGGTCTCCAGCCTCCGGGACGAGCTGATGGAGAGCGCCGCCGGCGCCACCGAAGAGCTGATGGAGAAGTTCTTTGAGACGATGGAGCTGGACGAGAGCGACATGGTGGCCGGTATCAAGGCCGGCCTGAAGGACCGCTCCGTGGTCCCCGTCTTTGCCAGCGCCGCCATGCAGAACGTGGGCACCGAGGCCTTCCTGCAGGGCATCGTGGACTACGTTCCCGACCCCTCCGAGGCCGAGGGCATCGACCCCGCCGGCCCGGTGCTGGGCTTCGTATTCAAGACCGTGTCCGACCAGTTCGGCAAGTACAGCTTTGTGAAGGTGATGCAGGGCTCCATCAGCTCTGACCTGTCCCTGCGCAACGTCCGCGCCTCCAGCACGGACAAGCTGGGCCGGCTCTACACCGCCTGCGGCAAGAAGACCACCGAGGTCAAGGACGCCTGCTGCGGCGACATCGTGGCCGTCGGCAAGATGGATTGGAAGACCGGCGACACCGTGTGCGACCCCAAGGCCGAGAAGGAGCTGCCCGGCATCGACATGCCCGATCCCTGCTACTCCATGGCCATCTCCCCCAAGACCAAGGGTCAGGACGACAAGGTCGCCACCGGCCTCGCCCGGCTCAACGAGGAGGACATCTCCTTCAACCTGGTCAACAACGCTGAGACCCACCAGATGGTCATCTCCGGCGAGGGCGACATCCAGGTGGACGTGCTCTGCGCCAAGCTCAAGAGCCGCTTCGGTGTGGACACCGAGCTCAAGCCCGCCCGTGTCGCTTACCGTGAGAAGATCAAGGGCAAGGTGGAGGCCCACGGCCGCCACAAGAAGCAGACCGGCGGTTCCGGCCAGTTTGGCGACGTGTGGATCCGCTTCGAGCCCCAGGAGGAGCAGGACGACATGGTCTTCGCCGAAGAGGTCTTCGGCGGCAGCGTCCCCAAGAACTTCTTCCCCTCCGTGGAAAAGGGCCTGCGCAACGCGGTGCAGAAGGGCGTGCTGGCGGGCTACCCGCTGGTGGGCCTGAAGGCCACGCTGTACGACGGCTCCTACCACCCGGTGGACTCCAACGATATGGCCTTCCAGACCGCCGCCCGTCTGGCCTATCAGGACGGCATCCCCAAGGCCAAGCCCACCATCCTTGAGCCCATCGGCCTGCTGAAGGTCACCATTCCCGACGCGAACCTGGGCGACATCATGAGCGACATCAGCTCCAAGCGCCGGGGCACCGTGCTGGGCATGACCGCCGAGGACGGCATGCAGACCGTGGAGGCCGAGGTCCCCATGGCCGAGATGAGCTCCTACACCATCGACCTGCGCTCCATGACCCAGGGCCGCGGCTCCTTCAGCTGCAAGTTCGTCCGCTACGAGGAGGCCCCCGGCAACGTCCAGCAGAAGGTCATCGAGGAGGCCAAGGCTCTGGCGGAGGAGTAAGCTCCCGCCTGTACCTGTTGATTTAAGGACTGACCCCGCCCGCCTTGCGGCGGGCGGGGTTGAGCGTGTCGCAAAAGGCGACACGCTTCAAATGCGACCCACTTCGTTGGGCTCGCATTTGAGCAACTCGCGCTTATCGCACGGGGCAATGCCCCGTTTGGTCGGCGCCGCGTCAGAACAACGCTGCAAAGCCATTTTGCCGCGCAAGCACGGCAAAATCGGCGGGCAGCATTGTTCTTCCATACCAAAACCAAAGCGTCCGCTTTGGTTTTGAGAGGAGGCAGAGCGGAATGAGTAAGCTTTTCCGTTTACGGGAAAGCGAACGATATGGAGCTTCTGCCGACGATGCTCGCCTTAGAGTGTTTTTGAGGCGGCAAAGCTGCCTCAAAAACAAATATGATTCTTCTTCGCTGCCCCGTAGCGAAGATCACGAGACTTTGTCTACAGTCTTCCCCCGCCCGCCTTGCGGCGGGCGGGGTCTGCTTATTCCTTGCGGAGGATCGGAGTGAGGCTTTATGTTCGGCAAACTGAACACTTTAAAGAATATTCTCTGGGCCATCGGCATCGTCATCTGTCTGGGGGCGGTGGCGGTAGGGCTGATCTTCGCATCCGCCGTCAAGTATGACGGCAGCGGCCAGATCGAGAGCTTTTCCGCCCCGGCGGAGTCCGCGGCGCCCAGCGCCGTCCTCCCCACCGGGGACGGGACGCTGATGGCCCTGCCGGAGACGGAGGACAAGGGCCAGGCCTATATCGACAGCCTGACCTTCCTGTGCGACAGCGCCCTCATCGGTCTGCGGGATTACGGCCTGCTCAGCGGCGGCACCCTCACCACCCAGGTCTGGGGCAGCAGCGCCGGCAACATCCCCGCCGCCGACATCGCCGAGTGCACCATCCAGTATCCGGCGGACGGCTCCCAGGTCAGCGCGGCCAACGCCGCCATGGTGGCCCGGCCCGATATCCTGGTGATCTCCCTGGGGACGGACAGCCTGGCCGCCACCACCCAGGAGGATTTCATCGCCAACTACACCGCCCTGCTCAACGCCATCCGCGCCGCCAGCCCCTCCACCCGGATCATCTGCTGCTCCCTGACCTCCGTCGCCACCGGCTACACCGGGGTGGACGGCCTCACGGCCGCCCTGGTGGGCCAGGCCAACGAGTGGATCCGGCAGGTCTGCACCGACCTGGGGGTCTATTACGCGGACGCGGCTTCCGCCGTGTCGGACAGCTCCGGCAGCCTCTTCTCCGAGTACGTCAGCGCCAACAGCAAGACCCTCAACTCCGACGGCATCAACGAGATCCTGCTCTATCTGCGGACCCACGCGCTGTGAGTTTCTCACTCGCCGGCGTCCGCGCCGTTTCAGGTGAACTTCATGAAACGAAAAAGAAGTCTTGTATTTCTGCTCATAACTGCCGCGCTGCTCACGCTGCTGGCCGTTTTCCTGCACTTTACCTCCGATGACGATCCGGGGGTCTCCCCCGTCCTGCCGCCGTCCTTCACGCCGGTTTTAGGCGACCCGGTGGAGGGGGCGGAGGTCCCGGCCACGGAAGCGCCCAAGTCCACCTCCTCCCCCATAGACGGCGAGCTGCCGGAGAACGCCCAGCCCGTCTCGGACGCCGACCGGATGGCGATCGCCGTCAAATTCATCGGCAGGCCGGTGGAGGAGCTGACCGCCGCCCTGGGCGGGCCCATCCGGGTCTCCTATACGCCCAGCGCCAGCGCCTCCGGCGAGGACGGGGTCTTAGAGTATAGCGGCTTCACGGTCAATACCTACCGGGATGGCACGGTGGAGACCGTCCAAAGCGTTCAGGGAAGCTGAGCGCTTTTTTGAAGCGTGTCGACTTTGTCGACACGCTTCAAATGCGACCCACTACGTTGGGCTCGCATTTGAGAAACTCGCGCTTATCGCAGGGGCTTTGCCCCGTTTGGTCGGCGCGAGGGCTCGCTTTGCTCGCCTTAGAGTGTTTTTGAGGCGGCAAAGCTGCCTCAAAAACGATTTGAATTCTTGATTCGCCGCTCTGCGGCAAAGAAAACGAAGCTTTGTCTACAATCTGAAGCGTTCAGAATAGCTGAACGCTTTTTTCAAAGGGGGATGTGTTTTGAAAGGGAAGCTTTTCGTCCTTGTCTTTCTTATGGCCCTGGCGCTGAGCCTGCCGGCCTGCGGTTCGACGCCCGCGCCGGAGCCCACGGAGTCGGCGGAGATCTATTATGTCGTCCGGCTGGACGGCACGCCCTACGACCCGGAGGCCCCGGCCTTTCCGGAGGAGGAAGCCGCGGGCCTGGCCAAGGACGCAGTGGGTCTGTGCATGGCGGAGGAGGGGGATTTTCTCAAGCTCTCCTTCTCCGGCGGGGAGGAGGTCTGGGTCCACCGCTGGTATCTTCAGGCGGTAGATGAGGAGCTCCAGCGCCAGCGGGAGCAGGAACGGCAGGAGGCCTGTCTCTCCTCCGGGAGCTATCAGCCCCTGGAGCAGGGGGAGCAGCGCTATGTCTGCATGGCAAGCACGGGGCTTTGGGCCCGCTTCGGGCCCAGCCCGGAGGCCGCCGCCCTCACTACCCTCCCCTTCGGGACCCCGGTGACGGTCCTGGGCCGGGACGGGGACTTCTATCTCTGCCGCCTGGAGGACGGGAGCCTGGTCTACTGCGCCTCGGCCTATCTGTCCGCCGACACGGGCTATGTGGAGCTGCCCGGCGCGGTGGATCTGCGCACCAGCCTGCCCGAGCTGGTATACGATCTGCGCTTCGCCTCGGAGGACAACGTGGCCGGGGAGGCCCTCTATCCGGCGTTCCCCCTGCTGGAGGAGCAGGCCGCCGGCTATCTGGCCGTGGCTCAGGAGGTCTTCCGCAACGGCGGCTACGGCATCAAGCTCTATGACGCCTACCGGCCCGCCATCGCCCAGCAGCGGCTCTACCAGCTGGTGCCGGACTCCCGCTTCTTCACCGACCCCAGCGTGGGCACCTCCTGGCACTTGCTGGGCCGGGCGGTGGACATCTCGCTGATCGATCTGGAGACCGGGGAAGAGCTGGAGATGCCCACGCCTATCTACAGCTTCACCGACGAGGCCTGCCGGGACAGCAGCGATCAATGGAGCGCGGAGGCTCAGAAAAACGTGCAGTACATGACCGATGTCATGTATTATGCGGGCTTTGACGCCGTAGACACCGAGTGGTGGCACTTCAACTGCGTGGCCGAGGGGGAGTACATGGACCCCAACCTGGACTACAGCCAGCTGACGGTCCACTCCCTGACGGAGCTGGCCCATTAAATGAACAGCCGCCGTGCGGAGAGATCCGCACAGCGGCTGTTCATTCTCTGTCCTGTTCAGCTCCAGTTCCCAGACACGCCGTCGGGCGCGTCGGAGCTGCGCTCAAAGCTGCGCCGGTCGGCGCTGCGTCTCTCGGCCCTCTCGTCGTGGCCGGTGATCACCGGAGCTTCCTTCCGCTCTTTCTTATTTTTCTTTGCCATATCTCTCTTCCTTTCTTCTATCCGATCAAACACAAAATCAACCCGTAGACCGTGCTGGCGCTGACGCCGTAGACGATCACGGGGCCCGCGATCGCGAACATCTTAGCCGCAGTGCCGGTGATGAGGCCCTCCGTTTTGAACTCCAGCGCCGGCGCGGCCACGGAGTTTGCAAAGCCGGTGATGGGCACCAGGGTCCCCGCCCCGGCAAATTTAGCCAGCTTGTCGTAGACGCCCAGGCCGGTCAGCACCGCGCCCAGCAGCACCAGCGTCACGGAGACCGCCCCGGCGGCGTCCTGCTCATCCAGCCCGGCCAGGCCGTACAGGTCCAGCAGCAGCTGGCCCAGGCAGCAGATCAGGCCCCCTACCAGGAAGGCCCGGCACAGGTTGCGCCCGGTCTTGGAGCGGGGCGCGTGCCGGTCGGTGTATCGCTTGTATTCGTCGTTGGTCATGTCCATTCCCCGGCTTCCTTTCGTCTTGTGGGTTTAGTATCTTCCACACACTGTTTTTTTATGCGCCCGCCGATAAAAAATTCCTTGACTTTGCCCCGCATCTGCATTATAATATCCAAGCTGACAATATAGCTCTTTACTTGAACACACACGGAGATGTCGCGTAGTTGGTCGAGCGCGCACGATTGGAAATCGTGTAGGGGTCAAAAGCTCCTCGAGAGTTCGAATCTCTCCATCTCCGCCATTTGAAAAGCCTGTAATCGTTACGATTTACGGGCTTTTTGCTTTATATGCAGCTTGTTTCTGGTGAAAATATTCTTTGTCAAAACCCGCTCGACTGAGTTTTCAGCTTAGTTTTCTGCTTAGAGATGAAAAAAGCGAAATTTTGCCCCCGGAGTGATGACCGCTCCGAGGGCTGTTTTTATGCCATGTTTTCAAAATAGGATTGCATCCGGGCGGCGCTATCGTCCTTCATCCGCTCCGATACATGGCCGTACACATCCAGGGTAAACGCGGCGGTCGCATGGCCCAGGTTGTCCTGCACTACCTTCACGCTGTCCCCATTCTGGAGAGACAGCACGGCGTATGTATGCCTCAAATCGTGTACCCGGCTGTCCGGAAAACCCAGGTCTTTGCAGATGTGCTTATACCTCTGGTAAAGGGCCGCGCCGGTGATGGGCTGTCCGTTGTCCTTTACGAAAACAAGGGCTGTTTTCATTTCCTCCATCGTCTGCCAGCCTTGCCACATCTCCCCGGCCTTCAACCTCTGTTCAATTTGCCGCCGGCGCTGATCTTTCAAGAGCTGCACCACGAAGGGCGGTATGGTCAAATACCGGGGCTTGCTGTTTTTGAGAGGTACAAGTACATCCTCTGCCCCTTGCCGCTGAAGCTGCTTATTTATCTTCAGCTCGGCATTGTCCAGGTCCACACAGTCCCAGGTGAGCCCCAGGGCCTCCCCTTCCCGCAGGCCGGTGAACAGGACCAGCTTGTATATATAGCCGTATTCCTCACGCTCACAGGCCGCTATAAAGGCTTTCACCTGACTGTCAGACAGCGGCGTGATCTCTTTCTTTGCCAGCTTTGGCGTGACACACAGCTCTGCTGGATTGCTTTTCAGATACCCGACACGAACGGCAGTATTCAGAGCCTTAGACAAAACACCATGCACAAGGCGTATGCTCTTTGGAGACAGCGGCTCCTTGCGCTCCATTTTCTTCCCGCTGGCATCTTTCTTACAGGTGACCTTGCCGGAGCGGCCCAATTCGTTGTAAAAGCTCTGTATTTGAGGCGTGGTCAACCTGGAAAGCTTTGTAGCGCCGAGAGCGGGTTTGAGGTGGACCCGGCAGACCGTCTCATATTTTTCTTTCGTCTTGTACTTCCAGTCAGCAGAGTATTCTTTGAGCCACAGATCCAGCCATTGAGAGACGGTCATTTTGGCCGGTTCAAAGTATTCGCCGCTTTGGACGGCAACAGCAGCGGCCTGCATCTTCTCCCGGACCTCTTTCTGCGTCTTGCCGGTGAAAGTCTTGCGGACCTGACGCCCGGTGCCTGGATCGTAGCCCACCGTGACAGCTGCCTCCCAGTAGGTGTATTCCTGGCCTTTTCTTGTAACGGACTTTTTGTATATGCTCCCGGTCCCTTGCGCCCGGCGGGTATTATTTCGCGGCATATAATTTCCTCCTTGTGTTTGCCGCGCTTATCGTGTAGAATAAAAACGCAGCTGGATTTCTTGATGAATGTCAAATATGCAGTGTGTCCGCTCCCGGTGTTCGCAGCACTGAGAGCGGTTTTTTTATTTTCTGTCTACTCCCCTGCCCCGGTGAACGCGTACAGAATCTAAAACCAGCTTGCCAGACCTGTCCCGGCGCTCTTGAATGTCAGCCATTTGAATAATCAGTCCTCTTTTAAAATAGGAATTTTATCATTTGATGTGTCACGAAAGAGGAAAGACAACCGCATTTCAATGTAGTCGTCGATATCCTGTATTATCCGGAAATACTCTTGCCGCTCAATGTATCTACAAAGTATCTTACCGGACGGTGGGCTAATTGAAATAATCGGTTCAGGCGGTTGAAAATGAAATCTCTCCAACAGTTCTTCGTCGCTAATATCGGGTGGATACTGCAAGTGACAACTCGACGTAAGCCCGTCTTTACTCCATTCTTTTCTTGCCCGCTGATCTTCTTCTATCTGCTCCGCCTCAGTTTCCATTTCTCTGACTCTAAACATTTTTTCAACTGATACAGTGTAACCATGCAATTTAATCAGTTTTTCAATCATTTCAGGCCTGGAAAATTTATTTTCAATAATTGCGCTTACCCGCTCCCCCTCCGTCTTGAAATCATCTTTTAGAAGCAGATATTCAACCCTTACATTCAAGGCTTTAGCGATAAGAAAAGCATATTCACTGGATAACTGCCTGACGCCATTTTCGATATATGAGAGTTGTTTAGGACTACGAATTTTCCCGTTGTTTTCCGGAAGCAACTCTATGCGATCTGTTAATTCATCATGGCTCAAACCGCGAAATTCACGGCACTTTTTAACCTGTTGCCCCACCGCGAACCATTCAGGGTTTACTTGTGTTACTTTTCTCATGTTTACACCTCCGAAAAACTTAAAAACGGAACATAAAAGTAAATAACTATGTTGTTCTAAATTAAGCACATCTATGTTATTATTATAAACGATAGGGGCAATAATTGCAATCCCCAAAACAAAGAAATATTCGAAAGGACGAAACAGAATGGATAAGAAAAAATTTCCAAGTATCAGAGAGGCCGCAAAGCGTGGACCGTTATCAGAGTATTGTCTGAGACTTATGGAAAAGCAAGGCAAACTCCCCGGCGTGTACAGCGGTAGAAAATTTCTGGTGAACTATGACAAACTGCTTGAGCAGCTTGACGTGGGAGGTCTGCGCGATGAGTAAACAAGAAACTCGCCCTGGTGTTCCAGCACCAGGGCGAGGAGAGAAACAGGGACAGCTTTCAGACTGGTCTGATGTTTCCAGCAACGATTTTATCACGGGCAGGCAAACGGCGCAAGGGCCGATCTCTAAATTTCTTTTTCAGGGACGTGAGCAAGCCATTAAGGGGGCCGAGCTTGCCGCTTTGACAGGGCTGGATGAGCGAAGCGTGAGGGCATTAATAAGCAGGGAGAGAAAAGCCGGTGTACCGATACTTGCGACGACTATTGACGGGTATTATCTGCCGGATGGAATCGAAGATCTCCGACGCTTTGCCCGCTCTGCGGCCCACCGTGCCTCAGAGATGAGGGAGATCGCCGAGCGGGCCCAAGACGCCGTGGCCGAGGCTGAAGGTCAAGAAAGGCTGGAGGGATGGTGAGTGCCCAGACACAGAGCGGCTAAATGCCGTCCGCTCCCACCCTGGATGTCTGCAAGAGCTGACGGTCGTGATGGGCGGTTTGTACAAGTTGGCAATAGTTTGCTGTTGTCTGAAAGGTTTAGAGCACTTAATGCCAACGCTCAAATGTTGTACTTGTGCGCCTCTATGGAATCAGGTGGGGAACGGGAATTCTCGTTCCCCAGTTCTACAATGGAAAAGTATCACTTCACTCGCTCTACAGCTTGTGCGGCGCTCACGGAGTTGATAGCCGGCGGGTTTGTTGAGTTGGTCAGTAGCGGTAAGAACACAAGGACAGCCAATGTTTACAAGTTCTCCTTACGATGGAAAGAGCCATAAAAAACTATATCCCATGGCTATATATAGTATATGTGACCGATTTTCGGACAGTACAAGTACCAAAAAAATCTCACTGGTTGACCGATTTTCGGACAGTGCAACATAAAAAAGGGCTATTGCACTGACCGATTTTCGGTCATGTACCGGGGGTAACACTGACCGATTTTCGGTCAGCCAAAAAGAGTGATATTTAATATAACTGATTAGTAACAAAGAACTTGCGAAAGCTGTCAGACAAGGTCAGGCAGATGTTTTGCCTTATGTGACCTATACAGCAGGGGCAAGAGGGCCGGGAACAAAGGTTGAACAAAGAACTGCGCCCGTCTATTTTTCGGAGTGCAGAGCGGCCATAGACGATCCTGAAGCCGTGACTGAAGGCCGAGATCGTCCCAGGAGGGCCGCAGAAGCCACAGGACGGTCCGCAGGCCGAATATAGTATATGGGGGGACCGGAAAACGGGAAGGAGCAAACGAAGGCCGTACAGAGGCCAGTAACGGCAAATCTGCAAATAGAGGCAAGCCGCACAGTGGCAGAACACTCGCTCAAGGGAGATCTGCCAGGAGTACCAATCTATAAGACAAGGAGACTTAAAGAAATGAAAGACTTTCACTTTAAAGGCGGGGATTTTGTAAGCTATAAGGCCACTTGCAAAGCGGCTAAAAAGTTCGGGATAAAGCCCGAAGAAAACCCCAGAGAAGACTATGTAGAACGCCTACAGGGCATTATAGAAAGATGCCTAAGAGTGTACTTACCAACGAAGGGAGAGCTAAAGCTAATCGGGGTATATCTGTATAAGGATTGGGAGCAGGAAGCCGACTTGCAAAACACTTTCGGCTATACCCCACAGGTAACGGAAGATTACGCTATTATAGGGATAAGCTACAGCTTGCTTGCTTATGAAATGCCCGCTTTCCAAGATCTTGTGTTTCTGCATGAGTGCTGCCACCTATACGAAAGGAGCCACGGGGAACGGTTTCAGACCCGCTTTAACGATGTGATGTTTGACTATTACTATCAGCATGAGATACGCATGGACGGCAAGAGAGCTACAGTTAAAAAGCCCGATAGAAAGGGCTGGAAGATGTAAACCAGAGCGGGGAGCAGGAAAAGCTCACAGCTTGTCACCCTCTTAAAAGTGCTTGCACCGCTCAGAAAGGCGCTCACATGGCATGATAAGACAAAAAGAGGCCGGGTGTTCCCCGGCCTCTGCTTATTTGTACACGTCGCCACGGTTGCCCGCATCCAGGACACGAACGGTCACGATCTCATGCTCCAACGTATAGATGATCCGATAGTCCCCTACTCGGAGCCTGTATAGATCATCCTGCCCGGCGAGTTTTTTCCTGTCGCCAGCATCTGGCAGCTTGGAGATCGCGGAAAAGATCCGCCGCTTTTGTTCAGGTGTCTGCTTATTGATAAACTTCAACGCTTTGCGGTCAATGCGTATTTCATAGCTCACCAAGAGACACCCCACATTCTTTCAAGGCTTCCTCAAAAGAAACTGTTTCGCCGTGTTCAGGATCGTTCAAATAATCCTGATACAGCTTCATGCAGAAAGCATCGTCCGCTTCCTCATCAATAGTCAAGCCCTGTATAAAAGCCAGTACATACCCCATTTTGTAATCCGGTATGCTGTCAAGCAGAGAGATCACTTTTTCCTTGTTGCTCATTCTGAAACACCTCCTTCATGATCTCGCTCCATCGTTTCATCTATAGCCCGGTTTATAAAACCGTTAAGGCTCTCACCGTGAGCCTCCGCATGAGCCCTAACAATATCTTTTTTGCCTTTTAGCAAAGTCACATTTATACGATCATAATTTTCCCGAACATACTTGTTTACACTGGCCTGCTGCTTTTTTGAAACTGGCATTTTATTTTCCTCCCATGGGGCACAATTTACAAAAAATCTACCCCTCCTATTGTAGTTATATTTTAGCACAATATTCTATTGGTGTAAATAGTGAATATACACAAACTATTGGTGTAAATATTGTCATATCTGCCTATTTACTATTGGGGTAAATAGTGCTATAATAGTATCAGAAAGAGGGAGAGAGATTAAAAACCTCAAGCAAAGGGCCCAGACATACTGGTGACGACCGCCAAGACCGGGA
>CANQTO010000068.1 GCA_947626785.1 uncultured Oscillospiraceae bacterium
AATCCCGCCAGTTTTCCTCACAAAAATTCGGGGCTGTGAAATCCCGAGCCGTCTGCGGCTCTTTTTTTCACAGCCCCGCAATTTTTACTCATCCGAATCGCTCGGCCATATAGAGGGCCGCCCGGTTCTGGGAGGCGGCGGCCGCCTCCTCCGCCGTCACCTGCCCGGCGAAGAAGCGCTGGGCCTCCTCCCGGAGGACCGCCAGCAGCTCCGGGTGCTCTCCCGCCACCGCGTGGGTATCGTCCAGCAGCTCCCGGAACTTGGCCGCGTCCTCAGGCGTCACGGCCTCCGCAAACTGCACCTTGCCGCTGGCCAGGCGCTCGATCTGAGCATCTAATGTGGCGTTCAGCACGGAGATCTGCTCCTGGGAGGCCCCCAGGGGGGAGGACAGGCAGTAGTCGATAAAGTCCCAGGCTCCGTCCTTGTGTTCGCTGCCGGAGGAGACGGCCAGGACCGTGGACAGGCTGAAGAGGCTCCCCAGAGCGTTTTTCAGGCTGTAGTCATCCCCGAAGAAGTTCCGGTAGATGCTGGCGCCCCAGACGGAATCTGTGTTCACATAGCGGTACACGGAGGGGGCATCGTCCGGGGCGATGCTCTGGGAGAAAGCGCTCTTGGGCAAGGCTGCGCAGGACTCCAAGAGGTTTACATAATCTTGACCGGCAAAGTCGCAGGAGCCATTTGCCTCGTTCACGTGGATGCCCATGTAGACCGTGGCCATCCAGTCAAAGAGGCTGTCCCTGTTGAAGCCATCGGGAAACAGATCCAGCCGGCCGGTGTAGCTGCTGGCTGGGAGGACCCGGAGCTCCCCGGACTGGACCTGGGGCAGGGCTAAGGCGTCGGTGAGGGAGGCGTTGGGGTCCGGCAGGACGGCGGTGTCCTGGTAGAAGCTCGCCAGGATGAAGCCCAGAGGCACGGAGTACATCTCCTCGCCCGGGTTCACCGCCTCTATGAGGGACGGGAGAAAGTCCGCCCGGCTCCGGCCGGAGGCGGCCATGTAGGGGCTCAGCTCTTCAAAGACGGTGGTGTTGGACCAGCCCATAAAGCTGTCCCCGGCAAAGGTGTACAGGTCCGCCCCCCGGCCGGCGGCCAGCTCCGCGGAGGCCTGCTGCTCATCGGTCACGAGCTGATAGCGGACCAGCCAGGGGCTGTCGCCCAGGTTATAGCGCTGGAGATAGGGGACCAGAAGGTTGAAGTCCGCCTCGTCGATCCACATCTCCAAGGGCGTCTTCTCCGGCAGCGGGCCGTATTGGAGGCAGACCAGCTCATCCCCGAAGCCGGAGAGCAGATAGCCCCCGGACCAGGGAAAGATGGGGGTGCTGACCATCCGGTCGCCCTGGAGCCCCGCCTCGTAGTAGCTGAACAGGGTCTCGCCCGCGCCGCTGGGGGGCGCGGCCTTGCAGATCCGGTCGTTCACAACGTCCAGGAGCAGCTCTCCCTCCGGCGTATAGCCGATGGAGAACAGATCCAGGCTGTCCTCGTAGTCCCCGGTGTGGCTGCGGAAAAGCACCTCCGGCTCCCCGCCGGAGGAGGCCAGGCGCTGGACCTGCATCCAGTTGTCCTGCCCGTCGTAGAAATAGTTCAGGATCAGCAGGCCCTGGGGCGAGGCGGCAAAGCAGCGGAAGTTGTTGAAATCGGAGAAGGTCCGGCTGATCTGTAGGCTGCTGTCCAGTTGGAAGATCAAGTTGTCCCCGGCCAGGTACAGGCAGCCGTCAAACCAGGCGGCGGCGCGGAGGATGAAATTGGCGGTGCCGCTCTCCCCCTCGCTTTTGCCCAGGCGGCCGATCTCCTCCAGGGCGGGGCTCAGGTCCTGCCGGGAGAGGAGCTTGCCCTCCCCGTCATAGAGCAGCAGCGCCTTGGGACAGGGCTCGCCGATGTCGTGTTCCATGATCCAGTCATACTCGTCCGGCCCGCCCAGGACCCCCAGGCCCCCGTCCCCCGTGGGGAAGCAGTCGGACAGCACCTCCAGGTCTTCCGGGACCTCATAGGAGATGAAGCTCTCTCCGTCGTACCGGCCCACGGCGTTGTGCCCGTCAGAGCCCATGCCGGCCAGGTAGAGGTAGGTACCGTCGGCGCACATGCCGCTGGCGTAGGCCATCTGCCCGGGGAGGGGGAGATAGTGCATGGACCAGCCCTCTTTTCCGCTGGCTGCCAGAGCTTCGCCCTCCGGCGAAGCGGGGTCGTCCTTTTTGCCGCAGGCGCAGAGGGACAGCGCCAGGGCCAGGCACAGCAGCAGAGCAAGTATTCGCTTCATAGAAAGGCCTCCTTTCTTTTGTACGTCTTTATCCGAAGCGCTCGGCCATATAGAGGGCCGCCCGGCTTTGGGAGGCGGCGGCCGCCTCCTGTGCCGTCACCTGCCCGGCGAAGAAGCGCTGGGCCTCCTCCCGGAGGATCGCCAGCAGCTCCGGGTGCTCTCCAGCCACCGCGTGGGTATCGTCCAGCAGCGCCCGGAATTTGGCCGCGTCCTCGGGCGTCGCGTCCTCCGCAAACTGCACCTTGCCGCTGGCAAAAAGCTTTAGCTGCTGGTCCAAGGTGCCGTTGAGGGTGGAGATCGAGTCCTGAGAGGCCCCCAGGGGGGAGGACAGGCAGTAGTCGATGAAGTCCCAGGCCCCGTCCTTGTGTTCGCTGCCGGAGGAGACGGCCAGGACGGAGGACAGACTGAAAAGACTCCCCAGGGCGTTATCCAGGCTGTAATCGTCCCCGAAGAAGTTCCGGTAAATGCCGGCGCCCCAGACGGAATCGGTGTTCACATAGCGGTATACGGAAGGGGCATCGTCCGGGGCGATGCTCTTCTTCACGGCGGCGCAGGACTCCAATAGATTTACATAATCTTGACTGTCGAAATCACAGGAGCCCTGTAACTCGTCCACATGGGTCCCCATGTAGACCGTAGCCAGCCAATCAAAGAGGCTGTCCCGGGTAAAGCCCACGGGGAACAGATCCAGCCAGCCGGTGTAGCTGCTCTCTGGGAGGACCCGGAGCTCCCCGGACTGGACTTGGGGCAGGGCATAGGCGCCGGCCAGGGAGGCGTTGGGGTCCGGCAGGATAGCGGTGTTCTGGTAGAAACTGGCCAGGATGAAGCCCAGGGGCACGGAGTACATCTCCTCGCCCGGGTTCACCGCCTCTATGAGAGACGGGAGAAAATCCGCCTTGCTCCGGCCGGAGGCGGCCATATAGGGGCTCAGCTCTTCAAAGACCGTGGTGTCGCTCCAGCCCAGGAAGCCGTCCCCGGCAAAGGCGTACAGGTCCGGCCCCCGGCCGGCGGCCAGCTCCGCGGAAGCCTCCTGTTCATCGGAGATGGTCTCACTGCGGACCAGCCAGGGGCTGTCGCTGAGATTGTAGCGCTGGAGAAAAGTACTCAGAGGGCCTTCATCCACGCCGCTGACCCACATGGTCAGGGGCGTCTTCTCGGGCAGGGGGCCGTATTGGAGGCACACCAGCTCGTCCCCGAAGCCGGAGAGCAGATAGCCCCCGGCCCAGGGGAGGATAGGGGACGTGTCCCCGTATCTGAGGCCCGCCGCGGAGAAGTCAAACAGTGTCTCGCCAAAGCTGTCCGGGGGCGCGGCTTTGCAGATCCGGTCACTGTAGACATCCAGGAGCAGTTCTCCCTCCGGTGTGCAGCCTATGGCGACAGTGTCATTGACTCTGTCGGCCGGGACGGTGAAGAGCGTCTCCGGCTCCCCGCCGGAGGAGGACAGCCGCTGCACCCGGAGAGAGCCGTTCTGCCCGTCGTAGGAATAGGCCAGGGCCAGCAGACCCAGGGGAGAGACGGTCAGGCAGGGCAGCAGGGAGAACCCGGAGAAGTTTCGCGGGAGCTGCAGATCGCTGTCCAGCTGGAAGACGAACTGATCCCCGGCCAGGTACAGGCAACCGTCAAACCAGGCGGCGTCCCGAAGGATGAAGTTGGCGGGGCCGCTCTCCCCCTCGCTCTTGCCCAGGCGGCCGATCTCCTCTAAAACGGGGGTCAGATCCTTCCGGGAGAGGAGCTTGCCCGTCCCGTCATAGAGCAGCAGCGCCTTAGGGCAGATCGCGTCGAGGCCGTGCTCCATGCCCCAGTTGTACTCGTCCGGCCCGCCCAGGACCCCCAGGCCCCCGTCCCCCGTGGGGAAGCAGTCGGACAGCACCTCCAGGTCCTCCGGAACCTCATAGGGGGTAAAGCTCTCCCCATCAGAGCGGCCTACGGCGTTGTGCCCATCAGAACCCATGCCGGCCAGGTATAGGTAGGTGCCGTCGGCGCACATGCTGTTGGCGTAGGCCATCCCTCCTGGGAGGGGGAGATAGTGCATGGACCAGCCCTCTTTTCCGCTTGCCGCCAGAGGGGCGCCCTCCGGCGGGGCGGGGTCGTCCTTCTTTCCGCAGGCGCAGAGGGACAGCGCCAGGGCCAGGCTCAGCAGCAGAGCAAGTATTCGTCTCATAGAAAAGCCTCCTTTTTTGTGGTTTCACTTATATAGTGTCTTCAGGAAGGCAAAATCGGACAGGCTTTTTGAAAAATTTTTTGGAAGAGAAAGAAAACATACGTCATATAATAGTGAAAAGTTTTTCCTCGATTTGTCTCCTTTGGTCATCAGCGGGTATATAGTTTGGTCTCTTGGTGAGATGTTCACTTCTCTTGCCTCGCCGCAAGAGAAGTGAACCGAAGAGAAAGGCGCCTGGGGAAGTCTCCCCGGGACCCCTCCAGGGTAGAGGACACAACAAACATCTTCTTAGGTCGCCCTTATTCTATCCTTCCGGTATACCCCGGTGCAGACACTTGCAGAAATCGAACTTCCGGTTGCGCGCACTTTCCGACAAGGCTCGCCGGGTGGTCGTTTAACTGCGCCCCTTCATGGCTTCTCTTACAGAGGAGAGTCATGAGGGGGCGGCAGCGTTTGCTCATATAAGCTTCCGTTTACCGGCAATTATCATCCATATTGTTCCGCCAAATATATTTTAGCCCGGCTCTGGATGGCCGCGGCGGCTTCCTTCAGAGGCCGCCCCGTGGAGAAGGCCTTCTCCGCCTCCTCGGTGATGATGTCGCTGATCACATCGCCCCGGACCCAGCCCTTGGCCTCCGCGGCTGCGGCCAGGATCCGGTCCGCGTCCTCCCGGGTGAAGCCGGTGTCGGTGCCGGTCTCTGTCAGCTTTGCGACCCACTTGTCAAAGCCCTCCTGGGTCACAGGCAGGGTGAAGCTGAGGATGGAGCCGGACTGGACCCGCAGGTCCAGCAGGGTCCGCAGGAAGGCCCAGGCCCCGTCCTTGTGCTGGCTGGAGGCCATGATGCTAAAGCCGCTCAGGCCCCGGATCAGCTGCACCTGCCCCTCCTTGCCGGGCCAGCCCATGAAGACGTAGTCCTCACCGAACGTGCGCTGCAGATAGCCGGGCAGACTGCCGGTGGTGGAAGCCGACATGATGGCGCTGCTCTCCGCATTTTGCAGCTGGTCGTCGCTGTAGCTGTTCCAGAGCTCCAGCCAGCGGATGAAGCTGGGGTCGTCGAAGGAGCAGGAGGCATTGGCGTAGTCCACATACTCCACGCTGGCCAGATTCAGGACCATCTGCGCCAGATCGGAGCGGGAATAGCAGTTGAAGAGGGTGACGCCCTCGGGCAGCGTGTCCCGCAGCTCCAACAGCGAATCCACCGTCCAGCTCCGGGCCTCCTCCGCTCTGGAGGCGGGCACCGCCAGGGCGTAGACCTGGAAGCCCGGGTCCAGCTGGTACAGGTGCCCGTTTTCCATGGCGCTGTCCAGCAGGCCTGGGACAAAGCAGTCCCGGTTATAGACCGGGTCCGCGTCGATGTAGGGCATCAGGTCCTCGCACAGGCCGCTGTCCAGGCCGAAGCGGGTGAACTGGCTCTCCCGGTCCACGGTGCTGCCCAGGGAGAGAATGTCCGGTCCCTTGCCGGAGGTCAGCTCGGTGCGGAAGGCCTCCATCTCCTCCGGCATGATCCGCCGGCGCTGGATGACATAGTCCTCGCTGCTCTGGTTGAAGATGGAGATGGCCTGGCTCAGATAGGTGCCCTCCGTCCCCGCGCCTACGGCCAGATCCAGCACCTGCCGGGCGGGGCCCTGGTAGGAGCTCAGGTGGAAGATCTCCCCGTCGGCAGACAGATACAGCTCCCCCTCGGCGGTGACGTTGACGCTGTCCAGCCAGACGGGATTGATGCCGGCCTCCAGCCAGTCCAGCAGAAGGGTCTGGGCCCCAGTGGCCGGGTCCAGCGTAAAGAGCCCATCGCCGGTAGCCAGGTACAAGCCGGCCTCGCCGGTGCAGGGGTGCAGATCGTAGACTGCCAGCTCGGGCAGCTCACAGCAGGCGTTCAGTTTGCCCTCGCTGTCCAGCTCCCAGAGGCTGATCCCCGGCTCCCAGCTGCTGGCGCAGGTGAAGACGTAGAGCCGGTCCCCGGACCGGAGCACGTTGGAGGCCACCATCTGGCCCTCGGGCAGTTCCACAGCGCCCAGAGCCTCTCCTTGTGCAGAATAGAGGGTGCCGCCCAGCAGCAGCTTGTCCCCCAGCAGGACCCAGGAGCTGTCCGATAGCTCCGCCGGCGTCTCCAGGGCCGTGCTGCCTATATAGGCGCAGTCGGCGTCCCAGCGGTGGAGCGCCTGCTCCTGCCCCTGGTCGGTGTAGCTGACGGCCAGCAGAGAGACGCCGCTTTCATCTGCCGACAGACCGGCAAATTGCACCGAGGCCTGTTCAGCCTCTTCCTCCGTCTCCGGCTGGGGGAGGGCCAGCTCCTGCCAGACAGAGCCGGTCCGGTCGGAGACATAGAGGGCGCTGCCCTCAAGGCTGCTGCTCACGGCGTAGAGCTTGTCCCCGGCCAAGACCAGCTCGTTCACGTTGTTGTCCGGCGTGGGGCCGGGGACGGCCTCCACCTTCCAGCGGGTCTCCAGGCCTCCGGCAGCGCCGGTCTCCGCCGCCTCCGGGGCGGCATCCCCGGCGGGGGCCTCCGGAGCGGATGCGGGCTCTTCGGCCGGCGCTCCGCCGCAGCCAGGCAGGCTCACCAGCACGGCCAGAAGCAGCAGAACCGTCAGCAGCCTGATGCCCGGGTTGTTCTTCAAAAGTTCCATAAGTTTCATCGAAATGACCTCCTGTTCTTTTGCTGATGGCGGCAGTATACACCCCTGTTGTATCGTTTCGGTCAATTTTTTGTATCGTTTTTGTATACTTAGAAATTTTTTCGACTTTTTTGCCTACCTCGGGTCCTTGACAGCCGGGGCGGAGAATGATATACTACGTTCAAATCGGCAATGACGGAGAACACACCGCCGGGCACACCCAGAGAGGGGCGCAGCTGCTGGAAGCGCCCTGTGGAGATGGCGGAAGGTGACCGCTCCCGAGCCGCCGGGGACGACCCGGCCGGGCCCTCCCGTTACAGGGGACGCGAGCGACGGCCTTTTTGCGGGCCGTAAGCAGGGTGGAACCGTGAGATAAGATGCTTATCCCACCCCTGATCATTCAATCAGGGGTGGGTTTTGTATTTCCCGCCCCACAAAAAACGGAGGAGAAGACTATGGACGAGAAAAAATTCAGCTTTGAGAACCCCGAGTACAAAAATACCTACCGCCACACCACCAGCCATATCCTGGCCCAGGCCGTCAAGCGCCTGTACCCGGAGGTGAAGCTGGCTATCGGCCCCGCCATCGAGAACGGCTTCTATTATGATTTTGACGCGCCCTTCCCCATCACCCCGGAGGTCCTGGAGGCCCTGGAAGCGGAGATGCGGAAGATCTGCAAGGAGAAGCTGAAGCTGGAGCGCTTTGAGCTGCCCCGGGCGGAGGCCGTCAAGTTCATGGAGGAGCGGGACGAGCCCTATAAGGTGGAGCTCATCAACGACCTGCCCGAGGACGCGGTCATCAGCTTCTACCGGCAGGGCGAGTTCACCGACCTGTGCGCCGGCCCCCATCTGGACTCCACCGGCCGGGTCAAGGGCAACGCCATCAAGCTCACCTCCTGCACCGGCGCCTACTGGCGGGGCGATTCCAACCGGAAGATGCTCCAGCGGGTGTACGGGACCTGCTTCATGAAGAAGGAGGAGCTGGACCAGTACCTGGCTATGATCGAGGAGGCCAAGAAGCGGGACCACCGGAAGCTGGGCAAGGAGCTGGGCCTGTTCATGTTCGCCGAGGAGGGCCCCGGCTTCCCCTTCTTCCTGCCCAAGGGCATCGTTTTGCGCAACACCCTGATCGACTACTGGCGGCAGGTCCACAAGAAGTACGGCTATGTGGAGATCTCCACCCCTATGATCCTCAACCAGGAGCTCTGGCACCGGAGCGGCCACTGGGACCACTATAAAGATAATATGTATACCACCGTCATCGACGGGGAGGACTACGCGGTCAAGCCCATGAACTGCCCCGGCGGCATGCTGGTGTACAAGAACGAGCCCCACTCCTACCGGGATCTGCCCCTGCGCATGGCGGAGCTGGGCCTGGTCCACCGGCACGAGCTGTCCGGCGCGCTCCACGGCCTGTTCCGGGTCCGCTGCTTCACCCAGGACGACGCCCACATCTTCATGACCTGGGACCAGATGAAGGACGAGATCAAGGGCGTCATGCGGCTGTTCGACGAGGTGTACTCCGTCTTCGGCCTGGGCTACAAGATCGAGCTGTCCACCATGCCCGAGGACCACATCGGCGAGCTGAAGGACTGGGAGTTTGCCACCGAGACTTTGAAGGAAGCGGTCACAGAGGTGGGGAAGGACTTCGAGATCAACGAGGGAGACGGCGCCTTCTACGGCCCCAAGCTGGACTTCCATCTGGCCGACTCCCTGGGCCGGACCTGGCAGTGCGGCACCATCCAGCTGGATATGCAGATGCCCGAGCGCTTTGAGCTGGAGTATGTGGGCGAGGACGGGCAGAAGCACCGCCCCGTCATGATCCACCGTGTGGTCCTGGGCTCCATCGAGCGCTTCATCGGCGTCATCACCGAGCATTTTGCCGGCGCGTTCCCCCTGTGGCTGGCCCCCGTGCAGGTGCGGGTGCTGCCCGTCACCGACCGGGCCGCTGATTACGCCGACCGGATCAGCCAGGCCCTGGACAAGGCCGGCTTCCGGACCGAGGTGGACCACCGCAGTGAGAAGCTGGGCTATAAGATCCGCGAGGCCCAGGGCCAGAAGATCCCCTACATGGTGGTCGTGGGCGACAAGGACATGGAAAACGGCACCGTCTCCATCCGCGCCCGCAGCGGCAAGGACCTGGGTGCCATGAGCCTGGAGGCCTTCCAGGCCCTGCTCCAGGGAGAAGTGGACAGCAAGGCCCTGTAAAAAACGTATAAAATTTTTCCACCCTCACAAACTAAGAAAAATGTTTGTGAGGGTGGTTTTTTTATGAGCAAAGAGCGGAAAAAGCTGATCCTGGCCCTGGCGCTGATCTTCGCGGTGAATATCTTCATCATCGCCCTGGCCCAGAGCGCCTCGGCGGATCTGTATAAGAAGGGCTCCAGCGGCGCGGTGGTGACGGAGATCCAGAAGCGGCTGAAGAACTGGGGCTATTATACCGGCTCCGTGGACGGGGTATACGGCAGCAAGACCGAGGAGGCGGTCAAATATTTCCAGCGGAAAAACGGCCTGAGCGTGGACGGGCAGGTGGGCAACCAGACCCTGGCCGCCCTGGGCATCACCCCCAGCAGCGGCTCCTCCGGCAGCGGCGGGGGCGGCAGTTCCTCCGGCGGCTCCGGGGACCTGGATCTGCTGGCCCGGCTCATCTCCGCCGAGGCCCGGGGCGAGCCCTATGAGGGCCAGGTGGCTGTGGGCGCGGTGGTGCTCAACCGGGTGGAGCACGCCTCCTTCCCCAACTCCATCTCCGGCGTCATCTACCAGTCCGGAGCCTTTTCCTGCCTGAGCGACGGGCAGTTCGACCAGCCGGTGGCCGAGAGCGCCTACCGGGCTGCCCAGGACGCCCTCAACGGCTGGGACCCCAGCTACGGCGCCGTCTACTATTTTAATCCCGCCACGGCCACCAGCCAGTGGATCTGGTCCCGGCCCCTGATCGTGCAGATCGGCAAGCACCGCTTCTGCGCATAAATTTGTTGAAAAAAATAGAAGGTTCAGATATAATGGCTGTGTATGTGACAGCCATTATATTTTATATGATAGATGGAGGCAGCTATGGCCTATTGTGAAAAATGCGGGGCCTATATCCCCGACGGGCAGACCAAATGCCTGGCCTGCGGCTATGACCCTGACGCCCAGGCCGCCTATCAGGCGGCAGCGGCGGCCCGGGAGCAGGAGGACGAGGCCCGGAGAGCGGAGGAGCGCCGCCGGCAGCGGCAGGAGGAATACCGCCAGCGGGCGGAGGCGGAGTTTGCCCGCCGCCAAAAGGCAAAGCAGGAGCAGGAGCGGCAGACCGAGGCGCGGGCCGCCGGCCACCCCTACAGCGAGTCCGGCCGGGTCCAGCACTATGACTATGGCTATGACGCCGGCTATGATGACACTCCGCACCGGGGCCAGGTGAAGCAGAATAAGCTGCTGGCCGCGGCCAGCTATCTGGGTATCCTCTGCATCCTGCCCTACATCTTCTGCCCGGATGACCGTTTTGCCCGCTTCCATGCCAAGCAGGGCTTGGTCTTGCTGCTCTTCGATGTGCTGACCAGCGTCCTTGGCGGGCTCACCGGCATCGGCTGGCTGCTGTCCCTCTTCTCCGTCTACTGCGTCTTCAAGGGCTTCTTCGGGGCCCTGGGCGGCCGGATGGAGGAGCTGCCCCTCATTGGAAAGCTGGCCAACCGGATCGGATGAGCCGGTATCTTGTGCAGGAAAAGACGCCGGAGCACAAGATTTGGAAGCGAAAAAATTCTCCCCGAAAAAGCGCAAAAAACTGTTGACAAAGAGGCTTTTTCAGTGCTATATTAACCAAGTCACCGCGAGGCGGCGGCCCATCCGCAAGCCCGAAGCTCCCTTTTTGCAGACAGGAACGAAACAAAAATTTGCAAAAAAGAACAGAAAGAGCTTGACAAGGGTTGGCGAATGTGGTATATTAATCAGGCTGACGCCGGAAGGGGTCGGCGGGATGCACCTTGAAAATTGAACAATGTAAGAAAGCTTA
>CANQTO010000069.1 GCA_947626785.1 uncultured Oscillospiraceae bacterium
TAGGCCAGGTCCTTGCTGCTCTTGAGCTCGGGGACCTTCGCGATCACGTCGTTCATCGCCTCGATGGCGCTGGCCTCGGAATTGATCTTACTGCGGATCGTGGTGTCCGCTATCATCTTGCCGTTCTCGTCCAGAATGACCGCTTTCGTATAAGTGGAACCCACGTCGCAGCCGCCAAAGTATTTCATATGTATTTCCTCCGATTACAAATATTATTATGGTTTATGGTGCGCGTTATATTGCGAGAAAGCCTCGCAGAGTTTCTTTGGGGATCAAGGAAGGGAAGCGCTTACCGGGTTCCCTCCTCGCGGCATAGCCGCTGCGGTAATCGCTACAAACATGCCACCGGCATGTTTGCTTTACGCGATTACATGCAAACTTCGTCCTCGAACTCGACCAGGGACGGGTCCACAGGCTCCGCCTGCTTGACGGTGCGCATGTACTCGCTGACCTTGTCGCGCATGGTGCGGCGGGACACGGTGCGGGGGTCCATCAGGTCGTGCTCGACCCAGATCAGGTCGTAGCCCCGCTGACGGCCCTGCTCATCCAGCACGCCCTGGACGGTGGCCATGTTCTTGCAGGCCACGTTCTGGTACATGATGATCAGGGACGCGTCCCAGGCCTCGCACTGACGCCACAGCTCGTCCACCACGTTCTGGTAGCCGCCGTTGGTGTGCCGGCGCATGACCATACGCTCGTAGAGACGGGCCAGGTCGCGCAGGGCCTCTTCCTTGTCCTCGGTCTCCAGCTGCTTGGTGAAGTTCAGAGACTCCATCTCCACCAGCACGTTGATGCCCCAGCAGTTGGCGGCCCAGTTGGAGAAGTTGGCATAGTAGTGGGCCGGGCAGGACCACACGATGGCGCGGTACTTCATCTTGCCGGGCCAAGGCTCCTCCTGCTTCTCGTAGGCCTTGAGCAGGATCTTGTTGACCTTCTGGAAGGTCTTGAGGGTCCGCGGGTCAGCGCCGCCGTCCATCTCGTAGTTCCACTTGCGGAACAGCTCATAGCAGGGACCCAGCAGCTGCGGGTAGCGGGACTTGTTGATCTCCCACTTCTGCAGCTCGTAGGCGGTCTCCTCGTTGAAGCGCTTCATCTGGGTGAAGTAGGCGTCCCAGTTCCACTTGGCGCCGGTGGTCTCCTCGATGAACTTGATGCAGGCCCGGATATCCTCCGCGCCCATCTGGACGGTCTCCTCATCCTCATAGCGGACGGGGAAGCACAGATGGAACACTGGCAGGTCGGGGAAGCGGCGGGCCATGTAGGAAGAGGCCATGGTGGAGCCGTCGCAGGGCATGGAGCTGGAGATGAAGCAGGAGCCCATATGGGGCAGCGCGTCCACCACCAGGGCGCCGCACTCGGAGGAGGGCACCGGGCAGGTATCGGAGGGCAGGCCGTAGCTCTCCACCGCGTCGATATAGGGCACGCAGGTGAGCTGGTCGATCTCAGACACCAGGAACACGGGCATCAGCTGATAGGGGATGCCCAGCAGGTCCGGGAAGCCGGCCATGATCTGGCCCATGGTCATCTCGTCGAAGAGGACGACCTTCTTGTTCAGCTCCTGGCTGTTGCCGTTCTTCTTATCGCACTTGGCCAGGAACACCAGGTTCTCAGCCACATAGCGGAAGATATCGTAGATCAGCAGGTGGCTCATGCGCAGGTTGGAACCCCGCAGACCCATGATATTCTTGTCCATGAAGCCGTGGCAGCAGAAGTAGGAGATCATCCAGCGGTAATACAGGGCGCTGTTGAGGGCGGGGATCAGGTCCCGGGAGAAAGTCATCAGCAGCATGCCCCACATGTGGGCCCACTCATAGAAGTCATAGGCCGTGTCCTTGATGCCGCGCCACTCGCGGCGGACCGTGGCCATGGCGCCCTTACGGTAGAGACGGCCCAGGCTCTTCTCGCCGTTGAGGATGCGGTCGATCTTCTCGTCCTTGCTCAGGGCCATGAAGTCGGCATACTCTTCCTTGATGCGCTGCCCGTCGGCCTTGAAGTCATCGACGGTCTTCTGACCGAATTCCTTCCAGTCGGTGGCCTTGAGCATGTCCCAGAAGATGCCGCCCACTTCCTTCAGGTTCTCGCCCTGGGCCTTCCAGTTGATGTTATCTTTGGCGCGCCAGAAAGCGGGATTCGGAAATTTGGGAGCTTTCGCCATAGCTTACTTTCCCTCCTTATGAATACGTTTGATCTCCAGCGACTCCACGAAGGCCTGCACACGGGTGCGCAGCTGGCCGGAGTTGCCGTTGTTGTACAGCCGGTCGATGGACAGGACGGGCCAGCCGTACTCGTCGTGCATGATGTGGCTGACCAGAGCCCGCTCGAAGCCCCAGTAGTCGCAGTACTTCATCTGCTCGTAGATCATGCCCTCGGCCTTGAACTCCTTGGCCAGCTTGTCCGCGGTCTCCCGGCGCTGGAGCACCTTCTCGTCGGATATGTACCGGGCGCACTCGGAGACCTGCATGGTGTGCAGGCACAGCTGCCGCAGGGCGGGCTCGTCGTCATTGAGCTCGATGACCTCGCGGCCGGGGGTAGAGCCGAAGCAGTACCGGTCGGAGACCACCAGCGCGCCGCAGCCCTCGATGAGCTTGGTCAGGCTGGGGTCGTCGATCTCGGAGCCCACGATGGCGACACGGGCCCGGAAGGCGGGCTTGGGATCGGGCTCGCGGGTCTTCAGCTCCTCCAGAGTCTCCCGCAGATAGGGCAGGATCAGGGCCTTGGGGCACACATAGGTGACCAGGTCGATCACATGGAACTCATAGCCGGTGATGACCGGGTTGTCCGCCTTGCGCATCTCGCGGATCTCGGAAATGATCTTGCAGACCTCGTTGTGCTCGGCCACGGCCTTGCGGATGGCCTCGTCGGAGGTGTCCACCCCGTAGTTCTCCGTCAGGCGGTCCAGCACGCGGATGCGCATCTGCTTCTCATAGGAGTCCAGGGTGTAGTCGGCGATCTTGTAGGGAATGTCGCAGTGGGTCACAAAGAAGCCGGGCTTGTCGTTGACGTGCAGCAGCTCGAAGTGCTCCATGGAGCGGTTCATCATGGAGCAGGCGTCCACCCCGATCAGGGCGTCCAGGAACTGGTAGCCGCCCTCAATGGCCCGCTCCAGCAGGGCGCGGGCGTACTCGCAGGTGTAGTTGGACATGTAGTAGGTGGCGATGTCGATAGAGCCGGTGTTGGGGGCGCGGAGCCTGGTGGAGAAGCACTTGTCGACATTGAGCAGAGGCTCGGGGACGTGGAAGCAGGTATAGCCGATGGCCAGCTGCCCATCCGCCTGAGCTTGTTTGATCAGCTCGTTGTTGGCGTTCTCAAGCAGGCTCTCGAAGTAGATCAGATGCTTAAGATCTTTCAAATGTTACACCTCTTTATTTTGAAATTTAAAGGATTTCCATTTTCTCCAGCGCCTGGCGCACGCCGGACAGCATGGCGGAACCGGCGTCCAGCTCCAGGACGCTCTTGCCCATGATGTCGTTGGCGGCGAAGGTGCTGTCCGCGGGAATGAAGGCCAGAAGCTCCACTCCGGGCACGGACATCAGGCCGGCCAGCTCCGGGTTGGTGACCCGGTTGACGATGGCGCCGATCTTGTCGTAGGCGATCAGCTCGTCCGCCACGTTCTTGATGGTGGTGATGACCTGCCCGCCCTTCTTGCTCTGGTCGGTGATGAGCAGCAGGTGGGTGACCTTTTCCATCACCCGGCGCTGGATCTGCTCGATCCCGGCCTCGCCGTCGATGACCACGTAGTCAAAGCTGTTGGCCAGAAGGCTGATGACCTCTTTCAGATAGGAGTTGACCTTGCAGTAGCAGCCGGAGCTCTCCGGACGGCCGATGGCCAGGAAAGCAAAACCGGGCATCTCCACCAACGCGTCAAAGATCCGGAACCGGGCCTCGCTGAGAAGCTCCAGGGCCTCCCGGGTCTCGCCGCTCTCCACGCTGTCCACGATGCTCATACGGATATCGTCCAGCGTCAGCTTCACGTCCACGCCAAGAGCGACAGACAGCCCCACGGCGGGGTCCGCGTCGATGGCGAGGATCTTCTTGTCCGGGTATTTCTCCACAAGAAGCCTCACGATGCACGCGCAGATCGACGTCTTCCCGACGCCGCCCTTACCGGCGACCGTAATGATCTTGGCCTTTTTGTCCATAAACGTCCCCCCTTAAAGAAAAATGCAGAAAAAAGCGCGGACTTCTCCTTTTAAAACGCTATGTTCGTATTTTAACACAGAGCCGGAAAATATGCAAGGTTCACACTTAAAAATCGTCAAAAAACCGGATTTTGGTGCAAATCGCAGATTTTTTCAGGCGCAGGGGAAACGCGTGTTTAGACAGTCGCATACAATTAGTCAAAAGGGCTCCGGGGGAAGTTTCCCCCGGAGCCCTTTTCGCCGGTAGATAACCCTTTTTAGGATATCCATGCGAAGGAGTTGAAAGCAATTAAATTTGTTTTTGAGGCAGCTCTGCCTCGTCGTCGCAAGCTCCATTCACTCGCTTCCGCCGGGGCGGCAAAAGCTCGTTCCCTCCGCTGCTCCTCCTCTTCAAACCGAAACAAGAGTTTCGGTTTGATAAGGAAGAACAAGACTGCCCGCCGATTTTGCCGTGCTTGCGCGGCAAAATGGCTTTGCAGCCTTGTTCTGACGCCGCGCCGACCAACCGAAGGGCGATAAGCGCGAGTAACTCAAATGCGAGCCCAGCGAAGCGGGTCGCATTTGAAGAATTTACCCTAAAATATTCTTCCGGGCCGCCTGATAGGCCTTCACCAAGGTGGAGGCGTCCATCCCGTAGGTGATGCTGCCATAGCCCATGGCGAAGCCCGCCCGGGCGGCGGCCTCGTCGGCGGCGTAGAGGATGGAGGGCTTGCCCGCCGCGGCGCAGACCGCCTGCACATGGCGCAAAGCCTCCTGAAACTCCGGCCGGTCGAACTGGCCGGGGATGCCCATGGCGGTGGACAGGTCAAAGGGCCCCACGAAGATGCCGTCGATGCCCTCCACAGCCACGATCTCCTCGATGTGCTCCAGGCAGCCCAGAGTCTCGCACTGGGGGATCAGCATGCTTTCCCGGTTGGAGACCTCGAAATAGTGGGGCATGCCCTGGCTGGCGTAGTCCTCGAACCAGAAGCCGGAGCCGGCGGTGTTGGCTACGCCCCGCTTGCCCACGGGCATGTACTTGCCGTACTCCACGATCTTCTCCGCCTCCGCCACGCTGCTGACATTGGGGATGATGAGGCCCTGAGCGCCCACGTCCAGCAGCTTCAGGATGGCGGCCCGGGAGATCTCCTTCACCCGGGCGAAGGGCGTGACGTTGTACAGCCGGGCGGCCCGGATAAAGTCCAGGGCGCTCTCCGGCTCGAAGGGGCCGTGCTCGGTGTCGATGATCAGATAGTCCAGGCCCGCCAGCCCCAGGCACTCGGCCGAGGTGGCGCTGCCCAGCTCTAGAAAGGTCCCCAGGGTCCTCTCGCCCCGGAGCATTTTTTCCCGCGCCGTGTTTTTCATAGGTATGCCTCCTGTTTTTGTGTGTAATCGTTACATTCAGCATATCACACGCGGCGGAAATTTACAAGACGGTCCGCTCTGGGCGGGAGCCCAGACGGCTGAGGATCTCGTTGGGGATGGTGCCCGCCGCCCGGGCCAGGTCCTCCGCGCTCTGCCGGAGAGCGCCGGAGCGGCCGATCAGCACCGCCTCGTCCCCGGGGCGGACCTGCGGGATGTCCGTCACGTCCACAAGGGTCTGGTCCATGCACAGCAGCCCCGCGATGGGCGCGGCCCGGCCGTGGAGCAGCACGGAGCCTCTCCCGCAGGAGAGCTGCCGGGGCAGCCCGTCGGCGTAGCCGATGGACAGCACCGCCAGGCGGGTCTCCCGCTTTGCCTGGAAGCACAGGCCGTAGCCCGCGCCCTCGCCCTTTTTCAGCGTCTTCACCGCCGCCACCCGGGCCTTCAGGGACAGCACCGGCTTTAGCTCCGGCGCGCCGTAACCGTAGAGGGCCAGGCCCGTCCGGGCGTAGTCCCCGCCCAGCTCCGGAAAGCGCAGGAGGCTGGAGCTGCTGAGCAGGTGGGCCTTCTCAAAGGCACAGCCCCGCCGCCGCAGAGCGTCCACCGCCCGCCAAAACCGCCCAGCCTGCTCCCGGCAGAAGTCCCCGTCCTCGGTGCACAGGTGGGTGAAGATGCCCTCCGGCCGTAAGTTTTCCAGGCGGCAGGCGGCCTCCAGCCGGTCCAGGGCCTCCGCCGGCTCCCCCAGGCGGCGCATCCCCGTGTCCACGGCCAGGTGGACGCGGAGCCGAAGCCCGGCGCTATTGAGCAGCCGGGCGTGCTCCAGGTCCGCCGCCGTCAGCAGCAGATCGTTCTCCGCCGCCAGCGCCAGGCTCTCCCGGCCGGTATAGCCCAGCACTAAAATCTCTCCCCGGACGCCGCTCTTCCGGAGGGCGGCCCCCTCCTCCGCCGTAGCCACGCAGAAGGCCTGTACCCCCAGGCGCTGGAGCGCCCCGGCGATGAGCGGTGCCCCGTGGCCGTAGGCGCCGGCCTTCACGGCGGCCATCAGCCGGCAGCCGGCGGGCAGCCGGGAGCGCAAAAAGCGGACGTTTTTCTCCAGGGCCTTTAGATCGATCTCGATCCAGGCCCGTCTTTCCGCGCCCATGTCAGCCCCTCACTAAGATCCGGGGCGGCTGGGCCACCACGGTGGCCCCGGCGGGCACGTCCACCGCCACCACGGCCCCGGCCCCGATCCGGGCCCCGCCGCCCACGGTGATAGGCCCCACCAGCACGGCCCCCGCCCCGATGAGGCAGTCGTCCCCGATCCGGGGGGCCCGGCCGTCCACCTCGCCGACGGTCACGTTCTGGTAGATCCGGCAGCCCCTGCCGATGCGGGCATAGCGGGAGATGTAGACCCCGTGGAGCCCGTGGGGCAGGGAGGGCTGCCCCTCGATCACCGCGCCGGGGCCGATATAGCCCCCGTGGCGGCGGGCGGAGCGGTTGCACAGAGTTCCCAGCAGCCAGCGGGCCGGGCGGCTCCGGGCCCTCTCCCGGAGCCGGTACAGCCGCCAGAAGCCCTCCATGTAGCAGCCGGTGGAGCGTTCGGTCATGTTTTGCAGAAAGCTCATGTCCTCAGCGCCTCCCCGATGGCGATGTTCAGCACCTCTCCCAGCCCCAGGCCCGCCGCCTCCATCATCTTGGGGAAGCGGCTGTGGGCGGTGAGGCCGGGGACGGTGTTCACCTCATTAAAGAGGATCTGCCCGTCCGGGCGCAAAAACAGATCCACCCGGGCAAAACCGGCGCAGCCCAGGGCCCGGTAGACCGCCAGGGCCGCGGCCCGGACCTCCGCCGCCTTCTCCGGGGCGATCCGGGCGGGGACGTGGATGCGGCTGTGAAGGAGGGAATACTTCTCCCCGTAGTCAAAGAAGCCCCCGGCCAGCTCGATCTCATCGGGCCCCGCCGCCAGAGGTCCCTCCCAGGTGTCCAGCACGGCGACGCCCAGCTCAAAGCCGGGCACCGCCTCCTCCACCAGAGCCTCCGTGTCGTAATTCAGGGCCGTCTCCAGGGCCGGCAGCAGCCCGGACAGGGCCTCGATACGGGATACGCCGAAGGAGCTGCCCGCCCGGAGAGGCTTGACGAAGAGGGGCAGGCCCAGGCCGGAGGCCTGTCTCAGAGCCTCCTCCGCCAGGAAGCCCCGGCGGAGCGTGAAGCCCCTGGGCGCGGGGACCCCGGCCTGGGCGGCGAGCCGGTGGGCCCGGTGCTTGTCCATGCACAGGGCCGAGGCCAGGGTCCCGCAGCCCACGACAGGGATCCCCGCCAGCTCCAGCAGGCCCTGGAGCCGGCCGTCCTCCCCGTTCTGCCCGTGGAGCACGGGAAAGGCGGCGTCGATGGGCAGCCGCTCTCCGCCCGGCAGCAGCAGGGCGGCCCCGCCCCGGTCCGGGGGCAGCAGGGCTTTCACGCAGAGCTCCGGCCCCTGCCAGCGGTCCTCGGCGATCTGCTCCGGGGAAGCCTCGGTCAAAAACCACTGCCCCTCCCGGCTGATGCCTACGGGGACAGGCCGCCAGCGGCCCCAGTCCATATGCTCCAGAACGGACGCCGCCGAGTGGAGGGACACCTCATATTCCGGCGAACAGCCGCCGAACAGGACCAAAATATTCTTCATTCTTCCGCCTCCTCAATGACCGTGCCCGCCGGTAATTCATAGCCGATGCGGCAGCGGTTGGTGTACAAAAGCTCCTCCGGCCCGGTCTCTCCCTGCCGGAGCACCGGGACCTCTTCCCAGATCCCGTCCGCCTCCCGCCGGTAGCGGACCGGGCCGTTGAAGACCCGGAGATTCGCGCAGGGGGCGTCGGCCCGGACGCGGCAGAGGATGTCCCCGCCCTCAAAGCCCAACTCCAGCTGGTAGGTCCTGCCGGTATCGTTGCGGAATTTCAGGTCCAGCCAGCCCTCGGCCACCGCCGCGTCCGTGCCCCGCACCGCGTCGCTCTCCGGCTCGGGGAAGTCCTTCTCCCTATGGCCGTGCCGCTCCAGCGGCTCCAGCTGCGTATGCAGCAGGGCCCAGAACAGCAGATTGGAGAGCATGCACAGCCCGCCGCCGTACTCGGTCAGCAGCCGGCCGTCCCGCTCCGCCAGGCCCTCCTTATAGGGCGTCTCCCGGTCGGCCCCCCGCAGGGCATACCAGAAGGAGAAGCTCTCCCCCGGGGCGATGAGCAGGCCGTTGAGCTTTCGGGCCGCCAGCTTCAGGTTGAAGATCTTGTTCTCCTGGTAGCGCAGATCAAAGCCCGTGCGCTCATTGAGCATGGGGCAGCGGGTCTCAAAGACCGGCCAGGGCAGGAGCTCCGTCTGCTGCCGCCGGGCGTAGCGGTCCCGGTCCAGGGCCAGGCCCAGATAAAAGCAGAGCTTCCGCTGCCGCCGCCGCAGGGGCAGCAGCCAGGGAAAGCGCTGCGTCAGCCGTTTTCTTGCCATATGCGTCCTCCTTACCGGGCGGCGTAAAAAATCTCCCGCCCCGGTATCTCTACGATACCAGAGCGGGGGAGAGAATGTTTTCTTTCCGGCTGACGATCCCTTGGCGGGGCGCTTGTGTTTTCCTTACGAAATACTTACCGGCAGCTCCACGGTAAAGCGCACGCTCTCGCCGGGGCTCTCGGCCCGGATGGAGCCGCCGTGCTTCTCCACGATCTCCTTGGCGATGGCCAGGCCCAGGCCGGAGCCGCCGGTGGCGCTGGTCCGGGAGCTGTCCAGGCGGAAAAACTGCTCGAAGAGCCGGGAGAGCTTCTCCGGCGGGATGTGCCGCCCGCTGTTTCGCACCGTGACCACCGCCCGGTCCGCCGTCCTTTTCAGCGTCAGAGCGATCTCCGTGTCCGGGTAGCTGTAGCTGACGGCGTTGCGGAAGAGGTTGTCGAAGACCCGGGAGAGCTTTTCCCCGTCGCCGCAGAGCTCCACGCCGTTTTCCAGCTTCAGATCCCAGGTCAGCCCCTTCTCCTTCAAAGCCGGGTCGAACTCAAAGGCCTTCTGCTCCAAAAGCCGGGTCAGGCTGATAGTCTCCTTCTCCAGGGCGATGTCCGTCAGGTTGAAGCGGGTGATGTCGAAGAACTCGTTGATCAGCTCCTCCAGCCGCTCCGCCTTCTCCAGGGCCACGCCGGTATAGCGCTCCCGGAGCTCGGGGGAGATCCCCGGCTCGTCCCGCAGCAGGCTCAGATAGCCGATGACGCTGGTCAGGGGCGTCTTCAGGTCGTGGGCCAGGTAGACCACCAGGTCGTTTTTCCGCTGCTCGGCCTCCCGGGCCGCCTGATTGGCCCGCCAGGCCCGCTCCCGGACCGTCTCCAACTCCTGCTGCACGTCGCCGATGGCGGCCGGCAGCCGGATGGGGAGGTCCAGGTTCTCCGTCAGCTGCCCGGCGGCGGAGACCACCTGGTCCAGATAGCCCAGGGGCTTACGCAGAAAGAAATAACTGATGACCGCCCCGCCCAGCAGGATGGCCAGGCCCATGAAGATAGGCCAGAAGTCCTCTATAAAAAGCAGAAATTCGTACAGCGGGTCGCCCGCGTACCAGATGCGGGAATGGCACCAGGTCCAGCCCACGGCCAGGCAGAAAAACAGCGCCGCCACATAGGCCGCCAGGGCCAGCAGATAGCCCAGCAGCAGCCGGCTGGCCAGGCGGCCGTACCGGCCCCAGCCCTTGATCGTTTCCCTCAGCTTATTCAACGGTATACCCCACTCCCCAGACCGTCCTGATGAACCGAGGCTTCCGGGCCGGTTCCCCCATCTTCTCCCGGAGCCGGGCGATGTGGGACATGACGGTATTGTTGCTGTCCAGGTACTTCTCGCCCCAGACCTTCTCAAACAGCTCCTCCGAGGACACCACCCGCCCCCGCTGCTCGCAGAGATACCAGAGGATCTCAAACTCCAGGGGCGTCAGGCTCAGCTCCCTCTCGAAGAGGAGGCAGCGGTGGCTGTCCCGGTTGATGCGCAGGCCCCGCAGGTCGATCTCCCGGCTGGGCTCCGCCGCCGCGCCGGTGTTGTAGCGGGTGTAGCGGCGCAGCTGGGTCTTCACCCGGGCGGCCAGCTCCAGAGGGTTAAAGGGCTTGGTCACGTAGTCGTCCGCCCCCAGGGTCAGGCCGGTGATCTTGTCCGCGTCCTCCACCCGGGCCGTCAGCATGATGACGGGGAACAGGTACTTCTCCCGCAGCTTCCGGCAGAGCTCGAAGCCGCTCATGTCCGGCAGCATCACGTCCAGCAGGGCCAGGGCGGGCTCCTCCTGCTCAATGAGGGCCAGAGCCTCCCCGGCCGTGGCCGCCGTTTGGACGGAAAAGCCGTCGTTTTGCAGATACAGCGCCACCAGCTGGGCGATCTCGGGCTCGTCGTCCACCACCAGGATCTTTACCGCCATCGTGAGTCTCCCTTCCGTTCATACTAGGGCTTGTTTTAAAAATGGGAAACGGTTGTATTATTTCAACAAGATAGCAATAGCACCGACATAAACGAAA
>CANQTO010000070.1 GCA_947626785.1 uncultured Oscillospiraceae bacterium
CAGGATGCCCGAGATCACCTTCAGCATCGTGCTTTTTCCGGCCCCGTTCCGACCGATAAGGCCCAGGGTCTCCCCCTGCTGGACGGAAAAGCTCACATGGTCCAGCGCCGTGAACTCGTCGTAGCGCAGCTTCCCGCGCAGCGCCGTAGTCACGAACTCCTTCAGCGACATGATCTTGTCGTTGTTCATGTGAAAACGCATGGTCACGTCGTTTACTTCTATCATCGTCCGGCTCATACGCCCCTCACAGATACAAAACGAACTTGTCCTGGCTCTTGTAGAACACCAGCGCCCCCGCCAACAGCATCAGCAGCGCCATGCCCATGCACTGCACGTACACCGCCGGCTCCGGCGACACGCCGTTGATGACGCAGGACCGGGCGAAGCTGATGAAATAGTACAGGGGGTTCACGTTCAGCACCCAGGCCACCTTCCCCGGCAGGATGCTCGCCGGATAAAAGACAGGCGTCATATACATCCAGATCATGCTCAGCACGCCCCACAAAAACTGCACGTCCCGGAAAAACACCATAGCCGAGGCCAGGATCAGGCCGAAGCCCAGGCTGAACACCGCCAGGCACAGCAGCGGGAACGGCAGCAGCAGCCAGGCCTTCGTAGGCAGCAGCCCCGAGAACAGCGCCACCAGCAGCAGCGGGATCAGGGAGATCGCCAGGTTCACCAGGGAGGACAGCACCCGCGTCAGCGGGTAGATGTACTTGGGCACATACACCTTCGTGATCAACCCCGAGTTGCCTAAAATAGACGTCAGCGACATATTCGCCGCCTCGGTGAAGAAGTTGAACAGTACGATACCTGTGATCAGGTACACGGGATAGTAGGGGATATCGAAACGAAAGAGGCTGGAGAATACCGCATACTGCACCGCCATGGTCAGCAGCGGGTTCAAAAAACTCCAGAACACGCCCAGGATGGAGCGCTTGTACTTCAACTTAAAGTCCCGGCTCACCAGCTGCCGGATCAGAAATCCGTACTTCTCCATGGCGGTCAGGGCGTTGATCACGTAGCTGCGCTTTCCCTTTTTGTACCGGTTCCAGATGAACAGCTCCGCCAGGACCAGCAGCAGGCCGAAGCCCGCTGCGAACTGCCAATAGTGTAGGCCGGTCCAGATATAGTCCTCCCCGGAGGCGGAGAAACACAGCACGCCGTCCGCGGGCACGCCGTTGAGCGCCAGGGAAAAACCCTCCCGGGCCGAGGCCGACATCAGCGGCGACACGGCGCTGCCCGGCTGGGAATCCGCCGTGATACGCAGCAGCAGCGGAACGCTGTACGCTGTCTCGATGGGCTCTTCCGCGCTGATCGTGGTCGTCCCGCTCTCGGTGATCGCGGCGGCGTCAAAGCTGCCGCTCATCAACAGGGTCCCGTCCGCCTCATTAAGCAGCTCCACGGTCACCGTGCCGGCGTTGGGCCGGTAATAGGTCCCCCACTGGACGGAGACGGACCGGAGCCGCTGGATCTTCACCGAAAAGCGCTGCTCCACCACGGCTCCCTGGACCAGCTCCACCGTTCCAGCCTCCGCCGCGGGCATCGCAAGATCGCCTCTCGACTCCCGGTAGTGCAGCTGATAGCCCATCAGGATATACAACAGGACTACCAGCAGCGCATACGCCGCCAGCATCCACGCAAAAATCTTCTTGATCTTCAAACGGTTCTCACGCCTCCCACCCCGCGGTGAGCTGTTCCTGCTCCAGCTGCCGGTCCATGGCCTGCTCGATCAGCAGCGCCACGTTGGCCTCCACGACCGCTCGGGTGTTTCTGTACAGCTTTTGCAAGCAGCGGGGATTGCCCTTCTCTTCCGGCACCCGGGCTGCCTTGCACAGCTGTGAGATCAGCACCGCCACCCGGCTCCGGTGCAGCAGCTGCCCGGACCGGCCCACAAAGATAGGCCCCTTCGTTATGCCCTGCCGCCTGGCATAGTTCAGCAGCTCCTTTTGCAGGCACTCCGGCACCCGGACCATCCGCCGCACCCCCTGGTGCACCACCGGGAAGCGCTCCGCCTGTATGTTCTCCACCGTCACATCCGGCAGCTCCTGCACGAAGATGCCCGTGGTTGCGAAGACCTTGACCAGCAGATAGCCCCGCTCATCCTCCAGAGCCTTCGCCGTCTGTAGCAGCCGCAGATACTCGCTTCTCGTCAGCTCCGGCTGGGGCCGGTCCCCGGAGGAGAGCCGGTCCCCCAACTGGACCTCCCGGTGCCCCACGAAGTCCAGGAAGTTGTCGCAGGCGGCGCAGATCACATTCACACTGGACCGGGAGTACCCGCTCTTCAGCAGCTCCTCCCGCCACTGGACAAGAGTCCCCTCCTGAACACGCTTATCCTCCGGCAGGGCCTGATACAGCCGCTCTAAGGCGGTTCGGTAGCGCTCCACCGTCTCGGCCGTGCGGCCCTTGGCCCCCAGTTCCGTCAGAAACCGGGCCATGTCCTCCCGGGTCATCTGATAGCCCCGGTCCTGCCGCTCCATGTGCCGTACCCGGCTCCGTGTCTCTCCGCTCCGTTCTGTTATTCTCGCATCCACCGTTCCGGCACCTCCCTTTATATCAACAGAATAAGTGTTACATGTATCAAAAGCGCTAATAGAATAACACAGCCCCAGCTTTTTTACAAGTACCAACTTAGGATTCCCAAAATTTTAACGATTTTTTGAAAAAAAGAGCGCGAAAAATCGGGCCGTTGAAAAACAAATTTAAAACGGCCTCGGTTTGTTATGCCCATTTGATCCCTCTGCGTCGACTTCTGTAGAGGGATTTTCTGCACCTGAGCCCTCTCTTGGAGGAGCTGTACGTATACAACACTTATTCTGTTGTATTTGCTCCGCTAACTCACCAACCCCAGGCGTTCCAGCTGCCGGGCATGCTCCTGTCCGGTGGAGATGAGGTAAATGCGCGTGGTCTCAATGCTGCTGTGGCCCAGCACGTCCGCCAGCTTCACCACGTCCCGGCACACCCGGTAGAAGGTCCGGGCGAACAGGTGCCGCAGGTTGTGGGGGAACACCTTGCTGGCCGCCACCCTCGCCTCCCGGCAGAGAGCCTTCATCTCCGCCCAAATTTGTCTTCTGGATAGACCTTTTCCGCTTCTGGTGAGAAAGATCTCGCCGGAGGTGATTTTTTGTTGCCTAGCGTACCGGAGCAGCTTCCGGCAGAGCTTCCCCGGCAGCAGGATGGTCCGGATCTTCCCCTTCAGCGCTACCTCCGTCTGCCTCTGCCGGGCCGCTTCCACCGTGATATACTGTACCTCCGACACCCGGATGCCCGTGGCGCAGAGGGTCTCCATCAGCAGAGCCAGCCGCTCCTTGCCTCCTCTCTGGGCTGTCGCGATAAGGCGCTCATACTCTCCTTTCGTCAGCTCCCGCTCCTGACTGCGAAACAGCCGCCGCTGGACGCGCAGGTATTTCATCCGGCAGTCCTCCCGGCCAACAAAAGCAAAATACCGGTTCAGGGCGGCCAGCTTGGAGTTGACGGTCGCCGGGCAGAGCCCCTCCGCCAGCAGCGCATCCCGCCAGGCCAGGACCCGCTCTTTCGCGAGCTCCTTCCCGTCCAGAAATGTCAGGAACTGCCGCAGGTCCCGGAGATATTTCTCCACCGTCCCCGCCGCCCGGTCCTCGGCCAGCAGCGCGGCACGGAACCTTCCTATTTCTTCCTTATTTATATTACTCATAAAAACACCCCCAGAGGATTTGATAACCTTATTTTACCAAATCCTCCGGGGGCGGTTCTCTTATTCTTTTTCAGAGCATACGATGCCAGCATAGAAAGCATTTGATTGAATGTTTAAACCCTTTAAGTCACTACAGAAACATTCTCAAAAGCTATGAGCAGCTCTCGCATTTAGTCCTCGTTGAAAAGCCGCGGCACAGTCACAGGAGCTGCCCGTTCTTTTTGAGGGTATCTTGAGAAACCCGTCGTTTCGTGGTATGATTTAGTCAAAGGCTAAAAGGCGATTGCTTATGATATAGTGGTTAAGTGCGCAGATGTTACGGCTTAGGTTCAGCCGGAAACCAAACCGCAGGCAGAGGCAAATTCAGACAGTCAGATCTTTGTGACGGTGGTATTGCAAAACCTCTCACTCTACCAAACCTTTCTACAGGGGACGCTTTTTCCAAAATTCGTGAAGGTATTTTACTATGCAGCTTAAAGAGTTAAAAACCCCTTTCGGTAAGATCAATATATACAAAAACGGCCAAAAGATAAGCTTTGAAGCTGAGCGGTCCAGCTATGGTATCATATGTGACGTGCTGAAATAATCGTAATCCTTTCAGTCAATAGGACTCTTAATAAACGTGCAGCGTCCGGGCAAGAATCCGGGCGCTGTTTTTTCTTCCGCTCGTCAATTTGCATAAAGCGACATTTTTGGCGCAAGCTAAAGCCGTCCGCGCCGCGGTTTCGTTCCGGGCATACAGGTAAAAAATACCGCTCCCCTTTCTGTATAACAGGAGCACTTCCGCAAAAGATAAGCACGGGCAAAACCCAAATCGATGTAAAGGAGATGTAAACTATGTCTACCAGAAACAGTAATCATCTTGTGAACCCCTCCGCTCGCGACGCGATGGATAAGTTCAAGATGGAGGCCGCCTCTGAGGTCGGCGTCAACCTGAAGAACGGTTACAACGGTGACCTGACCAGCCGTCAGGCCGGTTCCGTCGGCGGCCAGATGGTCAAGAAGATGATCGAGGCCTACGAGAACGGCATGAAGTAAGCTGAGGCCGCTCATAAAAATTACAGGATGGCAAACGCCATCCTGTAATTTTTTATGTGAGAAACAACAGTACCATCACACAACAAATTTACAGTATATTCACCTTTTTGATACAGGAGCTATACAGCAAGTATACAGGAACGATACAAGCGGCGGCTATAATGCGGGCATACCCGTGGAGGGAGGAATGCGATTTGAAGAAATCAGCCGTTGTTATCCTGCTGCTCGCCCTGCTCTTGACCGGCTGCGGCAAAGGGGAGGAACCGGCCGCCCGGCAGCCGGAGACGCCCGCCGGTTACGGACTGGATGTCTCGACCGGCCAGTGGACCGGAGAGGGCGGCAGCTTTGTCCTGAAGCCGCTGGAGCAGCCCTTGGAGGACTGCGATATCCTACAGGTCATTCCCTGGCAGGACAGCCTGGTCTTCGCCGGCTCCCGCATGGGCGAGGGCTGCACGGTATCCTGGGACGGGAAAACGATCCAAGTCTCGGGGGACTTTCCCGGCACAGGGGCCTGTGCCGGGGAGGGCGGCGTATGGCTCCTTCTCTATAAGGATGGGGAGGCCGGCCGTCACGCCTTTGCCGAGCTCATCAGCCCGGAGGGAGAGAGCCTGCGGAGCATCGATCTGGACGCGCTGTACGAGGGGGTGACGACCTGGGCGTCCGTTCACGCCTCCGGGGACCGGCTGTACCTGACCGCCTACAGCCAGGAGGACGCGTTCGTTGTCGTCAGCACTTCCGAAGAGCTGCTGGGCGTCATGGACCGCGCCGGCCGCAGCCTGCTCCAGGGCGGAGACGGGAAGATCTATTTGGCCGCCGATAACGGAAACGGCTATGATGTCTTCCCTATGGATGGGACAAGCGTGGCGGCGGAGCCGGCTTTCTCCTGCGGGGAGGGGACGCTCTGCTCCGGCCCGGTGGGCGGCTGCCTGCTGCTGGTGAACAGCGAGGGGCTGTACCGCATCGAGCCGGGCGGGTCCCAGGAGACAGTGGCGATCTGGAGCGAGAGCGGCCTTTCCGTCAACGGGATCTATGGCGCCCAGGCGCTGCCGGGTGGCCGCTACCTGCTGTGCTTTATGGGCGGGTCCCAGGTCCTGGAGCCGGTGGACCCCTCGGAGCTGAAGCCGCGGACCCGGCTGACCCTGGCGGCGTACGGGACCGGCTTTGAAACGGAAGTGCAGGCCTTTAACAGGGCCAGCGAGGACTACTATATAGAAGTGCTCGACTACTCTGATAACGGGGCCGTGGACCTGGAGACGGCACAGACAAGGCTCATGACGGAGATCATCGGCGGCAGTATACCGGATATGCTGCGCGTCAGCTCTTCCCCAAACTTTGAGGGCTTCTCCCCCTTCCCTTTTATCCGGCGGGGGCTGGCGGCGGACCTGACGGAATACATCAGCGCGGACCCGGAGATCAGCCTGGAGGATATCGCCATCGCCAAGGCGCTGGACATGGGCGGACACCTCTACACCCTAGCAGGCAGCTTCTGCATCGATACCCTGCTGGCCCGGTATGACCGCTTTGGGGACCGTCTGGGCTGGACGTTGGACGAGTATCTGGAACTGGAGCAGAGCCTCCCCGACGGGAGCCCCGTGATCCCGACGGTCACCAGGGAGAACTTTCTGGAGCAGCTGGCGGCCCGGTATATCCGCCGGACGGCGGACTGGGAAAGCGGAAAGTGCGATTTTGACACCCAAGAGTTTATCTCCATCCTACAGGCGGCGGCCGGCATACGCGAGGCCTCGGAGCCCAGCTTTGGCCTGTCAGAGTCCAAGGTGGCGGACGGCTCCGCCGCGGCAGTTAGCTATTATATAGATGACCCCGTAGAGCGCTGCAAATGGCAGCAGCGCAGCGGCGGCGTTTTCAGCACTATCGGCTGGCCCACGCCGGACGGCAGCTGCGGCTCCTCGGCCGTGCTCAATGACCCGGTGCTCATCCTGGACCAGAGCCCAAACGCGACGGGCTGCTGGGAATTCATCCGCTTCTCGCTGCTGAATGCCAGCACCGCTCCGGGCGGCCACGGTTTGCCGGTCTACCGCCCCGCTTTGAACAGTCTGCTGGAAGCGGCGCAGGACCCGGCGCTGGAGACCCCGATGAGCACCGGGCAGGCGGACCAGATTCTGAAGCTGGTAGAGGCTCTGGAGACCGACAGCGTCACAGACACGACCCTGCTGCGCCTGGTCACTCAGGAGAGCGCCGCCCTTTTAAACGGCGAAAAGGGCGCAGAAGAGGTCGCCAGGGCCATCCAGTCCAAGGCCGGGATCTATATGGCCGAGCAAGAAAACTAAACATTTTGATTGAAAATGCCCCCGGCTGGCAGCCGGGGGCTTGAGCTATACTATATGATTCTATCTTACAGGTTGTAGCCGACCTCGAAGCCCTGGTGCATGGCGTCACTGGACTGGCCCGGCTTGATAGCGTCGCCGATCACGTGGATCTCGGGGACCACGTCCTTCAGCGCCTCGGACAGGGGATCGTACTTCCGGGAGCCCAGGCCCAGGACGATGTAGTCGAAGCCCTTGAGCCACTCCTCGCTGCCGTCCTTGTGCTGGATCTTCACGTCGTGCTCGGTGACCTCCAGGACCTTGGAGTTGACGTGCATCTTCACGCCCTCCCGGCGCAGGCTGGCCAGAGCGATGTTCCGGTTAGGCAGGCACACGCCGGTCATCATCTGGGGCAGCATCTCCACCAGCTCCACTTCCACATCGCCGATGCTGCCAGTGGTGGCAAAGGAGTTGGGGCGGGCGTCGGCCATGAGCATCTCGGCGGTCTCGCAGGCCACCTCGCCGCCGCCCAGGATGCAGACGCGGCCCTTGGGGATGGTGACCTTCCGGCTGAGGATGTCATGGGTGGTGATGATGGGGTACTCTCCCACGCCCTTGATGAAGGTGGGGATCAGCGGGGTGGCGCCGGTGGCCAGGACCACCGCGTCGGGAGCGAACTCCTTCACGTTCTCCACGGTGGCTTCCTTCTTGAATTCGAACTTCACGCCGGCCTTCTTGGCCCGGTAGTTCAGGTGGACCAGCCACTTGCACATCTCCTGCTTGCCGGGAGAGACCACCGCCAGGTTCAGCTGGCCGCCGATCTGGCCGCTCTTCTCCCATACGGTCACGTCATGTCCGCGCTCGGCGGCGGTGACAGCGGTGTACATGCCGCCGGGGCCGGCGCCCACGATGAGGATCTTCCGGGGCTTGTCCACCGGGTTGAAGGGGAAGTCATACTCCCGGCCCACCAGCGGGTTGATGTGGCACTTGCAGACCGGGTGCTGGGGGTCCTCGGGGGTGATGCAGCGGCCGCCGCAGGAGCCGCAGGGAGTGATATCGTCAAAGCGGTTCTCATATGCCTTCTTGGGCAGGTCGGGATCGGCCAGAAGGGGGCGGCCCAGGCTGATGCCGTCCACAAGGCCCCGCTCCACCAGGTCGGCGCCGTAGCGGATGTCGTTGATCTTGCCCACCACAAAGACGGGGATGTTCACGACCTTCTTGATCTCGGAGGCTTCGTACACGTTCATGCCGATCTTCTGGCTGTGGGAGGGCAGGATGTTCTGCAATCCCTCATACTGGACGCCGCCGGAGACCTCCAGCATATCCACGCCGGCCGCCTCGAACTTGGGGGCCAGGTAGAGCATCTCGTCCAGGCCGTTGCCGCCGGGCATGCGCTCGGAGCCGGAGACGCGCATGATGATGGGGAAATCCCGGCTCACGTTCCGCCGGCATTCCTCGATGATCTCCAGGGTCAGACGGGCCCGGTTGTCGATGCAGCCGCCGTACTCGTCCATGCGCTTGTTGCGCAGGGGGGACAGGAAGGCGCCGGGCAGCATATAGGCGTGGGCGCAGTGCAGGGCGATGCCGCCGCAGCCTGCCTCTTCGGCCCGGCGGGCCGCCTGGCCGTACTGCTTGACGATCTTGTGGATCTCCTCCACGCTGATAGCCCGGCTGACCGCGCCGTTGGCGTTGGTGTTGACGGAGGGGCCCAGGGGCTTGATGCCCTTCAGGGCGCAGATGGACTCGGGGCCCGGATGGATGATCTGGGGGATCAAGGTGCTGCCTGCGTCGCTGATACGCTTGGCAAAGGCACGGAACTGGGGCACCAGCTTGTCCTTGTCCAGAGCGGTGGTGCGGCCGATGTACCAGTACTTATGGTCCACGGTGACCGCGTCGATGACCACGTAGCCCGCGCCGCCCTCGGCCCGGCGTACAAAGATGTCCGCCAGCTGCTTGGGGACCGTGCCGTCGGAGGCCTCGTAGTGCATGCTCATGGGGGCCATGGCGATGCGGTTCTTCAGGGTCGTCCGGCCCAGCTGGAGGGGGGTAAACAGCTTCGCGTTTTTCATGTCTGTAATCATGATTCCTTCTCCTTCTTTCCTTCTAAATTGTTGTTTGATATGTAAAAATGTTTCTCGCAAAAAGTTCCCCGGTGCTTAGGGATTGACCGGGTCGGGCCGGTAGCCGCCGTCCACGCAGAGGGTGGCGCCGGTGATGTACCGGGCCATGTCGGAGGCCAGGAAGAGCATGGCGCCGGCCACGTCCTCCGCCTCGCCCATGCGCCGGAGGGGGATGGCGTCAGCAAAGGTCTGCCGGGCCTTGTCGCTGAGCATGCCCACCATCTCGGTGTTGATGACGCCGGGGGCCACGGTGTTGACCCGCACGTTCCAGGGGGCAAGCTCGCTGGCCAGGGATTTGCTCAAGCCCAAAACGGCGGCCTTGGAGGCCGGATAGGGGCAGCCCATGCCGGAGCCGTAGATGGCCGTAACCGAGGAGGTATTGATGATGACGCCGTGCTTCTGCTTCTTGAAGATGACGGCGGCGCATTTGCAGAAATTGAAGGCGCCCTTCACATTGATCTCCATCACCCGGTCGAATTCCTCGCCGCTGATGCGGGTGACGGGGCTGGAGTTGGAGATACCGGCGATATTGACCACAATATCCACCCGGCCGAAGGCCTCCAGGGCCCGGTCAAAGACCGCCTTCACCTGGGCCTCGTCCCGCACGTCGCACCGGCAGCCCACGAAAGATGAGCCCGCGGCCTCGATGGCGGCTTGCAGCTCCCCCATCCGGTCCTCCCGGATGTCCGCGCCCACGACCTGTGCGCCGTTCTGCCCAAACAGCTCCGCGGTCTTGCGGCCGATCCCGGAATTCACGCCGGTGATCACCACCACTTTGTTCTTTAACAGCTCCATAATATTCTTCCTTTTCACGCAGTCCGCCCGCGGCAGAGCGCCCCAGGGTTGCCCTGCGGGGTCCCCGCCCCTGCCCGTTCTTTTCTAAGTCTCATTATAGGGCATATGTGAATTTTATGTCACTCAAATTTCTTGTTAAACAGACACAGTCCCCGTAAATTAGATTTACTTTTTCTGCCAGCAAA
>CANQTO010000071.1 GCA_947626785.1 uncultured Oscillospiraceae bacterium
CCGAAACGCCGTATGCCGAAAACGGCACGTACGGTGTTGTGGGAGGACGGGGGTTAGCCACCCCCTCCTACCCGATCATTATCGTAATTTACATCATCGTATCATCCCTGAGCACTTCGGCCAGGTCGATCTTTCGCATATTCCTCCAGGCCAGACAGTACGCCAGGGCCACGGAAGCCAGGATCGCCAGCATGAATAAAAGGATCGGAACATACGGCGCTTCCGTCAGAAATACGCCAAGCTCCATATAGCTTGCTTTCAGCATGATTCCGATCGCGGCGGCCACGATCGGAAGGCCGATCAGGATCGGACGGCCGGCGATGACAAGCGCTTCCGTACAGAACATTCTTTTGAGTTCTTTCGGCGTCAGCCCTACCGACATATACCTGGCAAATTCCCTTTTCCTTTGGCGCACGAATCCCAGTGTGTTGGAGAACACATTGCCGATGCCGATGATCGCGAGCAGGATGCAGAAAGCCCCGAGAACAGTCATCATTCCCTGTATCTGCCGGTTATTTGTCTCATACTCCTGGATGCGGTTTTCCTGCTCTATGGTATATTTCCCTCCGGCAAGCTGCGCGATCTTATCCTGTATCGTATTACATTCTTCCAAAGTGATACCGTCTCTGCCCCGGACACAGATGGTACTGTCTGCCTCCGTCCCTCCGATCTGTCCCTTGATCTCCTTCCATAAGGACACAGGAATGAAATGCACCAGTTCATAATGATCGAGCTTTGCGTATTCTTCCCTCAACACAGGGACCTCCCGCGTATAGGACAGGACGGGGATCTCCGCTGTTACTCCCTCGTTGCCGGACTGCCGCAAAACGCTCACCGCACTTTCGCCTTTCAGATAAGGCATGAAAACAGGGTGCCGGAAATCAGGGTTTGTCACATCCCGGATCTGATCGAGGATCACTGCGCCGTCAAGCCGTGGAGCGACGCCGGTCTGTTCACAATACGCGGCAAAGCTCTGGTCGTCCATGATAACAAGCGGGGCGTTTACCAGCCATCCGCCGTTCACTTGCGACACATAATTCGCGGGGGCCCCGGAAAAGCCGCCGAAGGACTTCATATCTTCGCTCATTTCCTCTGTGGAGATGATCCTCTTTGCGGCGGCTTTCTGGTAAACAATGGCGCTCTCCACGCCGTCAAGGCTCTGGATCATGGGCGCTTCTTCAAACTGCTCTACGCCGGTATCCTTGACCGTGACCATGATGTCCCATACGTCCTGATACCGTTCAAAGTAGGTCTCCCTCGTGCTGATCTGGGAGAGGGAGAAGAAACACTGCATGAGCGCGAATGCAAGGAATGAAACGATCAGCGACAGAGACGCTGTCCGCAGGGCTTTTCTCTGCGCTTTCAGGGCGTTGCCGGCCAATTCTCCCTCTATGCCGAACAGGAAAGAGAGCAAACGGGAGTTCTTTCTGCGTTTCAATTGGAATTCTCCGGTGTTTTTGATGGCGTCCAACGGCGTCAGCATACTTAGACGCCGGGCGGGAAGCCATGCGGAGATCCATATGGTTATGACGGTTACGAGCAGTGTCAGCATCAGCACCAGCGGGTGATAGCCAAAGACCAGTGGGTGCCGCCCAGGGACATCACTGCCGATATAGGCGTCTACCAGATACAGCAGGCCCGCACTGCCAGCGATACCGAGCAGAGTCCCGGCAATCACCGGCCCCGCGCAGAGAGCGGCAGCCTCCTGCAAGAGACAGGCACGGATCTGCTTCGGCGTGGCGCCGATACTGGAAAAAATGCCGAACTGACGGACCCGCGCGTTCATGGATACCGCAAAAGAGTTATGGATGATGACGACCAGGGAGAAAGACGCCGCCAGAGTGATCAAAACAAACAGCGGGAACAGCAGCCTCGGGGCGGGATCGCCGGGATCGCGGACCAGGTACAGGGCAAGAAGCTCGTAGTGATAAACGATCCGTTCCTGCGGGATGCCCAGTTGCTCCGCGATACGGGGCGTATCTGTAAAAACGGCTCTTTTCTCGCTGAACGTGATATCGACGGCCGCCGTCCCTTGATAGCCCTTTTCATTACGCTCCGCGTCCTTCACATGGGCGAAATTTCTGACCGCTTCCAGGTCCTCTGCTGTAAACTCTCCCATGATCCGGCTGTGCCAGCCGCCCTCCTCCAGCTCGATCCGCTCCACTTCATATTTCCAGGCGTTATAAAACAGGCCGCACAGCAGGGATAAAAGCAGGGCGGAGATAAAAGCGGCGAGCATGACGGATAAGGCGGAGGAGCGGTTGCTTTTGATATAGTTTGATGTATAATCTCTCCACATCCGCTTTACCTCCGGCGCTCATCGCGGATGATGCGCCCGTCCTCAAGGGTGATGATCCGTTCTGTTTCCAGGGCGATCTTTTCGTCGTGGGTGATCAGCAGGACTGTCTGCTCAAGATTACGGTTGGAGAGCTTCAGCATATCGACGACTTCTTTGGCGTTTTTCTGATCCAGATTTCCGCTGGGCTCGTCCGCCAAAAGCAGGGCGGGCCGGTAGATCAGAGAGCGGGCGATCGCCACCCGCTGCTGCTGACCGCCGGAGAGCTGATTCGGCAGAGCTTCAAGCTTGTCGGTGATCCCAAGAGAGCGCACGATCTGATCGAAATATTCGGGGTTTGGCTTCTTCTTATCCAAGGCGAGGGGGATCAAAATGTTCTTTCTCACGCTGAGAGTGGGGATCAGATTGTAAAACTGATACACCAGCCCTACTTTTCTGCGCCGGAAAATGGCGGCCTGCGTCCGGTCAAGCTCGGAGAGGTCGGTCCCGTCGATGACGACCCTTCCGCTTGTGGGCTTGTCCACACTGCCCAGAATATGGAGCAGAGTGGATTTCCCTGAGCCTGACGCGCCGAGGATGGCCACAAATTCCCCCCGGTTTACGGAGAGGTCGATCCCATCCAAGGCCACGACTTGGTTTTCGCCGGAGCCGTATACCTTCCTGACTTTTTCACAATGCAGGATCTCCATTTGACTTTCCTCCTTTTCTCTGTTCCCATAGAAGTATAGCAAATGAAAATGACAGCTCAGTGACGGTAGAAGCGAATCTCAAAGAGAGCGCCGCCTTCCGGCCTGTTTCTGGCCCGTATCGTTCCGTTCTGGCGCTCGATGATCTCTTTTGCCAGAGCAAGCCCAAGGCCGATGCCGCCTTCGCCGGCGTTTTTCCCCCGGTAAAAGCGCTCAAAAAGGCGCGGCAGATCTTCTTTTGCAAATCCGTCCCCGTTATCCCAGATCAGGATCTCCGTATATAGCGGATTCTGGGCGCAGGAGCAGTGGACCGTTCCTCCCTTGCTGTGCTCTATACAGTTTTTCATCAGGTTCATCATGGCCTCCATCGTCCAGTCCAGATCGGCCAGGATCAGCATTTCCCCCTGTTCCGGTATCTCGATGGAAGTCCCGGAGCCGGAGAAAAGCTCTTGTAAGTTATCTGCCGCAAGGACGAGGAGAGTAAAAACGTCCGTTTTCTCTTTTTGCAGAGCCAAGGTCCCCGCGTCGAGCCGGGCTAAGATCAGCAGGGACTCCTCCAGATGCGTCAAGCGTACAAGCTGCTTTTCCACTTGCTCCAGGGCCGGATGCCGGAGATCCCGCTCCATCCTCTGCACAGCCAGAGAAACAGCGGTGATCGGGGTCTTGATCTGATGCGCGATATTGGATAGGTTATCCGCAAAAGCGTTTTTTGCCTGCACCGCCCGGTCCTTTGCCTGATAAAGAGCGGTCACAGTCTTATAGATCTCATCCTCCAGCCTGGAAAAATCGTCCTCTCCGGAAGCGGACAGGATCAAAGCCTTGCCGCTGTTTACCTGTTCCAGATATTCGGCTACAGCTCTGATTCTCCGTTTCTCCACGCCGTTTCGATAGAGAAAAACAGCAAGGAAAAGCAAAAGGCCGCTGATCCATCCGGCCGCTGCAAAGGCGGCGATTTGCCAGTACGGGAGGTCCGGGAAATCGGACGCATGATACCCCAGCGAGGACAAAAAGGGCTCTTCCGGACGGCCGTCAGGGTCTCCCTCTGTGACTTCCTTCAGCGCGGCGGCCAGGATCGTCCGCGTGCCCGGCTCCCGCTCGATCACCTCACAGCAGACCGCGTTTACCAGCTCAAAGGCGGCCTTGCTGTCATACCGGGAGACTGCCCATGCGGCGGCAGCGGCAGCCAGTAAACTGACAGACAAGACAAAGCCCAAAGTGACGAACACATTCTTGCGGCCGCTCATACCGTATCCTCCATGCGGTAGCCCACGCTCCGGACGGTTTTCAGGCACGCCGGCTGTGAGAGCTTGGCGCGAAGCCGCTTCATCGTGACTGTCAGCGTATTGTCGTTCACGAAGCTGCCGTTCACGTCCCACACCTGTTCCAAGAGCCTCGCTCTGGTGACGGTCCTCCCCTTGTTCTGCATCAGGACCAATAAGAGCTGATACTCGGCCGCACTTAAGGCAATCTCTTCATAGTGGCAGAATACGGTATGGCGGTTTTGGTCGACCGTGATCCCGCCGCAGGAGAGATATCGCTCTGCCGCGTTTCCGGTCCTGCGGAGCACCGCGAGGAGCCGGGAATACAGCACCTCCAATTCAAACGGCTTGGCTACGTAATCATCAGCGCCGCTTTTGAAGCCGGAAACGATATCCGCGCTGTCGCTGCGGACGGTCAAAAAGATGACCGGCAGTTCTCTCCAACTGCTGCGGAGCCATCGGCAAAAAGCGTCTCCGCGGCCGTCCGGCATGTTCCAATCCAATAAAACACAGGCCGGAACGCGCTCTTTTATGCGCCGCTCTGCCTCCGCCAGGGTCGGGCAGACGGTCACACGAAAATTTTTGGACTCCAGATATTCTTTTACGGCAAGCGCGATGCTCAGATCGTCTTCGATATAGATCAAGCCCTGCATGTCGATTCCCTCCTCATAAGCAAACGAGACCTTTTTATATGATAGCAGGCAAAAGTGACAGTTTCGTGACTGCCCCTGCTCTTTCTGAGATCCAGTTGAAAGTATAGCCGATATGCCGCGCGAGCGCAATTTGCATTTTGCGGGTCGAGCAGGAGCGGCCAGATAAAAGCAGCCCCCGCGGAACGAAAACCGCGGGGGCTGTCAGGTTTCACTGTATAGAAGAAAGAAAGCGGAGGGCTTTTGCTGAAGAAAATGGACATCTCGGCAAACGGGAATTTGTAATCAAAAAGCAGAAATGATCCCTGAAAACAAATTAGAAGCGGTATGAATGATCCAACTTGGAATGATCGAGCCTTTGGAAAGTTTTTCGTTGATAGTTCCCATAAACCACGCAATAGTTCCCGTAAACGCAATGATCAAAACAGTTTTTGCAGCTCCCGCAAACGGGAAAAACATTGCTCCGTGCAATAGGCCAAACAATAAAGCTTGCACAATGTTTGCAATGTTAAAGCTAAACTTATTTGTCAATCTTTTCAATATAAACCCTCTGAATAAAAGTTCTTCCGGAAATGCTGTATTAAAAGCTGCATATATAACTATTGCCGGAATAGCTGCCGCACCAAGTCCTGCAAATTCAGAAGCTGCCGTTTTGATTCCGCTTATCATATAAAGCATAAACGCCCCTAAAAGCATAAAAGCAGAGGATGCTATAACAACGGCAGCTAAAGTCTTTTTGCCGCCCTCAATTTTCTTTAACCCTATCCACTCTGCAAATTTTTGCTTTTTCCTTGCTGTAATAAGCCACCATACAAACGGAATGAACAAAAACAGTATCATTTGCAGTATGCTGCTGATAACTTTATTAACGAACAAATTCATACATTTCCTCTTTTCTGCCGAGTACCGAACAGCCGCCCAGTCGATGTTTAACACTTTATGGTCAATTCACTCAAGTCTATTCCTCCGTCAAATCCCGAGTTGACGCTCTGATCAACATATTATTGACTCACTGTCTTTTCATCTGCCGCAAAAAGGCGCATACCGCTATGGCCGTCACGGCGGCGGCGTAGCCCATTACCCACCAGATGTGAGGGAACACAGCCTCAGTTTCTCCGCGCAGAGCGGCCCGCTCCATCTCCACGGCGTGGACGAAGGGCAGGAGGTTCGCGATCTTCTGGAACGCGCCGCCCACCAGCCCCAGGTCAAACCAGATGCCGGAGAGCCACGCTGTCAGGTTTGTCAGCAGCGCCCCGCAGATGCCGCCCACCTGCTTATCCGTGAAAATGCTGCCGCACAAGAGCCCCAGCGACACGAACAGCAGCGCAACGGGGAGGGTGAACAGGACCGAAGTCACAATATGGACCGTCACTTTCAGGCCCAACAGCACCGCCGCCCCATAGCAGATGACCGACTGCACAATACAGATGGGCAGGACCGGCAGGAGGTAGCCCAGAATGAAGTCCCCCGCCGTCAGGGGCGTGGTGTACAGCCTCTGCAGGAAGGAACTGCCCCTGTCTTTCGCAATCAGCGTAGCGGAGAACAGCGTCATAAACGAGAGCCCGAACACGGCGATCCCCGGCGCCAGGTGTTCGATCTCAAACAGCGCCACCGGGATATTCCTTTGGATGACGGTCAAAAGAAGCAGCAGGACGATGGGAAAACCCAGCCCGAAAAACAGGTTCAGCGGGTCGCGCAAAACCTCCAGATCGTTCCGCTTGGAAAAAGCAAATACTCTCATTGGGTCGCCTCCTTTACGATGCGCACGAACGCCTCGTCGAATTTGTCCGTACCCGCCCGGTCCTTGATCTCCGCCGGGGTGCCGGTGAGCAGGAGCTGTCCGCTTTTTAGGATCGCCACCCGGTCAGAGAGCGCCTCGGCCTCCTCCATGTAATGGGTCGTGAGGATCACGGTCATGCTCCCTTTGAGGGCGCGGATCATGTCCCACAGATCACTTCTCGCCAGCACGTCCAGTCCCAGGGTGGGCTCGTCCAAGAACAAGATCTGCGGGCCGCTGATGAGCGCCATGGCGATACTGAGCCGCCGCTGCCATCCGCCGGACAGCTTTCCGGCTCTTTTGTTTGCGACCTCCTCCAAACCGAACCGGCCGCTCAATTCCGCGGCCTTGTCCCTGGCCTCAGCTTTGGAAAATCCGTGGACCCCCGCCATCAGCTCTAAATTTTCTTGGACTGTCAGATTCGGAGCGACTGCCGTCTCCTGGGGCGATACCGCGATCATGTTCTTTACCGCCGCGCTGTCCGTCAAAATGCTTTTCCCGTTTAAGAAGGCATCGCCGGAGCTGGGCCGGGTCAATCCCGTCAGCATTTTGATGGTGGTGGTCTTGCCCGCGCCGTTGACGCCCAGCAGGCTCAGCAGCTCGCCCCGCCGGACGGTGAGATCCAGAGCGTCCACAGCGGTCAGGCCCTTGTATTTTTTCGTGAGTTCGACTGTTTTGATGGCGTCCATGTCATTTCCCCGCTTCTTCGCAAAAACGCGATTTCAGTCCCATGTAAGCGTCGGTCAGCACCTCGCTGACGGTCTCCATCTCCCAATCCAGATAGGAGGTGGCGATCATGGACGCGATACCGTGGACGAAGATCCACAGCTCCAGATGGAACCGCTCCGCCCTCTCTCTGGAAAGCCCCGTGTTTTTCATGATAAGGGGGAGGATCGCCTCCATTTCCCTGCCCGGCTCCGGCGGCTGGCCCTTGCGGTCGCACATGAAAAGCAGCTTGAACAGCTCTTTTTCCTCTCTGGCAAAACGGATATAGCCCATGCCGCTGGCTTTGTAGGGGGGATACTTTCCCGCGGCCATGTCCTCGGCAAGATAGCTCAGGTACAGGTCCTGCGCGGCGGACAGCACCGCTCCCTGCACTTCCTCCATGTTTTTGAACAGCCCGAAGATCGGCTTGACCGAACAGCCCAGCTCCTCCGCCAACGCCCGGGCAGTGAGCCCGCCGGGGCCGGCCCTCCGCGTCAGGTCCAACGCGGCGCTTGTGATCTCGTCCCGTGTGAATTTGAATTTCGGCGGCATGATCCAATTCCTCCCATCGTAAAGAATCAATCGTTACGAAACTTATGTTACCTATTATACACATTTTTTTGAAAAAGTCAAGATAGAAAAAAGCCGATGATCCCATGAGTGATCTCATGAGATCATCGGCTCGGCGTCTTGCGCTTGTTCTGCTTGATAAAAGGAAGATCAATCTTCCTTTGTCAGCACTTTCCTCTGCCAGGTCCGTTTGCCGCAAGCGGGACATTTCATGTATCGCGTCCGGCCGGCGTGGCAGGCGAGATTGGTTTGCCAGTAGGTCGGGACATACCGGTGGCCGCAGCTTTGGCACGCATAGTATCCGGCCTTCTGCTCAATGCCCACCGCGATAAAAGCGACCGTAAAGATCATCACGAGGGCAAATGCGGTCAGCAGGGCGCGCAGCCACGCAGACATGGAGACGTAGAAAGCCACAAATATCAGAACGATCCCGGCGAGGACTGCCGGAAAGAGGACTAAGTATTCCGCCCTCAGCATCTGCCTGTTCTTTTCCTCCAGCTCCCTCTTCATTGCAAGAAGATTTTTCTCTGCCCGTTTGTCATAAGAGTCTGCCATGATCTTTTCGCCCGACAGGAGTTCGTTGACGTTGATTTTCAGAAAATCGCACAGCTCCAGCATGATCCCGGAATCGGGCAGGGATCTTCCCCTTTCACTTAGTTAAGGATATGAACGTGTATTTTTCCGTCCGTCAGTCAATTTTGCCGACGAAACGGTAGTAAATCTCGATCTCCTGCTCCCGCATACCGTCCGCGTCTTTCGTCGCTTCATGAATCACGATTTTTTCAATCAGAGTATTCAGAAGCTCAGCGGTCAGTTCTGTGGGGTGGGAGTATTGTTTTATCAGCGCGACCCATTTCTCAGCGTCAGATGCCGTCTGCCGCTCGGTTGCAAGCTCTGCTTTGATGCGGTCAATCTTGTCGCTCAGCTCGCTTTGCTCGGCTTGATATTTCTGGGACAGCATATTGAAGTTGTAGCCCGTGATGCGCTCCGCAGACCAG
>CANQTO010000072.1 GCA_947626785.1 uncultured Oscillospiraceae bacterium
TCCTCCAGGCCGGCAAGCCGCTTATCCTGTTCTTCAAACCTTTCTCGGGTCCACGCCTCCCGTTCCTCCAGGCCGGCAAGCCGCTTATCCTGTTCTTCAAACCTTTCTCGGGTCCACGCCTCCCGTTCCTCCAGGCCGGCAAGCCGCTTATCCTGTTCTTCAAACCTTTCTCGGGTCCACGCCTCCCGTTCCTCCAGGCCGGCAAGCCGCTTATCCTGTTCTTCAAACCTTTCTCGGGTCCACGCCTCCCGTTCCTCCAGGCCGCTGAACCGCTGGTCCTGTTCCTCGAACCGGCTCCGGGTCCACGCCTCCCGTTCCTCCAGGCCGGCGAACCGCTGGTCCTGTTCCTCGAACCGGCTCCGGGTCCACGCCTCCCGCTCTTCCAGACCGGCAAAGCGCGCTTCTGTCTCATCCAGGCGCCTTCTCGTCTGGCTCCCCTCTGCCTGCAGTTCGCCAAAGCGCCCTTCACGGTATGACACATGGCCCGCTATATCCGTCTCGAGATCCTTCAACTGCCCGGACAGCTGTTCTATCCGTTCCCGAAGCCGCTCATTCTCCTGATGTACCGGCTCCACATACCAGCCCAGCAGCCGCCGCAGCAGCTTTTTTATCTGATCTTTCATAAAAGTCACATCTTTTCCGCCAAAAATTCCTCATATCGGTCGCATATGCCCTGCACGTCGTCTCCAAAAGCCACCTGCCGCCCCTTGTCCAGCCACAGCACCTTGCTGCACAGCTCCCGGATCTGGTCCAGAGAGTGGGACACCAATATCGTCGCCGCGCCGCCCGCGATGATCTGGCGCATCTTCGCAGCGCTCTTCTCCTGGAACGCCCCGTCGCCCACCGACAGCACCTCGTCCAGTATCAATATCTCCGGCTGTACCAGGCTGGCAATGGAAAAGGCCAGCCGGGACTGCATACCGGTACTGAGCTGCTTGAAGGGCCGGTCCTGGAAGTCCTCCAGCTCCGCGAAGGCGATGATGTCCCCGTAGGTGGCGTCCATGAACTCCTTCGTGTATCCCAGCATGGCGCCCCGCAGATAGGCGTTCTCCTTCACCGTCAGGTCCCCGTCAAAGCCGGAGGCCAGCTCCAACAGCGCCGATACATTCCCGTTTCGCTCGATGTGCCCTTCCCGGGGCTCCATCACCCCGATGACGGCCTTCAAAAGCGTGGACTTCCCGGCGCCGTTAGCCCCGATGATGCCCAGCATGTCACCTTCCTTTATCTCGAAGGACACGTCGTTTACCGCCATGAAGTTCTCCACGTGGTAGTTCCGCTTCAGGTGGCGCATCGTCCATTCCTTCAGCCCGATGTCCTTGAAATCCCCTATCTTGTAGCCGATGGACACGTGCTCGGCTTTGATCATCGTCTTCATGCCGACACCTCACACGTAATAGAGAAATTCGTGGTTGTACTTCTTATACATAAGCGCCCCGAGACCGAAGGCGATCAGCGCGTAGCCCGCCGCCAGCAGATGGAACTGCATCGTCGGGATCGTGCTCTCGATGACGATCTTTCGGAAGTACCGGGAATAGAGATAGATCGGGTTCAGCAGGAAGAGGTACTGCACCGTCTGGCTGTAGTTGTCGATGGTATAGAAGATAGCGCTCATCCACATGATGAGCTGGGTCAGGATGCCCCACAGGTACTGCATATCCCGGAAGAACACATACAGCGCTGAGAGGATCAGCCCCACACCCAGGTTGAACATCACAAGACACCCCACCGGGTACACCAGCAGGAAAAACTTCCATGTAAACGGGATACCGTCTATGGCCACAAATGCGAAGAATATCAGCAGTGTCAGCCCGAAGTTGATGAGGGACGACACGTTCTGGGAGAACAGAAACAGATACTTGGGGATGTTGATCTTCGTAAAGATGCCGGAGTTGCCCACCAAGGAGCTCATGCCCAAATTGGTAGCGTCCGTGAAATAGGAGAACACCAGCTGACCGGCAAACAGATATACCACATAGTGGTCCACGTTATTGCCGAAGAACTTGTTGAACACCAGCCACATGATAAGCAGGTTCATCAGCGGCGCAAGGACGCTCCAGGCCATGCCCAGGATCGTCCGCTTGTATTTTTTTGTAAAATCCCGCTTCACCAGCTCTGAAAACAGGAACTGGTTCTGCTTCAGCTTGTTCAGCATTTCCCGCCGTCTCTTTCTTTGTTATGGGGCCGTTTCGTCCTCTGCCCCCGCTATCCAGCAGTCATATATCTCCCGCCGCTGGGGATCGTCCATGCGGTACAGCCTGCTGTTGTCCAGCTCCGCCACCGCGCAGGTCCGGCATATCTCCGGCGTGTATTCGCCCTCCAGCCGCGGCGCAAAGAACCGCCGCCGGAACCAGGCCAGCTTTGCCGAAGTGTATGCCGTAAAGATGTCCCCGTGCTCCCCGATCGTCCCGGCACACCAGTCCTTTGCCCCTGGCATGTCCGAGCAGATGCTGCAGCAGGGGACCACCATGCCATCATGAGATAGGTTGAACTGTGTGAAGGGAAAACAGCAGTGGTCGTCGTTACGCAGGCGATTCACACCAGCACCCAGTGCCCCACCTCTGTCCACACCGTGCAGTTCAAAATCCTCTGTACGAAGCGATACCGACCTCATGTGTGAGCTGTTATAGGCACCCGGCCCCACATAAAAAATGAGTCGGTGCTCCTCCTCCGCCAGCGTCCCCTGCTCCTGGACACCTGCCCGCACCAATGTCTCGCTGATGCGCTTAAGCTGGGTCTCCCGGTCCCATGTCCCGCTGTAGTGCACAGAGATGGTAAGTTCGTCGATCCGGTGCTCCGTCAATTCGCGGAAATACTCTGCTGTCAGGTAGTCACCATTGCTCACGATTTTGATAAAGCACCCCGGCAGCAGCTTATCCGTATAGTCCAGCGCTCTGAACAGCTGCTCCTTGTCATACAAAGGCTCATTGAACAGGCAGAACCAAACCATCCCGGTATACCCGATCTGAGCCAGCTCATCTATGCACTGGGTGAACATTTCCCAAGGCATTTGGGCCGTCTTGTCCTTCCGCTTTTCAAGAAAGCTCACCGGGCAGTAGCTGCAGCTTCTGTTGCAATACGCGGACAGCTCCAGCCGCACATCTGTCACACAGTATTTGAATATCTCCCGCTTCAGCAGTGCCGGTGCGCCTGACATGTCCTCGAACTGCTCCGTCACATAGTGCTGATCCGGGAACATGGCCTGCAGGATGCGGTTTTTCTGGGTATCCAATACATAGGGAAGCGGCTCCCGCAGGCCTAACTGGCCCTCTTCTGTCTGCTCCCATTCCTTCAAGACCCGCTCGCGCTGTTCCATAAACGCCGGGACATGTTTTTCCATCTCCTCCGTGAGCTCCATCTGCTCTGCCAGAGCGGAGTAGATCACAAAAACCTCATTGGCGAACACACACCGGAACCGGTTCTCCAGCTGGTCCCCCAGGATGTGCGGCGGCAAAAGCCCCGCCTCGTCCTTTGGTATGACAAAAGCCGTTATACCCCCCCCCGGGTATTTATTTGCCGCCTGCTTCACCGGCCAGAAAGCCGCGCGCTCACCGACAAATTCATCCGGCGCAAGGATCACCCGGTGCTCCGGCGAGAGCCTCACCGCCGCCTCCAGGGCTTCCTGCCAGTATGGATCGCTTCTCCATTTCATGGTTTACAGATATTCCTCTCTCCCACACATCCGCAGGGTCTCCAGCACCTTCTTGATATCCCCCGCGTGGTCCTTCTCGCAGATCAGCAGAGCGTCCGGCGTGTCCACTACGATCATGTTCTCCACGCCCACCAGCGCGATCAGCTTCTCCTGCCCCTGGATGATCGAATTTTTCGCTTCTATGGCCACCACGTTGCCGTTGACCACGTTACCGAACTCGTTGGACGTCTTCAGCCGCTCCACCGCCAGCCAAGACCCCACGTCGTCCCAGCCGAAGGACCCGGACAGAATGTAGATGTCCTCCGCCTTCTCCATCACCCCGTAGTCGACGGACACCGAGGGGAACGCCGCGAACTCACGCTCCAGCACCGCCTGTTCCTTTGCCGTCCCAATGGACGCCTCTATCCGTTTCAGACCCTCCCAGGTCTCCGGCAGGAACTTTTGAATATTGGCAAGGATACTGGACGCCTTCCAGATGAACATGCCGCTGTTCCAGAGATACTGCTCCGATGCCAGATACGCCTTCGCCGTCTCCAGGTCCGGCTTCTCCACGAACCGCTCCACCGCCAGCGCACGGCCAAGCGTCATGTCCGGCTTGAACTTGATGTAGCCATATCCCGTCTCCGGCGTGTCCGGCGTGATGCCCAGGGTCACGAGACAGCTCCCCTGCTCCGCCACTTCGCAGGCGTCCTCCAGCGTCTGCCGGAAGATGGACGTGTGCTTGACCAAGTGATCCGACGGCAGTACGATCATCACCGCGTCGCCGTACTTCTTCTCCACATGCACCGCCCCCAGGCCGATGCACGGCGCCGTGTTCCGCCCCACCGGCTCGCACAGGATGTTCTCCTCCGGGATATCCGGCAGCTGTTCCCGCACCAGGGCCTTATAGTCCCGGTTCGTGGCGATGTAGATGTCCTCCATGGCCACCAGCGGCAGGATCCGCTCCACCGTCTGCTGGATCATGGTCTTTCCGTCGTCTGTAAGCGACAAAAACTGCTTGGGCATGCTCTTCCGGCTCCTGGGCCAGAACCGCTCGCCACGGCCCCCCGCCATGATCAGCGCCGTCTTTCTCATTTGCTCAACCTCTCAAACCCGGGACAGCAGTAGCCTGCCCTGTCCCTCGATGATATACTCCCCCAGCGCCGCCGGGAGGAAATACGACTCCCCGCGTTGGAAGGGATAGCTCCTTGCGTTTACCTTTATGGCTCCTTCTCCTTCCACACACAACAGGTGCTGAAAGTTCCGCCCGTCGCACCGCAGTCTCACCCGGCCGCTCACATCTAGCCGGTACGCCCGGAAATATTCACAGGAGAACATCTCGGTCATGGTGAAGCCCGGGAACGTCACGGTGCTGTTGGCCCGGCACTCTTCCGGCACGATGGGACGCAGGTCCGCCGCCTCCGCCGCACGCTCTATGTGCAGGGGGCGTGTTGCGCCGTTCTGGTCCCTCCGGCCATAGTCGTACACCCGGAAGGTGGTGTTGGAGTTCTGCTGTACCTCCGCCATAAGAAGCCCCGCCCCCACGGCGTGGACCGTCCCCGGCAGGATGTAGAACACATCCCCTCTGGACACCGGCACCCGGTTCAGAACCTCCAGGATCGTACCGTCCTCCGCCCTGCGGAGGAATTCCTCCCTGGTGAGCTTCTGGGAAAAGCCCAGGTACAGGCAGGCCTGGGGCTCCGCGTCCACGATGTACCACATCTCCGCCTTCCCCCGCTCGCCGCCTTTCGCCGTACCGTCCGAGGGGTGCACCTGCACGGACAGGTCCCGGTGGGCGTCTATGAGCTTCACCAGGATGGGAAAATCAGCACTCTTGCACGCACTTCCCCAGAAGCCGGGCCGGTCCAGCTCGCCCAGCTGAGCAAGGGTCCTTCCGGCATAAGGTCCGTTTTCTACCTCGCTCATCCCGTCCGGGTGGCATGCCAGCTCCCAGCTCTCCGCCGTCACCGCCGGCGCGTCCGCTTTATTGAATTCTCTCTTTAACCGCTCCCCGCCCCACAGGTATTCTTTGTAGCAGGGCCGCAGTTTCAGCGGCTCGTACATATACTTACTTCATTTCTCTGTACAGCGCTTCCATGCGCGCCTTTATCTGCGCCGAGGTGGCCGCCAGGCTCAGCTTCTCCCGCACAGCCGCTCTCGCCCTTTCCGCTGTGCCCTCGCGGTATGTCCGGTCTTCATACAGCCGCCGCAGGTATTCCGCCGCCTGGTCCTCATTCGGCGATGCCCACCGGCTCCCTTTCCGAAACGGCGGATAGTCCCGCTCCAGCTCCACCAGTTCTGCCTCCACCAGGCACGCCGTCCCGCTGTCCATGAACTCCCGGTTCCCGGACCAGTCCGTGCCCACCACCGGCGTACCCAGATACATCGCTTCCGCCAGGATCAGGCCAAAGCCTTCCGCACGGTGCAGGGAAAGATATACGTCGGACGCTTGCACCAGGCTGTTCACTGCCGCCTTGGGATAGTCCTCCGTGAACACATACACATGCTCCCGGCCGCCCAGCATCTCCTTCAGCCCGGCCTCCAGCTCCGCCGTCATGTTCCGCGCCTTCACCACAAGGCCGATGGGCTCACTGGGGTCGGAAAACGCTTTGCAAAAGGCGCGTACAGCACCCTCCGGGTTCTTCCGCTCCACGCTGCTGTCGCAGTCGAAGGCAATGAGCACCAGGAACAGATCCTCCGGCAGGCCCCATCTCTTCCTGTCCCACGCCGGGTCGCACACCGGTTCCACCAGGTGGGGGATCACATGCACCGGCACCTCACAGCTCCGTTTTATCGCCGCCGCGGAAAAGGCGGTCGGCGTCCATATCTCGTCGAACAGCGGCAGATACTTTGTCCACTCCTCCGGTATCCGCCCCAGCTCCCATACCCAGAACCCGATGTTATAGCATCCCGTCCACTGCTCCTCCGGCAGGACGAACAAAAGCTCGGGAAGCTGGTTCGGGTTGGCATGGATCACATTGATCCTGTACAGCTCCGGGGCCCGTTCTCCCTGGGCCTCGAAGTCCCACACGCTGACCGGCACGCCTGCCTCCCGGAGGCCCGCCAGTACGCCCCGGCTCGCCTCCGACAGCCCGCTGGCGCCGCCCACCGCCCCGACCATGTTCACGCCAAAGGGCAGGTCGTTCCGCGGGGCACGTTTCCTCACGATCCTCCGAAAGCGGCGGCTGACTGCCATGAACTTTATCCGCTCCCGCATCCCCGCCGGGATGAACCGCTTCAGCGTCCTCTTATACGGGATGAGCCGCTCTACGATCTTCATGCCTCACCGGATGAGCGCCTGGAAGTGGTCCTCCAGCCGCCGGATCAGCGCCCCGCTCTCCCCGTGGCTGGCGCCCGCCGCTGTCAGGTATACCTTCAGCTTCGGCTCTGTGCCGGACGGCCTCACCGCCGCCTCATGGCCCCCCGCCAGGAAGTACCGCAGCACGTTGGAACCAGGCAGCCCTGTGGCCGCCTCGTCCAGATAGTCCACGCACCGCTCCACAGCGATGCCCGCTATCTCCTTCGGCGGCTCGCGCCGCAGGCCGTCCATCAGACCCTGCATCTTTGCCATGCCGCTGGAACCCTCGAAGGCGAAGGACAATAGCTTGCTCTCGAAACAGCCGTATGTCCCGTATAGCTCCTCCAGCACCTCCGCCAGGCCCTTGCCCTGGCTCTTGTACCAGGCGAACATCTCGCATATCAGAAGCGACGCGTTCACCGCGTCCTTGTCCCGGACGAAGCTGCCGCTCAGGTACCCGTAACTCTCCTCGAAGCCGAAGATGTACCGCGCGGCCTCTCCGTCCTTTTCCAGAAAGCCGATCTGCTCGCCGATGTACTTGAACCCCGTCAGCACGTCCCGCAGCTCCACGCCGTACCGCTCCGCGATATGCGCCGCCATGGGCGTGGTCACGATGGTCTTCACCGCCACAGGCCGCGCCGGCATCGTGCCGCTCGCCGTGCGCATCCGGCACACGAAGTCCAGCAGCAGCGCGCCCATCTCGTTGCCGGAGATGAGCCGGTAGCCTTCCGCCGTCTTCACCGCCGCGCCCACCCGGTCGCAGTCCGGGTCTGTGGCCAGCAGCATGTCGCTGCCCGTCCGCTCCGCCCAGGAAAGTCCCACCTCCAGCGCCTCCCGGATCTCCGGGTTGGGATAGGGGCAGGTGGGGAAGTGCCCGTTTGGCGTCCCCTGCTCCGTGGGGATGGTGATGTTGGTGAAACCGTGCTCTGTAAGGCACCTTGGCACGCAGGATATCCCCGCTCCGTTCAGCGGCGTGTACACGATGGCCGCGTCCCGGGCGATATCCTTCGGCAGCACGGACGCGCCGTCCACCGCCGCCAGGTACCGGTCCACCGTGTCTTCTCCGATGTAGGAGATGACGCCGGTCTTTAGCCCTTCCTCAAAATCCAGGCGCTTCACGTCCCGGAAGGGGTCAACGCCGTCTATGGCGGCCTGGATGGCCTTGGCCGCCGCCGTGGTGATCTGGCACCCGTCCGGGCCATATACCTTGTACCCGTTGTACTTCGCCGGGTTGTGGCTGGCCGTGATGACCACGCCCCCGCTGCACCCAAGGTCCCGCACCGCGAAGGACAGGCTCGGCGTGGGCATGAGCTTCGGGTAGATGTACACCCGCACACCATTCGCGGCGAACACCTCCGCCGCCGTCCGGGCGAACAGGTCCGAGTGGATGCGGCTGTCGTAGGCGATGGCCACGGATGGCGTCTCAAAGGTCCCGTTCAGATAGTCGCTCAAACCCTGGGTGGCCTTGCCCACGGTGTACACGTTCATCCGGTTGGTACCGGCCCCCAGCACGCCCCGCAGGCCGCCGGTGCCGAACGCCAGTTCCCGGTAGAACCGGTCCTCGATGACCGCCTCGTCTCCCGCGATGGAGGCCAGCTCTGACGCGATCTTCGCGTCCGTTGCCTCGCTCACCCAGCGCTTATATTCCTCCCGGAAGCTCATGCACTCACTTCCCTCTCTATCACTTCGTTCAGCTTTTCCGCGGACCTGGTCCAGGAAAACCGCTTCGCGTTGGCATAGCCCTTCTCCGCCAGTTCAGCGGCCAGAGGCTTGTCCTCCAACACCGACTGTATGGCCCGGGATATGCTCTCCACGTCATACGGGTCAGCAAATATCGCGCCGTCCCCCGCTATCTCCGGCAGGGACGATACGTCGCTTGTCACCACCGGCACCCCGCACCGCTGCGCCTCGATCACCGGAATGCCGAACCCCTCATACAGCGTAGGGAACACAAACAGCTCCGCGCCGCTGTACAATGCCGGCATGTC
>CANQTO010000073.1 GCA_947626785.1 uncultured Oscillospiraceae bacterium
CAGTCTCGTTATCAACCAGGCTGTCCTTCGCCGGTACGTCGGCCGGGTCGGTATGGTCAAACTTGTAGCCTACGTACTTGTCGTTGCTGGTGTCGATCTCTTCCTGCACCGCCAGGGTGTCGGGATCGTTGACCCACACTTCATCAGTGTAGTCCTTGCTGCTGTCCTCTGCGCCGTCCAGGAAGTACTTGACCGTGTACTTCAGGGTCTTGGTCTGCTCCTCGTCCTTCACGTAGTACACGCCGATCACAGTCTCGTTATCAACCAGGCTGTCCTTCGCCGGTACGTCGGCCGGGTCGGTATGGTCAAACTTGTAGCCTACGTACCTGTCGTTGCTGGTGTCGATCTCTTCCTGGATGGCGATCTTGTGCTCGGTGTTGCCAGCCCAGTCGGTGCTCTTCACCGTGTAGCTGTCATCCTCGACCTTCGCGCCGTCCTTATAGTACTCTACACTGTAGCTGGTATCGACGGTCTTGCTCTCGTCCTTTTCGTAGTACAGCTTGATCGTCGTGCCGTCGGCGACTTCCTCGCCCACGCCGGGTACCGTCTCAGGATCGGTGCTCTCCAGCTTGTAGCCGGGATACCTGTCGTCGCTCTGGTCGATCGCTTTCTGCACCTTCAGGGTGTCAGGATCGTTGACCCACACGGCCTCGGTGAACTCTTCGCTATCCGCCGGTACGCCGTCCTTGTAGTACTGTACGGTGTACTTGAGTTCCTTCTGCTGGCTCAAGTCCTTCTCGAAGTGGGCCACGTAGTTGGCGGAAACATAGAAGGAAATTTCGCCAATGAAAGGTACTTCTATCGTCTGTCTCTGAGGAACAAGCTTCCCGTATCCGTCTACAACAGCATATTTAACCTCGCTGCCGTCTTCCATGGTCCAGCCGGTGAACTTCCAGCCGGATTTTGCGGTGGGCGTGGAGCCCGTCAGATCTTCGCTGGGATAAACGTCAGCAACTTCCTCGGTCTCGTCGACAGAGCCGCCCTCATCGGGCTCCGCCTTATACGTAACCTTGGCATACTCCAGCCAGTTGGCCGTGAAGGTCAAATCGCCCTTGGTGCCAGTTTCGATGACGACATGATCCTTGTCGTGCGGTTCATTTCCATTGATTTCTGCTACGTCTGTATTTTCACCCATGGACCAGCCGAGGAAGATATAGCCGTCTTTGCTGGGGTTGGCAAGGGTAATATCGTCGCTCTTGACATTATAGGTCTTGGGGTTGCTCTCGTGCCCCGTAGCATCCTCAATGCCCGTATAAGTGATGCTATACTCGGTGGGCACGAAATTAAAGACGAACTCGTTGACTTCCTTGTTGGGGTCAACCGTGACGACCATGGAGCTTCTGCCTTCCAGCGTATAGCCGAGCTGGTTCTGTGCTTCGATGACCGCCGCGTCAGCCGCGATCTTGAAGCTGGAGGCCGGAGCAGCCGTCTCATCACCACGCTTAAATTCGTCGCCGTTGCGCTGATACACGATCACATACTGGATGCTATCGATGCTCTTGTATACGACCGCGAAGACGTTCTGCTCGGCGTCAGCCGTCAGGGGATCGGTGAACTGCTTCTCGTTCAGAGGCAGATAACCGGAGAAGTTCTTCGGGTAGATGGTGTAGGTGTCGCCAACATCCTTATTAGTAAAGGTGTCGCTGCTGCCCAGCTCCGTGCCGTCCTCTGTAACGTACTTCACGGTATAGGAGGTGGTGCCGAAGGCGTACCAGTGGGCCTCCACGGTGATGTCATCGTCCACGGGCCTGTTGATGTCAAACTGTTCTTCGCCCAAGAACCATCCGTCGAAGAAGTAGCCCTCCGCCTTCCGGTCGGGCACTTCCAGCTCGCCCAGGGTCTGGCCCTTGTAGAGCTCAACCGTCTGGTCCGCGGTCTTGCCGTCGTTATATTTTACGGTGACATGCACCACGGGCGGGTGATAATTGGCGTACAGCACCAGGTTGTTGCTGGGCATGGTGCCGAAGGTATAGGGATCGCCCGTAAGCTCAGCGTTGTCGTACCATCCGTCGAAGATCATGTCTTCATCCAAGCCGGTGGGACGGTCATGCTCACCGCTGTAGCCGGTGATATCGGCCCCGAAGCGGACGCCCGTCTGGGTCTTCAGCGTCTGGTCATGGTACATGAACGTGATGCTGTATGTATTGCGGGTATAGTAGAAGCGGCTGGTGTTGCCCGAAGACCCAGTATAGCCGTTGGGCGTGGTGCTCCTATAGGTAAATCCTGCGATCTCCTTGGGGTTGAGGCTGTTGCTACTGGTATTATAGGTCTCGGAATAGTAGTCGGACTTGGTATACTCATCGTCGTCAGCGTTCTGGAGCCAGTATTCCACGGTGCGGGAGCTGACACTTCCGCTCCATCGACCGGTGAAGGTGACCGTGGTCCTGTCGCCAGAGGGCAGCATCTCCTCTGTCACCACGAATCGCTTGGTCACCCAATTATTAGTATTACTGGCGCCGTTGGGCTGCCAGCCGTTGAAACGGTTGGCCTGATCCTCCGGGGCGAAGTTCGCCTTGCCGGGCCACATGTCAGCGATATCCATGCCCAGCTTGACTCGGAACTGATACTGCTGGTTCTGGTTGTTGCTGTTTTCATACGTATTACCGCCTATGGTCAGCTTGACTCCCTGTCTGTTATTCCGATCTCCAGTAGTATTGTCATTGTTGATATCAAAGCGGTAAGTATAGGTCCGCAGATCATAGTAGGCGTACACCACCGTGGAGCCGTCGGCCTTCAGCACAGCGCTGGTGCTACTGCTGGGCGCGCTGTTGTAATAGATGCTGGGCCTGGTGCCGCCGGAGGCGGTGACCGTCTGACCTACGGTGCCGGTGGCGGGCAGGCTGCCGGAGAAGGCATAGTAGGAATCGTTATTGCTGTCCAGCAGCTCCTTCATATACACGATGGTATAGTTGGCGGAGCCGGGGATCCACTTGGCATAGACGGTCGTGTCGCTGTCCAGCGTAGTGGTCGTGTCAGCCGCCACGGTGCAATCGGGGTCCGTGTACCAGCCGCCGAAGGTATAGCCCTGGCGGGTGGGCGCGGGGTCAATAGTGGCAGCATACTGGCAGTCGGGGGAATGGGTGTGCTCTTCCTTGCCGCAGCTCAGGTCCCAGCTATAATAGCCTCCCCTACTAAAACTGCCCCAATGGTAGTTGCAGGTGTAGCAGCCTTCGGTCTTACCTGAATTCCGCCAGTTGGCCTCGCGGGTAGGCGGCTGGGTGTGAGTGTGCTCCGGGATGTCGCAGGTCCTGCCAGGATCTCCGGAGTAGACTTCTACTTCAGCCTTATAGTCGCCGTACTTGGGATCCACATAGGAGCCTCCCAGGCTGTCATAGTTCAGCCGGTACTGGCGGTGCTTGTAGTGGACCTGCACAACGGTCTCGCCCTCGCCCGCGGCCTCTTTATTGTCCACAGACTCCACGGTCCAGGAATCCAACAGCTCGGTAATGGGCTCGGCCTCGGTGATCTCGCCCGCCTTCACGCGCTTGAACTCGGGGTTTTTGCGTTCGGTATCAATACCATCCAGGGGGATGAGCTCGCCAGCCTCGTCCACATGCTGGACCTCATACGCCACTTCCTGAGAGGTCCAACTGATCTTCACGGTCGCGCCATCCCCGGTGGGAGTACCGGTGACGAGACCGGTGCCGTCGTCATTATAGCTGACGCTGACCTCGTAGCTTTCGCAAGTGACTTCGCAATCATACCCGGGACGGGCGTCCAGGGCATATTCAAAGCTCGCGTCCTTATCCACGGCCAGAGCGTCCACCGTGACCAGCACGTCATTGACATAGATCTCGAAATTGACGATATACTGGTCAGCCTGCTCGACATCCACATCGCCGATCACGCCCTCATAGACGCTGACCGGCATGATGCCGGGCGCGGCCTCAGCGGGCTCCCCGATGGGCTCCCCGGCAGGCGCCGAGACAGGCTCACCCTGCGGGATGCCTTCGGGTACGGAAGCCTCATCAGAGCTCGGTTCCACCGAGCTCTGAACGGAGACGTCTCCGTTCGCCGCGCTCTCATTTTCTGTTTTCTGTGCCTCGGTGACGGCCGTGTCCGCGCCGGCGTTGGCCGCCATGGCGATCGGACTGCCCACTTCACCGAAGAGCATCAGAAACACCAGTGCCAGGGCCAGAAAACGTTTCGCTGTTTTCATAGGCTTACTCCTCCATTTCTTCTGCCACAAAGTATTTTTATTCTCTCAGGGGCCCGGGAAAAGTCCCGGTTTTTTTCCTCTTCTACTTATTAAGACGAACCGGGGCGCAAAAACGGCTCAGGTTTTTTCAAAAATTTTCGAAAAAAATTTAATTTTTTTCTCAAAAAATCAGAAGCTCCGCCCCTATACGCAACTTTCTCCGCAAGGCGAAAGTTTTTCCGCATGCGTGATGCTTTCCTCCTCGCGATAAGCCGTCCCTTTTATCATACTGCGCTCTGCCTGAAAATGCAAGGAGAAACTTTAAAAAAATTTTACAAGATTTGCAATTTCTGGAAATCCCGGCGACGACGAGGAAGTCTTGTCAGGACGCGGGGAAAGGCGTATAATACATATAATATTTATAAGCAGACAGAAAAGGAGGCGGTGGGCTATGCCGCTGAAGATCGTGAGGGCGGATATCACCCGCCTGGACTGCGACGCCATCGTCAACGCCACCGACCCCCAGTTCAGCGGCAGCGGCGGCGTGGACGCCGCGATCCACCGGGCCGCCGGGGAGAGGGAGATGCGCCGGGCCTGCGACCGGCTGGGCGGCTGTCAGCCCGGCCAGGCCAAGCTCACCCGGGGCTACCGGCTGCCCTGCAAGTACGTCATCCACACCGTGGGCCCCGTCTGGCACGGGGGCGGCCAGGGGGAAGAGGAGACCCTCCGCTCCTGCTACCGGGAGGCCCTGCGCCTGGCGGAGCGGCACCGCTGCCGCTCTATCGCCTTCCCGCCTATCGCCTCGGAGAGCCTCGGTTACCCCAAGGAGGAGGCCATCCGGATAGCCGCCGACGAGATCCACCGCTTTTTGGCGCACAGCGAGATGCAGGTGACCCTGACCGTCTTCGGCCGGGAGAGCTTCGCCGCGGGCCGGAAGCTCTTCGCCGACGTGGCGGAATATATCGACCAGCACTATGTGGAGGAGCACAGCCTGGGGCGCAGCCAAAATTGGCGGCCCTATGACCAGGTCTTTTCGGAGGCCGGGCCCTCCGCGCCGGACAACGCCCCGGCCCCGGCCGCCCTGCCGCAGATGCAGGCGCTCAGGAGCGCACCGCTCAGCCTGGAGGAGCTGCTGAAAAACCGGGACGAGAGCTTTTCCCAGATGCTGCTGCGGAAGATCGACGAAAAGGGCCTGACCGACGCCCAGTGCTACAAAAAGGCCAACATCGACCGGAAGCTCTTCTCCAAGATCCGCAAGGACCCCCTCTATAAGCCCAGCAAGCCCACCGCTATGGCCTTCGCCGTGGCGCTGGAGCTGCCCATGGAGGAGGCGGCGGAGCTGCTGCAAAAGGCCGGCTTCGCCTTCTCCCACAGCAGCACCTTCGATCTGATCGTGGAGTACTTCATCCGCCGGGGGAAGTACGACCTGTTCGAGATCAACGAGGTCCTGTTCTACTACGACCAAAGCCTGCTGGGGAATTAGCCCCTACTATTATAAATGTCGCTTTGAGAGCGACCAAAAGGACCCTCCTGTGCGGTATGCTTGAGCCACAAAACAACACAGGAGGGTCAAAAACATGAAAAACAACATCACAGAACTGGTCTTCATCCTGGACCGCAGCGGCTCCATGGCCGGCCTGGAGGCCGACACCATCGGCGGCTTCAACGCCATGATCGCCGAGCAGAAGAAGCAGGCGGGCAAGGCCTTCGTCACCACCGTGCTCTTCGACGATCAGAGCCAGACCATCCACGACCGGCTGCCCCTGGAGCGGGTCCCCAAGCTGACCGAGGCGGAGTACTCCGTCCGGGGCTGCACCGCCCTGCTGGACGCCATCGGCGGCAGCATCCGCCATATCGTCAACATCCACCGCTACGCCCGGCCCGAGGATGTGCCGGAGAAGACGCTCTTCGTCATCACCACCGACGGCATGGAGAACGCCAGCCGCCGCTATGACAGCGAGACGGTCAAGGCCATGATCGAGCACGAGAAGCAGAAGTACGGCTGGGAGTTCATGTTCATCGGCGCCAATATCGACGCGCTGCACACCGCCAAGCGCTTCGGCATCGACGAGGACCGGGCCGTCAACTACGTGCCCGACGGCAAGGGCACCCGCGTGGTCTACGATTCCGTCTCCGTGGCGGTGAGTAATATCCGGGCCCAGGCCCCGCTGGGCCAGGCCTGGCGGGAGCAGATCGACCGGGACTACCAGAGCCGGAACGATCAGTAAGAGAGGCCGGGAGAAGGAAAAATCTTTCCTCAGTCCTTCTCCTTTGTTCTCCTTTGGTCATCAGCGGGAACGTAGCTTTGTCTCTTGGGGAGATGTTCACTTCTCTTGCCGCGCCGCAAGAGAAGTGAACCGAAGAGAAAGGCGCCCGGGGAAGTCTCCCCGGGACCCCTCCAGGGAGGAGGACACCACAGGCCTCTTCTTAGGTCGCCCTTAGTCTATCCTTCCGGTATACCCCGGTGCAGACACTGGCAGAAGTCGCACTTCCGGTTGCACGCACAAGACCGACAAGGCTCGCCGGGTGGTCGTTTAACTGCGTACCCTCATGCCTCCCCTGTATAGGGGGGCCATGATGGCGCAACCTACAAGGCCGCGGGCGAATATGCCCGCGGCCTTGTTGTCTTATTCCACAGATATCATATAGTAGTATACCGGCTGGCCGCCGTCCACCACGCTGATCTCCGCCTCGGGGAACTTGGCCGAGATGAGGGCGGAGGCCTGCTCCGCGTCCTCCCGGACCACGTCGGCCCCGAAGTAGATGGTGACGAACTCCGGGGAGAAGGCCCCGAAGGAGTCCACCAGCTTCTCAAACAGGGCGTCAAAGCCCTCGTAGCTGCCCAGCAGCGCCCCGTCCAGCAGAGCCAGGTGCTCTCCGGCGTGGATGGTCTGCCCGTCAAAGTCCGAATCCCGGGCCGCGTAGGTCACCATGGCGGTGTGCACGTGGGTCATGGCCTCGCTCATCTGCTCCTTTAGGGCCTCCTCGGCCTCGTCCGGGCTGAAGCTCAGCAGCGCGGAGACGCCCTGGGGCACGGTCTTGGAGGGGATCACCACCACCTTCTTCTCCGTCAGGGGGGCGCACTGCTCGGCCGCCATGATGATATTCTTGTTGTTGGGGAAGACAAAGACCGTGGAGGCGGGAGTGCTGTTCACCGCCTTGAGGATGTCCGCCGTGGAGGGGTTCATGGTCTGGCCGCCGGTGACCACGCTGTCGGCCCCCAGCTCCTTGAACAGGGCCTCCATGCCAGCGCCCGCGCAGACGGCCACCACGCCGTACTCCTTCTCGGGCTCCGCCGGGCCGGGCTCTTCCTCCGCCTCCAGCTCCCGCTCCACCTGCTCCAGGTCGTCGGTGCTCTGGGCTTTGCCGCCCGCCTTCAGCTGCTCGGCCTGGGTGACCATGTTCTCGATCTTGGCCAGCTCCAGCACGCCGTATTTCTGGGACTCGGTCAGGGCCCGGCCCGGCTCGTCGGTGTGGACGTGGACCTTGAAGATCTCGTCGTCCTCGCTGATGACCAGGGAGTCGCCCATGCTGTCCAGATAGGCCCGCAGGGGCGTCAGGTCCACGTTGGGGCTGCTCTTGCGCACGATGTACACGGTATCGTAGGCAAAGGTGATGGCCTCCATCAGCACCTCCCCGGAGCTCTCGAACACCGAGGCCCCGCCGCCCTCCGGCACCGGGTCGGAGGAGGAGACCTCCCCCCGCAGGGAGGCCAGGAAGGCCTTGAGGATCACCAGGTAGCCCATGCCGCCGGCGTCCACCACGCCGGCCTTTTTCAGCACCGGGTTCTGATTTACCGTGTCGGCCAGGGCCTCTTCCCCGGCCTCGATGGCCCGCAGGAGCATGTCCTCCAGCTCCGCGCCCTTCTTCACGGCGGCCAGCGCCGCGGCGGAGGCCAGGCGGGAGACGGTGAGGATGGTGCCCTCGGCGGGCTTCATCACTGCCTGATAGGCGGCGGAGACCCCGTCGTTCATGGCCCCGGCAAACTCCGCCGCTCCGGCGGTCTCCGTGCCCTTCAGGCGGCGGGAGATGCCCCGGAACAGCAGGGAGAGGATCACGCCGGAATTGCCCCGGGCGCCCCGGAGCGTGGCGGAGGACACGCAGTCCGCCGCGGCGGCGATGGTCTCAAACTCCCGCTTGCGCAGCTCGGTGGCCGCGTTGTTGAGGGTCAGGCCCATGTTGGTGCCGGTATCTCCGTCCGGCACGGGAAAAACGTTCAGCTCGTTGATCTGCTGAATATTGGCGTGCAGCGCCGCGTCCGCGCATAATACCATCTCTTTGAACGCCGCGGCGTCGATGTAGTCTTTCAAGAAAGCACCTCCAGGTGGGATATGCCGAAAAGCTTATCCGATGATCGAGTCTATATATACGTCTACGCTCCTGACCGGTACGCCGGTAGCCTTGGAGAGCTTGTAGCTCACTTCCTTCATGATGCTGCGGGAGACGGCGCTGATGTTCACGCCCGTGTCCACGCCGATATGGAGCTCCAGAGACAGGCTGCCGTCGTCGTTGAAGCGGACCTCCACGCCCTTGGACATGGACTCCCGGCGCAGAAGCTGGAAGGGCCCGCTGTCCCTGCTGCGGCCGACCATGCCCTTCACGCCGAAACAGCTGGTGGCGGCGTCGCCCGCAAGATTGGTAAAGACCTCGCTGGTGATGCTGATCTTGCCCTTGTCGTTTATAATGTTCACCATGGCATACGAGTTCCTTTCTTTT
>CANQTO010000074.1 GCA_947626785.1 uncultured Oscillospiraceae bacterium
AGAAAACCACAGCGTAGCCCAGCAGGGCCATCAGGCCCGCCGACGGAACGCTGGGGTGCAGCAGAGCTTCAGACATTCAGGGGCACCTCCTCACACTTCCTCGATGCTGTACTTGACCACATTCTCTTCCTTGGCCTTGCGCTTTTCAAAGAAGCTCTCGGCCACCGGCGGGAAGGCGATGTAGCTGAGCACGTCCTCCTCGCAGCGGGCGACGCCCTCCAGCTTGGCCTCCGCCTGCTCGTACACGTCGGCGGGCAGGGTGTCCGCGTAGCGGCCCTGGAGAGGCTGCTCGCCCTTGAGGATCTTCTCCTGCACTTCCTTGTTGATGGGGGCGGGGGTCTTGCCGTACTCGCCGCGGCAGTAGGCCTTCAGCTCGGAGCCCACATTTTTGTACCGCTCGCCGGCCAGCACGTTCTGCACCGCCTGGGTGCCGATCAGCTGACTGGTGGGGGTGACCAGCGGGGGATAGCCCATGTCCTCCCGGACCCGGGGCGTCTCCAGCAGGGCCTCCTCGAACTTGTCCTGGGCGTTGAGCATCTTCAGCTGGCTGATCAGGTTGGAGAGCATGCCGCCGGGGATCTGATAGGTCAGGCACTGGGTGTCGGTGGTCAGAGAGATGGGGTCCAGGGTGCCGTCGGCGATGAAGGCGGCCCGAATGGGCTTGAAATAGTTGGCCATCTGGAGCAGCACGTCCGCGTCCAGGCCGGTGTCGTAGCCCATCTCCTTGAGGGTGTAGTCCAGGGTCTCGGTGGCGGGCTGAGAGGTGCCGCCGGAGAAGGGGGAGATGGCGGTGTCGATCACGTCCGCGCCGGCCTCAATGGCCTTCAGATAGGTCATGAAGGCAAGGCCCGTTGTGCAGTGGGTGTGCACCACCACCGGCAGATCCACCGCGTCCTTCAGAGCGGCGACCAGGTCATAAGCGCTCTTGGGCAGCAGGATGCCGGCCATATCCTTGATGCAGATGGAGCCGACGCCCATCTGGGCCAGCTCCTTGGCCATGGCCACGTACTTGTCCAGCGTGTGGACAGGGCTGGTGGTGTAGGAAATGGCGCCGGAGGCCATAGCCCCGGACTTGACCGTCTCCTCCACGGCGACCTTCAGGTTGTCCAGGTCGTTCAGCGCGTCGAAGATGCGGATGATGTCGATGCCGTTGCGGACAGCGGCCCGCACGAAACGGCGCACCACATCGTCGCTGTAGTGCTTGTAGCCCAGCAGATTCTGGCCGCGCAGAAGCATCTGGAGCTTGGTGTTGGGCATCTTGGCCCGGATGGTCCGCAGGCGCTCCCAGGGGTCCTCGTTCAGGAAGCGCAGGCAGACGTCAAAGGTGGCGCCGCCCCAGCACTCCACGGAGTAGAATCCGGCCTTGTCCATGGTCTCCAGGATGGGCTCGAATTTCTCGCAGGACAGTCTGGTCGCCACCAGGGATTGGTTCGCGTCACGCAGGATGGTCTCGGTAAATTGGACTTTCTTCATGGCTCCTCCTTTATGATCAAGAATCTGGAATAGAGAGTTTTTTCGTTCTTCCGCCTCCGGGAGGGCTTGCACGGGCGGAATAAGCGTTTAAAAAATCAGTCAGGTTATTATAACACCCCTTGAAAAGAAATGCTATAGCTGAAAAATTTTTGTTGAAATTCCGCAAAATCACGGCGGTAAAATTGGTAAAAAATACGAGAAAGCAGGGCAAAATCCGGGACAAGTCCTGGATAAAATTGGCAAAAGATGCACAAAAGCATAGAATGGCATGAGGAGGCATCCTCAATCACCCTTCTGGAGGAGAAACATGCCAGACAACGATCTTTGCTCCACCAAGATATATACCAACCATAACAACGGCAGCTGCAACTGCTGCTGCGGCAGCAGCGTGGGCCCGGCCGGACCCATGGGGCCGATGGGGCCGCAAGGCCCTCAAGGTCCGCGCGGGGTCCAGGGGGCCCAAGGACCTCAGGGCCCCGCCGGTCCGGCGGGCGCGACCGGAGCTGCCGGGGCTATCGGTCCGATCGGCCCCGCCGGTCCCGTTGGCCCCGCGGGCGTTGCCGGGGCGGCGGCCACCGTCGCTGTGGGCACCGTCACCACCGGGGCCCCCGGCTCCGCCGCGGCGGTCACCAATGCGGGCACCAACCTGGCGGCGGTCCTGAACTTCACCATCCCCGCCGGCGCTGCCGGGGCTGTCGGTCCTGTAGGCCCCGCCGGTCCTGCCGGTCCCACCGGAGCAGCCGGTCCTGTTGGTCCTGCTGGCCCTGCGGGGCCTGCTGGCGCTACTGGGGCTACCGGCCCTGCGGGCGCGGCGGCCACCGTCACGGTCGGCACTGTCACCACCGGGGCCCCCGGCTCCGCCGCGGCGGTCACCAACACCGGCACGGACGCGGCGGCGGTGCTGAACTTCACCCTTCCCGCCGGTCCTGCGGGACCTGCTGGTCCCACAGGCGCTACGGGTGCGACTGGCGCGACCGGCCCGGTTGGCCCTGCCGGCCCTGTAGGCGCTACCGGCGCCACCGGCGCGACTGGCCCCGCGGGTCCTGCGGGCCCTGCGGGCGCGACGGCCACCAACGACAACGCTCTGCTGTATAACGACGCGCTGCAGACCGTCGCCTCCGGCGGCACCGTGGCGCTGCCCACCAACCTCATCAACTCCCCGGACGGCAGCATCGCCGCCTCCGGGACCGATGGCGTGACCCTGGCGGCGGGCACCTACCTGGTGAGCTTCGTCAGTGACGCGGGCACCACCGGGGCGGGGGACGTGGACGCGGCCCTGCAGCTGGACGGCACGCCCCTGACCTATACGGAGACCTCCCTCACCCAGACCGGCCCCGCTGAGACGCGGATCGCCCTCAACAGCATCGTGACCTCCACGGGCGGCCAGGTGCTGTCGGTGGTGAACAACGGGGCGGCTGCCAATACCCACGACAACAGTGTGCTGACCGTCGTCCGGCTGGCATAAAGTGCGTATATACTAAAGATAAAACAGCCCCCGCAATTTTGCGGGGGCTGTGCCGTATTTATAGCTCGTTGATCGTTTCAGTTATCACCATGCTGCGCATCCGTTTTGCCGGGGCGTAGACTGCCGCGGCGCTGGCAGCGGCCACAAAAGCCGCAATGACCAGAGCCGCCCCGGCCGGGACCTTCCAGGCCTCGCCGAAATAGGCCGTGATGAAGCTCTCGTAGATCATCTTATGGGCCGGAAGGCCCGCCGCCAGCCCTACGGTCAGGCCGCAGAGGGCGTAGGTCAGGGTCTCGGCGGTGATCATCTTCATCAGCTGCCGCCCGCTCATCCCCACGCTGCGCATGGCACCGTACTGCCGCATCCGGGCGGAGACGCTCAGGGAGATGCTGTTGACGATATTGCACACGGTGATCGCGGCGATCATAGCCAGAAAGCTGTATACCAGTATGGTGAAGGCCCAGTAGGTGGCGGAAGTCTCCCGGTTCCCGGCCCGCCGGTCGGACAGCAGCAGCTCCCCGGCGGCGGCGCGGAGGGCGGCCACCTGCTCCTCGGTGGCGTCTTTCTCCAGCTGGAGGTCCAGGACCGCATAGCCGCTCTCCCCGGTCAGGCGGGAAAAGAGCGCTTCCGTACATAAGAGCACCGGGGTGCCGCCGCCGTCAAAGGGGGCATAGGCGCAGCTGCAGGCCACTTCCAGGCTCTCTCCGCCGATCTGAAGCCTGGCCCCCTTTTGCAGAGGGCTGCCCTCGCTGTAGACGCTCATCACGCAGTTTTCCTCCCGGCGGACCCGCTCCAGGCCCCGCCGGTCCACAGTCCAGCCCTCCTTCTCCGCCCAGCTCAGTTGCCTGTCGTCCAGAGAGACCAAAAACAGGCTCCCGCCGCCCCCTTCCCATTCCGCCTCCAGCCTCTGTACGGCCCGGCCGAAGCTCCGCTTCACGCCAGGCATGGCGCTCAGCTCCGCCGCCAGCTCTCCTGACACCGCGTTGGAGCCGTCGCCGCTCAGGACCGACAGGTCCGGCGAGGAGGGCCGCAGGGGGTTGAGAGCGTAGTGGATCCAGGCCAGCACGGCGGAAAAGCTCAGAAACAGGAGGATGCTCAGGGCAAAGGAGCCGGTCATCAAAAGCAGGTTCTTCTTGGACGCGGCGGCGTGACGGAGCCCTAGGGCTGTCTCCACCCTCCAGGGCCCCAGCCGGGCCGGACGCGTGGCCTTGCTCTCCGCGTTTCCCGTCACCGCCGTCACCGGTGAGACAGCGGCGGCCCTCCGGGCCGGGGAGCGGGCCGCCAGAAGGACCGTCAGCAGCCCCACCAGCACGCCGCAGAGGATGCCGGGCAGGCTGACGCCGAAAAGGGGGATGCCGCTGAACATGCCGCCGACCCCATAGCGGAGGGCGGCGCAGACGCCCCAGCTGCCCGCGACCCCCAGGGCCGCACCGGAGGGCACGGCGCTCCGGCACCAGTACAGAGCCTCCCGGCGCACCAGGCGCATGATCTGGCTCTTGCTGGCACCCAGGCAGCGGAGCATCCCGAAAAAGGCCGTCCGCTGGGCCACGTTGCTGTTCAGGCTGCCGGCGATCATAATGACCCCGGCCGTGAGGACAAGGACAAACAGGAAGGCCGCCGCGCCGTACATCCCCAGCACCACGCTGTTCTCGCTGAAGCCGGACAGGGCGATCAGGACCAGATTCTCGGCCAGCTGCCCCTCCTCCAGGCCGTATTGGCTCTTGATCTCAGAGATAGCCCTGCGGATCTGGGTAAGGGGCCGGAAGCGGACGAAAAACTCCGGGGCTGACTCCGCGCCGTTGGCGGCGCGGACCTGCTCAAAGGCGGCCCGGTCCAGACAGACTAAGATGGCGTCATACCGGGCGGCGCTGCCATCGTCCTCAAAACCGGAGATGCGGAAGCTAAAGTCCCCGGTGGGGGTGTGGAGAGTGAAGCTGCCGCCCAGCTCCGCGCCGAAGACAGCCTTGGCGTTTTCCGAGAGAACAGCCTCTCCGCTGCCCGCCGGGAAGCGGCCCTCGCTCAGATAGGCAAAGGTGTCCGTCAGCCAGCTCTCGTCCGAACCGATCAGGCCAGCCTTTTTCCCAGCCACGGTATAGTCCAGGCTGATGTCCGTGTTCAGAGACTCGCTGACGGAGACGGCCGCCACGTCCCGCCGGGCCGCCAGCTTTTCCGCCGCCTCCTCCGGGAGCCCCCGCAGGGCGATGTGATAGTTCCCGTGCTGCCGCCGGGCGTTGGCGGTCTCCATGCGCACGCCCATGTCCGCCATGGAGAAGATCCCGGTCACAAGGAACACCGCAAGGGCGATACACAGGACCGTTATGCGGTTCTGCCGCCTCCGGACCTTGGCAGAGATGGGGATCAGGCTCAGATAGCTCTTCATGCCCGGCACCTCCCCAGATCGGTCAGGCTGCCGTCCGTCACTTGGAGGAGCCGGTCCGCCGTCTGGGCGATGCTCCGGTTGTGGGTGATGAGCAGGATGGTCTGCTCATACTTCTTCGACGCCTCCTTCAGAAGACGGATCACATCGCTGCTGTTCTGAGAGTCCAGGTTGCCGGTGGGCTCGTCCGCCAGGATCAGGGCGGGGCGGGTGATCAGCGCCCGGCCGATGGCCACCCGCTGCTGCTGGCCCCCGGAGAGCTGGCTCGGCAGATGGTCCCGGCGCTCCCGCAGGTTCAGTACCGTGAGCAGCTCTTCCAGGTATTTTTTATCCGGCTTCTGGTAGTCCAGCAGCAGCGGGAACACGATGTTCTGCTCCACCGTCAGCTCCGGCACCAGGTTGAAAGCCTGGAAGATAAAGCCGATGTTCCTCCGCCGGAACACGGTGAGCTGCCTGTCGTCCATTGAAAAGATGTCCTTCCCGTCAATGAGCACCTTGCCCGCCGTGGGCGTGTCCAGAGCGCCGATCAGATTCAGCAGGGTGCTTTTGCCGGAGCCGGATTCCCCGACGATAGCCACATACTCCCCCTTGGGGACGGCAAAGCTCACATCCCGCAGGGCGTTCACGGCCGTCTCTCCGCTGCCATAGGTCTTGCAGAGCTTCTGCACTTCCAATAGATCCACGTTAAACACCTCTTTTGCATAGTTGGTTCAGGGTTTGGCCCTGTCCACGGGAAGCAGAATAGCACGCTGACCTTACTCTCCCATGACTGTCAGGCTACGGTTTTGTTGGAAAAGTCATGGTAAAGGCGCTCCCTTTGCCCCATTGGCTGTCTGCCTCGATGGTCCCGCCGTGGGCCTCCACGATGGCCTTCGCCAGGGGCAGGCCCAGCCCGAGCCCCTGCCGGTCCTTGGAAAAGCGGCTGCGGTAGAAGCGCTTGAAGATATGGTACAGATCCTCCGGGTGGATGCCGCTGCCGTTGTCCTTCACGGCGATCTGCACGGAGAAGGGTAGGGCCCTCCACTCCAGGCGGACCGTGTCCCCTTGGCCTGTGTGGTCCAGGGCGTTTTTCACCAGGTTGCCGGCGGCTTCCAGCAGCCAGTCCCGGTCGCAGAAGAGGAAAAGCGCTTCCGGGCCGTCCAGGACAAGCTCCTTCCCCTCCTGCCGGGCCCGGGTCGCAAAACGCAGCTCCAGGTCCTGCATCAGCCCGGCCACATTTTCCTGTCCCTTTTCGAGAATGACGGACCCGGCGTCCAGCCTCGTGATGGTGAGCAGGTTCCGGATCAGCGTCTCCATCCGGTCCAGCTCCTGCTCCGAGAGAGCGGCCAGCTCCCGGACGGCGGGGGAGCCCTCCGCCTCGCTCTGGAGCAGGCCGTTATAGATGTTCAGGGCCGCCAGGGGCGTCTTCAGCTGGTGGGAGATGTCGGAGATCGTGTTTTTCAAGAACTCCTTTTCCCGCTGCTCCTTGTCCGCGTGGGCGTTTAAAACCGCCGCCAGAGAATTGACGGCGTGAAACAGCCGGTATAGCTCCCCCTCCTCATCGCAGTCGATCCTGGCCGCTGTGTCCCCGGCCAGGTACGCGTCGATCTGCGTCACCGCCTGCTCCAGCGCCCCGTCCTGCCGGCGGAAATACCGGTAAAGGACGGCCCAGACCGCCCACAGCGCCAGAAGGGCCAGGAGCAGCAGACCCAGAGAAAAATCCCGGCAGAGCAGCCAGACGGCGCCCTCAGCCAGCAGGAGAAAGGCCAGCCAGAGGCTGGACACGGCCAGGAAAAGCTGCTTGAGCTCCCTGTTTGCCAGGACCCTCATAGCCCGCCTCCCTCACCGGCGTTCCACTTGTAGCCCATGCGCCGGACGGTCAGGAGCCTCCGGGGCTCACTGGGGTCGTCCTCAATTTTCATGCGCAGCCGCCGCACATAGACGGTGAGCGTGTTGCCGTCGATATAATTGCCCTCGCAGTCCCACAGCCGGTCCAGGATCTGGTTCTTTGTGAGCACGACGCCAGGGTTTTGCATGAACAGGCACAGCAGCTTATACTCCGCGGCGGTCAGCTCCAGCTTTTCCCCATTTTTAAAAGCCTGACCCTGGAGCAAGAGCAGCCTGATCCCGTTGGAGCACAGCTCTGTCCCGGCGGCGCTGAAGCCCTCCGCCCGCCGAAGCAGGGCGTTGATCCGAGACAGGAGCACCCCTAACTTAAAGGGCTTGGTGATATAGTCGTCGCCGCCCATATCCAGGCCCATCATGATGTTGACCTCCTCGTCCGAGGCGGTCAGGAAAATGACCGGCACCTTGGAGACGGAGCGCACTTTTTGGCAAAAGTCAAAGCCGGAGCCGTCCGGCAGCGACACATCCAAGATCAGCAGATCGTATTTCCCGTCCTGCCAGAGGGCCTCCGCCTCCCGGAGCGTTTTGGCCATCTCCAGCGCATAGCCCTGCTTGCGAAACGAAAAAGACAGGCCGTTGATCAGGCTCAGATCATCCTCCAACAAAAACAACCGCTTCATTTCCTGTCCCGGTCCTTTCCTGGTTTTTCTTTATTATATCGGACCCGCCCGGCGAGTGCAAATTACAGTTTTGTAAGGTTAGGGAAACGCTGATTAAATCGAAGTGTGCAGCTGGGCGAGGGGATTTTTCGCCAGATGAAGGTGAAAAATCGCAGCTATACTTTGTGTATAGCAAGATTTTGAGACAAAATATGGCGGAAAATCAGCCAAAGCTCAGGGGTCCCCAAAAAGCCGTCGGCTTTTTGGGGAGAGGACGAGCAACGGAGCGACTGAGCTTTCGTGCTTGCACGGAAGCGAATGGATACGGAGCTTGCGAGGACGATGTGTGCGGCGATTTATTCAGCGTTTCCTTAGAAAGGGCGAAAACAGCCCCCGCGGAACGAAACCGCGGGGGCTGTGGACTGGTGCGCCCAGCATGGGCGATAACTTGGTGGTGAAAGTCCACTACGGACTCGGAAGCAGGAACCGTTAGCCGA
>CANQTO010000075.1 GCA_947626785.1 uncultured Oscillospiraceae bacterium
CCTTATCCCTCCAGAAACCTGACCCGTTTGTTACCCGTCTATCTCCAGATCAGCGCATCTTTGCTCTGGTCTGTTTTGTCATGCCTATTTTTCCGCCGTTATTTTTCGCTGTCTTTTTTCATTTTCCTCTTGACTTTTTATTTGCAGACTGTTTCGTATTTTTTATCAAAAATTTGAATAGATCAGTTATTTGATTCAAGTCTCCTTTGCAAGTTCAGTATACCGGATCTGTCAACGTTTGGCAATGTTCATATTGCACAGTTTTCATGCAAAAATCCTACAAAAATAAAATTTTGCGCGATTTTTAAGGCAGTTTTTGGATTATACATTCTATTTTGTATTATTATACATTTGTTCCAATTAATTCCAGTGGATCCTGGCCGGTCTTCCCGCGTTCCGCGGCTCCTCGCAAAGACCGCCGCCCCGCCTTTTCCGGCGGGGCGCAAAAGCTCAAAATCCTTGAGGAAATCAAGGCCGGGCCGCTCAGCCGGGCCCGGAGCCAGGACCCGCTCCGCGGAGGGGCGAGCGGCCTTCTTTCCTCCCGCTCCAAAGCGAAGGTGTGAGCCGGATCAAGGCCAGGCTCGTTTGTTAAATAACTAATTATACGCCGCCTTATACAGAAAATGAGCGTTTTCCTTCCCTGACACAGGAAAACAGGGCGCTGGCTTTCAGCGCCCTGTTCCGGCCGTTTACTTTTTTCTGAACACGATATCTCCGATGGGCTTCTTGTCCCAGTCGTAATAGTGGACGGTCAGCGTGTCGGTCACGACGCCCTGGCCCATGGAGATCTGATTGCGCCAGACCCCGTCGTCGCCCAGGACGCTGCCGCTGCCCTCAAAATCTGTGAGCTCCTCAAAGTCGATCTTCATGATGTTGTAGTAGGCCTCTTCATCTACCACGGTCTCCGGCCAGGTCGCGCTGACGCCCAGGGGCGAGACGGTGACGGCGGCCTCGCCCACCTGGATCCCAGGGACGGCGTCCGGGTCCTCCGGGACGAAGACCATCTCGGCCTCGGAGGCCGCCTCCGTCAGCGCGACCGGCAGCTCCAGCCGCTCCGGCATTTCGGCCCCCTCCTCCAGCGAAGTGATCAGGCACACAGCGCCGTCCAGAGAGGCCATAGCCGGCCGGTCGGCCTCGATCAGAAGGGCCATTTCACTGTCCGAAATGCAGCGGGTCTGCACCCCCTGGGTGATGTTCTCCGGGCCCCCGGGGCCGGATAGGGTCAGAGACGCGCCTATAAACAGCAGCTCCTTCCCCTGCCGGGCCGCGTATTCGGCCAGAGTCTCCTGGCCGTCCCGGCCGATGTTTCCAAGAGTATCCTCCGGCATGGCGTCCTGGGGGACCAGGATATGCCCCTCGTCCCCGGTGACCGTGACGGTCAGGAGGATGCGGGTCGCGTCGCACAGGCTCTCGGTGACCTGGCAGCTGAGGCCGTTCTGCTGTGCGCTCTCGTCCTGAGCCGCGATCAGCCCCTCGGCGGCCTCCGGCAGCGTCCGGTTGGGATTGTTGAACATCTCCCGGATGCCCCATAGGTTGGCCGCGTAAGCCACGGCGCTGAGGGCAAGGAAGGCCGCTATGGCCGCGGCCAGCAGGACGGCCCTCCGGGAAAGCCGGCCTGCGCGCGCCTGCGTTTTCTTGTATCGGTAGCGCAGACGGCGGCTGACGGCCTCCAGCATGCCGTCGTCGATATCGTTAAGAACAAACAGAATCTCTTCGCTCAACATAGTGCTCCTCCTCCAGCTTTGTCCGGAGCGCCCGGCAGGTGCGGGACAGCATGGATTTCACCTTGGACTCGCTGTAGCCAAAGCGCTCCGCGATCTCCTTCACCGGGGCCATAAACCAGTATCGGGCCAGAAAGACCTGGCGCTTGTCCTCGTCCAGCTGGGCCAGGAAAGCCCGAACGGCGGCGGCCAGCTCCCGCCGCTCCACCTGGAGCTGGACGTCCGTGCCGGAATCGAGGACCTCGCTCAGCTCCTCCAGAGCCAGGCTCGTCTCGCCGCCGCCCCGCTTGAGGCGTTTGCTGTCCCGGAGCCGGCCCAGGGAGAGCCAGCGGGTCAGCTTGGCCAGATAGGGGGCCAGCTTCGCCGGGCGGTTCGTGGGCATGGAGTTCCAGGCTCCCAGCCAGGTGTCGTTGACGCACTCCTCCGCGTCCTCCGCGTTGCCCAAAACATTGAACGCGACGATCCGGCAGTAGCTCCCGTACCGGGCAGCGGTGGCCGGGATGGCCCGCTCGTCCCGCTGCCAGTACAAATCGACTATTTCTTTATCGTCCATACAGCACGATCTCCTTTCTTTGGGGTATCAGGGATCCCTCGCTAATATAGAAAGCCGTTTGCCTCGTTTCGTCGCGTTTTGGAAGAGGATTTTTTGAATTAAGATACCGGGTCCTTCGCCAGGGGCAGGGTGATCTGAACAGCGAAGCCGCCGTAAGAGCTGCGCCCGATGTCCGCCCGGCCGCCGTGGGAGGCGGCGATCTGCCGGACGAGCAGCAGGCCCAGGCCGTGCCGCTGTTCGCCGCAGTCCTCCCCGCAGGCCATGTAATGGGGCAGGGTGTTCAGCGCGGCAAGCTGCTCCTCCGTCGCGCCGGTCCCGTCGTCCTCCATGCGGATGAGGCAGTTCCCCGCCTCCTTCGCCACAGACACATGGATCGTGCAGCCATCCTCATTGTGGCGGATGCTGTTCTGGATCAGGTTGGCGACGGCCCGTTTCAGCAGCTCCCGGTCGGCGCGGACGGGGCAGACGGACAGGCTCTCGTCCGTGTCCCACTCGATGGGGTATTTCCCCTCCGGATCGCTGTTGAGGAAGTCCACCGCCGCCTGCCGGACCAGCGCCACCGCGTTCTCCTCCCGGCAGCGCAGGGGCTGCATGTCGTACTCCAGCCGGGAGGCCAGGTTCAGATCGCTGACCAGATCCCGGATCCGCTCGCTCTGCCGCAGGATCAGCGCCGCCCTGCGCCGGTCCTCCTCCGCCAGGCCGGGCGAGGCGCACAGCTGGCCGGCGTAGCCCATGACCGTGGAGAGGGGCGTGCGGATATCGTGGGAGACGCCGGCGATCCAGTTGGCCTGGGCGGTCTCCCGCTTTTGCAGCTGTTCCTTCTGGCTTTGCAGCACCTGGGAGGTCTCGTTGAGGCGCAGAGCGATCTCCGACAAAAGCCCGCTCTCCCGGAGCCTGACCGGCTCGCCGGAGGGCAGCGCCTGGATCCCCTCGACGATGGGCCGGACGGAGCGGAGCAGCCTCCCGTTGGCCGCTGCGTAGATCAGGAAAATGACCAGCAGGTTGGCCGCTGCCACAGCGAGGACCAGCTGCGGCGCGTGGGCGATGAGCCGGTAGTCCCAGCTGGGCCACTGATGCTTCCAAAAGCTGGTCCGGGGAAAGCCCAGCACCAGCAGGCCGGTCTCTGTGCCGCTGGGGAAGGTGGGGCAGCCGTCGATATAGCCCCGGGTCAGGTCCGAGATATCGGACAGGCTGTAGCTCAAGGGGACGGAGTCCGGCAGGTCCCCGCTGTGCCACACGACGGTCTTTGTATCGTCGTCGATCAGGATGGCCCAGGCGCCGGAGGCTTTCAAGAGGGCCGCCCCCTCCTCGGAGAGGACGGGACCCGTCTCCGTCTCCGTCAGAGCCGCCGCCACCGCTTCCGCCGTGCTCCAGGGGCGGGCATTTCTCATTTGCCGGGAGGCGATCCCGGCGAAGAACAGAAGATCCACGGCGCTCAGCAGAACAAAGCTCAGCACCAGCAGCCCCACAAAGCGCCGGACGAGCTTGAGCACGTTTTTCATCTCATTTTTCCTCCACCAGCAGCTTGTAGCCCAGGCCCTTGGCCGTGACCAGGGACACCGGCCGGGAGGGGTCCGCCTCGATCTTCTCGCGGATGCGGCGGATATGGGCCATCAGGGAATTTTCATAGCCGAAGGGGTTGTCCCCCCAGGCCGCCTGGCACAGGGCGTCGATGGTCACGATTCGCCCGGCGTTGCGGCAGAGGGCGGAGAGGATCTCGTGCTCCTTGGCGGTCAGGGGGATGTGCTCCCCGCCCCTGACCACCTCCGCCCGGGAGAAGTCGATCGCGCTGTTTTTCAGCCGCACCAGCGGCCTTTCCCCTTTATAGCTCCGCCGCAGGACCGCCGTGACCCGGTACAGCAGCTCCCTGGGCAGGAAGGGCTTGACCACATAGTCGTCCGCCCCCAAGCCGAAGCCCCGGAAGATGTCCTCTTCCTCGCCCCGGGCCGTCAGGAAGAGGACGGGGCAGTCGCTCTCCCGCCGGAGCCGCTCCATCAGCTCAAAGCCGTTCCCATCCGGCAGCATCACGTCCAGGATCGCCAGCTCCGGCTGAAACTGGCGCGCCAGGGCCAGGGCCTCGCGCATCGTTTTCGCCGGGGCGATCTGCCGGTAGCCGCCGCTGTGGAGGACGGAGATCACCAGGTCCAGAAGCTCCTGCTCGTCATCCACCAGCAGGATGCGCTTGTCTTGCAAATAGGTGTGGTCCACAGAAGCACCTTCTTTCTGCTTGCAGTATACCATAAAATTTCAGCTTTTTGTCCGCGGGGCCAAAAAGTAAGGGAAATGTAAGGAGGCCTCGGCCAGGCGGAGAAGAGATAATTGAACAGGGCCGTTTCCTGAAGAAGAGAAACGGCCCTGTGTATTATTTTGCGTCGTAGCTGTCCAGGAAGTGGTGCTTCACGCCGTCCTTTTTGTAGGCGATCACCGTGCTCAGATTCACGTTCTCCACACTGCGGAAGATGTTTTTTTCGATCTGGGGGTCCTTGGCGGCGATGTCCCGGATCAGCTCTTTGACCGCGCCGCGCTTGGAGCCCTGCTCGGTCCCGCCGCAGGAGGCGCAGCTCTCCGTCAGGCGGCAGGCGCACTGGATGAAGTGCAGGTCGTTGTAGTCCCGCCAGCGGATGATGTCCGCCTCCCGGACCAGATACAGGGGGCGGATCAGCTCCATGCCCTCGAAATTCGTGCTGTGGAGCTTGGGCATCATGGTCTGCACCTGGCCCCCGTAGAGCATGCCCATGAGGATCGTCTCGATCACGTCGTCATAGTGGTGCCCCAGGGCGATCTTGTTGCAGCCCAGCTCCCGGGCCTGGCTGTAGAGATAGCCCCGCCGCATCCGGGCGCAGAGGTAGCAGGGGGAATCCGTCTGCTCTGCCACGATGTCGAAGATCTCCGTCCGGAAGGTCTGGATGGGTATGCCCAGGAGCTTGGCGTTCTCCGTGACAGCCCGGTAGTTCAGCTCGTTGTAGCCCGGGTCCATGACCAGGTAGACGGCCTCAAAATTCTGCTTCCCGTGGCGCAGCAGCTCCTGAAAGAGCTTGGCCATCAGCATAGAGTCCTTGCCGCCGGAGATGCACACCGCGATCCGGTCCCCATCCTCGATAAGCCGGTAGTCCCGCAGAGCCCGGGTAAAGGGGCTCCAGAGCTGCTTTCGGAATTTCTTGATGATGCTCTGCTCGGCCTTTTCCCGCCGCCGCTCCGCCAGCTCCGCGTCCTCCCACATGGTCTCCAGTCTCCGGCGCAGATAGCTGACGTAGCCGCCCTTGAGGCTGTAGGCCTCGCAGCCCAGGTCCTCCAGCTGCTCCGCCAGGTCCTGGGACTGCCGCCCCACCTGGCACATCAGGTAGAGGGGCACTTTTGCCCCGGCGGCGATTTGCTCCGGGTCGAAGTCCGCCTGGGGGATGTTCTCCGCGCCGGGCCAGCTGCCCCGCACGAAGCTGTTCCGGTTCCGGATATCGATGACCCGCTTTTCCCGCGGGTCATGCTCTAATTCTTCAAAGCTCCTCTCCTGGCTCATCCTGCCTTCCCCTTTCTTACCAGGTCCCTGACCACCTCGCTCGCCAGGATGAGCCCGGCGGCGGGGGGCACAAAGGCCGTGCTGCCCGGCACGCCCCGGCGCAGCGTGCCCCGGTCGGGGCAGTTGGCGGCCTCCTCCGGGGGGCGGAGGGGCTGCTCCTCCGAATAGACCACCTTCAGGCTCTGGATGCCCCGCTTTTTCAGCTCCTTGCGCATGACCCGGGCCAGCGGGTCCATCCGGGTCTGGGAGATGTCCGCCACCCGGAGGGCCGTGGGGTCCAGCTTGTTCCCGGTGCCCATGCTGCTGATGAGAGGCGTACCGGCCTGGGCGCACTGGACCGCAAGGGCCAGCTTGGCCGAGACGGTGTCTATGGCGTCGATCACATAGTCGTAGTCGGAAAAGGCGAAGTCCCCGGCGTTCGCCGGCAGGAAGAAGCGGGGAAAAACGCGGACCTCCGCCTGGGGGTTGATCTCTAAGATCCGCTCCCGCATGACCTCCACCTTGAGCCGCCCCACGGTCTTCCCGGTGGCAATGACCTGCCGGTTCAGGTTACTGACGCTCACCCGGTCGCTGTCCACCAGGTCGAAGGCCCCCACACCGCTGCGGCAGAGGGCCTCGCAGGCGGTCCCGCCCACGCCGCCGAGGCCGAAGACGGCCACCCGGGCGCGGGCCAATACCTCCATGGCCTCTGCTCCCAGAAGCCACTCTGTCCTCATAAACTGTTCGCGCATTTTTCCCACCCAATACACTTCAAATGCGACCCGCTACGCTGGGCTCGCATTTGAGAAACTCGCGCATATCGCCCTTCGGTTGGTCGGCGCGAGGGCTCACTTTGTTCGCCTTAGGGTGTTTTTGAGGCGGCAAAGCTGCCTCAAAAACAAATTTAAATCTTATTTATACCTTCGCACTGGTTTTCAGCAAAGCTTGTCTACAGTCTTGAACCGGGAAAAAGTTTTTTCCCGGTTCTCGCTCTCTCATATAACGTAGTCATAGCCGCCGGGGCCCTGGTGCATCAGGTCGGCCACGGTGCTCCCGTCCAGATAGTCCGCGATGACCTTGTCCAGGCCCTTCCAGAAAGGGAGCGTCCGGCACTCGCCGGCCCGGGGGCACACAGGCGCGCCCTCCTCCAGGCAGGCCACCGGGGCCAGGGACTCCTCCGTCAGGCGCAGGACGCTGCCGATGGTGATCTGTTCCGGGGCCCGGGTCAGCTTATAGCCGCCGCCCTTGCCCCGCAGTCCGCTGAGATACCGGGCCTTCACCAGCAGCTTCACGATGCTCTCCAGATATTTCTCGGAGATGTTCTGCCGGTCCGCCAGCTCCTTCAGCGGGATGAAACCCTCCGACTGGTGCTCCGCCAGGTCCACCATGATCCGCAGCGCATAGCGCCCCTTAGTCGAGATCAGCATACCGGTACCCCTCCTCTCATAGATCAACCTATTATATAACATGGTAAATAGGAAAATCAACAGAAAAATTTTTCAAAGACACTTGACAAGTAGAAGATGCGGCGTTATAATCCCTATAATCCTACTTGAAAGGTTGGTAATATCATGAGCATCTGCCGCCCCTTTCGATGTCAACCCTTGCCGGGAACTGTGTTTTGACAAAAACGATTTCATATTTTTACTATTTTTTAGGAGGAAAACGTCATGAGCAAGATCTTTACATCCGCTGACCAGCTGATCGGCAAAACGCCGCTGCTGGAGCTGGTACACATAGAGAAGGAGCAGGGCCTGGAGGCTACCGTCCTGGCGAAGCTGGAGTATTTTAACCCGGCCGGAAGCGTCAAGGACCGGATCGCCAAGGCCATGATCGACGACGCGGAGGCCAAGGGCCTTTTGAAACCTGACTCCGTCATCATCGAGCCCACCTCCGGCAACACCGGCATCGGCCTGGCCTCCGTGGCCGCCGCCCGGGGCTACCGGA
>CANQTO010000076.1 GCA_947626785.1 uncultured Oscillospiraceae bacterium
TTGGAGCCGATGCCCATGACCTCGCCGGTGGCCTTCATCTGGGTGCCCAGGGTGTTGGGGGCGTCGGCGAACTTGTCAAAGGGGAAGCGGGGGAACTTAGCAACAATGTAGTCCAGGCTGGGCTCGATGGCGGCGGTGCCGCCGGCCACGGGGATCTCCTCCAGGGCCATGCCCATGGCGATCTTGGCGGTGACCCGGGCGATAGGGTAGCCGCTGGCCTTGGAGGCCAGGGCGGAGGAGCGGGAGACCCGGGGGTTGACCTCGATGAGGTAGTACTCGCTGGTCTCCGGGTGCAGGGCAAACTGTACGTTGCAGCCGCCCTCGATCTTCAGCTCCCGGATGATCTTGATGGCGCTGTCGTTGAGCATCTTCAGATCGTGGTCGCTGAGGGAGAGGATGGGGGCCACCACGATAGAGTCGCCCGTGTGGACGCCCACCGGGTCCACGTTCTCCATGCCGCAGATGGTGATGGCGTGGTCGTTGGAGTCCCGCATGACCTCGAACTCGATCTCCTTATAGCCCCGGACGCTCTTTTCCACCAGGACCTGGTGCACAGGGGAGAGCTTGAAGGAGTTGAGGCCCACCTCCACCAGCTCCTCCTCGTTGTAGGCGAAGCCGCCGCCGGTGCCGCCCAGGGTGAAGGCCGGGCGCAGCACCACCGGGTAGCCGATCTCCAGGGCGGCCTGCTTGGCCTCTTCGATGCTGTAGGTGATCTGAGAGGGGATGACCGGCTCGCCGATGGACTGGCACATCTCCTTGAAGAGCTCCCGGTCCTCGGCCCGCTCGATGCTCTCGCTGGAGGTGCCCAGTAGCTGCACCCGGCACTCCTTCAAGACGCCCTTCTTCTCCAGCTGCATGGCCAGGTTCAGGCCGGTCTGGCCGCCGATGCCGGGGATGATGGCGTCGGGCCGCTCGTAGCGCAGGATCTTGGCGATGTACTCCAGGGTCAGGGGCTCCATATACACCTTGTCGGCGATGGAGGTGTCGGTCATGATGGTAGCGGGGTTGGAGTTACAGAGGATGACCTCGTAGCCCTCCTCCTTCAAAGCCAGGCAGGCCTGGGTGCCCGCGTAGTCGAATTCCGCCGCCTGACCGATCACGATGGGGCCGGAGCCGATGATAAGGACTTTTTTGATGTCGGTGCGCTTTGCCATGTCTTTTCCTCCAGATAGCATCAAACTTAAATAATATTATTATAGAATAAACAGTCTGTAGACAAACCTCTTTAAAGGTCTGTGCGAAGGTGTAGAAAAGAGTCAAATCTGTTTTTGGGGCAGCTTTGCCGCCCCAAAAACTCCCTAAGGCGAACAAAGTGAGCCCTCGCGCCGACCAACCGAAGGGCGATAAGCGCGAGTACCTCAAATGCGAGCCCAGCGCAGCGGGTCGCATTTGAAGCGTATCGACAAAGTCGATACGCTCAATAGACAGTTTTTCCGCCGCAGACGGTGCGCAGGCAGCGGCCATAGAGCTCCATGCCCTCAAAGGGCGTGGCCCGGCCCTTGGACAGAAATTCCGCCGGGTCCACCGTGAAGCGGCGGTCCAGATCCCAGACCGTCCAGTCCTCCCCCAGGGGCAGGCCGAAGCGGCGGCGGGGGTTGACGGCCATCAGCTCGATGAGCTTCTCCAGGCTCAGGATGCCGGGCTTGACCAGTTTCGTGTAGAGCACCGGGAAGGCCGTCTCCAGGCCCACGATGCCGAAGGCGCTCTTCTCCAGGCCCCGGGCCTTCTCTTCGGCGCTGTGGGGGGCGTGGTCGGTGGCGATGATCTCCAGGGTCCCGTCCAGCAGCCCCTCGATCAGGGCCTCCCGGTCCTCGGGGGAGCGGAGGGGCGGGTTCATCTTGAAGCGTCCGTCCTCCCGCAGGTCGTTCTCGTCCAGGGCCAGGTAATGGGGCGCGGTCTCGCCGCTGACGTCCAGGCCCTCCGCCTTGGCCCTCCGGAGCAGGGCCACGCTCTCCTTGGTGGACACGTGGCACATGTGGTAGGCGCAGCCGGTCCGGCGCACCAGCTCCAGGTCCCGCTCCAGCTGCCGCCACTCGCTCTCAGAGCTGATCCCCCGGTGCCCGTGGGCCCGGGCATAGGCCCCGTCGTGGATACAGCCGCCGCGGAGCAGGCTATTGTCCTCGCAGTGGGCCACGATCAGTTTTCCCAGCTTTTTGGCCCGCTCCATGGCCTCCAGCATCCGCTCGTCGGACTGGACGCCGTGCCCGTCGTCGGAGAAGGCCGCCACATAGGGGGCCAGCTCCTCCAGCGCGGCCAGCTCCTCCCCTCTCTCGCCCCGGGTGATGGCCCCGTAGGGAACAACGTGAATGGAGGCGTCCCGGCCGATGATCCGCCGCTGGACGGCCAGATCCTCCGCGCAGTCCGGCACCGGGTTTAAGTTCGGCATGGGGCAGACGGCAGTGAAGCCGCCCCGGGCCGCCGCCGCGCAGCCGGAGGCGATCGTCTCCTTATAAGAAAAACCCGGCTCGCGAAAATGCACATGCACATCGCAAAAGCCGGGAAAAACAACGATAGAAGAAGGAAGATCGCCCACGGGAAAAGGAAACACGCCCTCCAGGGAAACGCCGAAACCGGAAAAATATTCCCGCTTGCACAGCGCGGCCTTCGTGATCCTCTCCATGGCGAGCCCTCCTTTATATTAGGGGCCTTGGCCCTCAGTCCGCGGTATTATAGCATGCCAAACGCCGCTTGTCAACGGACGAAAATGGAAAAAAGGGCTCTTTCAAAATCGCCGTGAACGAACGCAAGGAAAACCCTTGGCAATCTGTTTACACTTTTTGAGAGCCTGCCGGGGCTTGGTTCATTCTTCTTCACACGAGATTGTATGGCCGGTTTTCAGCGGCAAGCGGCAGCATTAAAAAAACGCCTAAACGAATACAAGATGATATCGCTGAAAATGGATCCTGACGCCCGCTCTTCGCCGTCACCGGCATATCCGCCGCAGAAGCCCTGTTGCGCACCCAAACAAGCCCGGCCGTTCAGCCTATTATCCGGTCTTACGTCTCTCGGCCAACCTATACAGCTTTCTCATGCCATAGGCGGAGCAGATTATCAGCAGGAGGAAGACCGGCGAGCGGTATCGATTGCTAAAATCCAGTTCTGTTGCGCTCTGAAGAAGATTATAACTGAGGATCCCGGCAACAAACGGATAAAGTTGTTTCGCCTTGTCACGAACAATGCAGACAACAGAAAACAAGGTAAACAAAAAAGTCGGCAGAATCGTCAAGAAACAAAGGACAATATGCACTTTTGAAAAAGTATTAAAATAAATATTCCAATAAAAAATGACTTTTTTCAGAAACATATTAAGGATATCGAACACAAACCATAGGGAATCTTTATGACTGGCCGGAATCTGGTAGTCATACTCCGGTCTTCCTAGCACAATAACCCCCTGAAGAAAATAATTTCGATAATAATCGACCCTATCTCTGAGCCCGTGGCGCGCATCCATCCCTACTATATAAAGAACAGCGACGACAGCAGCCACGGCAAAAACAGCCGTGATGACAGCGATTCGTCTCTTGTCCTTCGGAAGAGAGAGCAAACAGGTAACGGCAACGACAAGGAGGAGGGATATGGCATTGGTTCTGACAGTGAAAAACAGAAGCGAAAAAACAGCGAGAAGAACATAATCCTTTTTCTTTCTGTCCTTAAAAGAAAAATAGAAATAATAAAGGGTCATGCACTCAAGCGTCATGCCCAGGCCATCGGAAAGGATCAGTCCATTCCAGATAGACACATCCAGAATAGCTCTATAAAACAGGGCCAGTGCCGCTGCTGGAAGAACACAGAATACCCCCCTTGGAGAGTCTATCGCAGAATATCGTGTATACCGAGGCGTATTGAGTATATCGCAGAGTATAAAGAATAAAAACACTGTACTGCAGGCGGAAAGAAGAACCTGTATGATCGCAATTGCCACCCAGTTTTCCCCAACAAAAGCCATGCAGATGGCAAGGAAGGTGGGATATCCCCAGTAATAGGGCGTTGAAATATGCGCCCCATAATAGAAGAGTCCGTTTGAAAGAATCCCCTTTGCCTGCTCAATATAAAATGTGGAATCATTTCGAAGTGCCCCAAGTGATCCCTGCAGCAAGCAATATGTCAGGGTAATCAGCACAGCCCCTGCGAATATCCCGGCGTATAACAAAAGGTTATATATGTTTTTCTTTTTCATTCTTTTATCTTCCTCTACGGTGGTTTTTCAGAAGCATTTTGTTCAAAACAGCGCAAAATTTTTTATTCAGTTTATCATGGGCTAAAGTACATGTCAAGCGTCCTAAGATCTTATGAAACTGTTTCGCGTCAACCGGAAATCCCCCGCTCTGTCAACCGGAAATTGCCGTGCACGAAAATGAAAAAAAGGCTCTTTCCGGCACATGATGGGAGCCGGACTTGTTTCGCTTGAAGAAGCTGCCGGAACATGATAGAATAAAGAAAAATCGCCCGAACGGGAGGCCATTATGAAAAAAGCTTTCAAGATCCTGCTCTGCGCCCTGGGGGCGCTGCTGCTTCTGGCCGCGTGCTTTGTGCTGTTTCTGACGGTGAAGGAGTTCAGGCCCGCGCCGGTGGAGGAGCTGGACGTCTCCGCGGCCGCGGAGCAGCCCCTGCTCCTGCCGGGGCAGAGCCTGGACATCCTCTCCTGGAACATCGGCTACGGCGGCCTGGGCGCGGAGTCGGACTTCTTTATGGACGGCGGCAGGGAGGTCCGGGCCGCCGATGAGCAGACGGTCCTGCGCTATCTGGCCGGCATCGGCCAGAGCATAGACGCCGCGGGGGCAGACCTGGTGCTGCTCCAGGAGGTGGACATCGACTCGGCCCGCAGCTTTGGCATCGACCAGGCCCAGACCCTGGCCGGGGAGCGGCCCTACGTCCACGCCCAGAACTACTCCTGCCCCTTCGTGCCCTACCCCTGGCCGCCCATCGGCCGGGTCCACAGCGGGCTGATGAGCACCGGGGACTACGCCGTGGAGGAAGCCCAGCGCATCTCCCTGCCCTGCCCCTTCTCCTGGCCGGTGAGCGCCGCCAACTTAAAGCGCTGCCTGCTGGTGAGCACACTGCCCATCGAGGGCAGCGACGCCAAGCTCATCCTGGTGAACCTGCACCTGGAGGCCTACGACGACGGGGAGGGCAAAAAAGCCCAGACCGAGCAGCTGCGCAGCTTCATTCAGAGCGAATACGAGAAGGGCAACTATGTGATCGCCGGGGGCGATTTCAACCAGGTCTTCCCCGGCAGCCTGGAGGTCTACCCCAACGCCCACCCGGAGCTCTGGGAGCCGGGCGTCCTGACCGACGAGCTGCTGCCCGAGGGCTGGCGCTACGCCTGCGACAGCGCCGTGCCCAGCTGCCGGCTCCTGAACCAGCCTTATGACCCGGCAGACGAGGCCAACACCCAGTATTACCTGATCGACGGCTTCATCCTCTCCCCCAACGTGGAGCTGGAGGCCGTCTCCACCCTGGACCTGGGCTTTGAAAACTCCGACCACAACCCGGTGCTCCTCTCAGTGACGCTGGGCGCTTGACTCTCTGCATGAGGGACCGTTTTATGGAAAAGAAGCTCCCTTTCTTTTTCTATTCTCTGATCTGGACGCTCTATTTTGCCGCCGCCCTGGCCATTCTGGTCCTGGTCCTGCTGCGCGGCCTGTTCGATTACAGCCGCAAGGTTTACCTGCCGGTGCCGGACCTGCTGCTGCTTTTGGCCGCGCTGGCCGCCGTCCTGGCCGGAACGGCAGCTATCCGCCGGTTCCGGGCTCCCCTGGGGAAACGCTTTGCAGGTTTATCTCCCGCGCTGTTCTTCTTTTTCTTCTTTCTCGCCCAGGTCTATATCTGCTACAACTGCTATTTTGAGACCGGCTGGGACGTAAAGACCGTTCTCTCCACCGCCGTGTCCCTGGCGGACGATTTCCCCATGGACTCTGAGGGCTTTCCCCTGTTTTTCATCCAGTATTTTCAGCGCTATCAGACCAACATCCTGACCACTGGGCTCTTCTCCCTCTTTATCCGCCTGAGCCGCTATGTGGGCATCCTGGATGTGGAGCAAAGCCCCTATATGGCCATCCTCACCGTCCAGTGCGCGCTCTCCTCTCTGACCGGCTGGCTGGTCTACCGCTGCGCGCTCCGGCTCTGGAAGCGGCCCAGCGCCGCCTGGGCCGTCTCGCTGCTCTTCTGCGGCCTGGTGGGGCTCTCTCCCTGGATGATGATCCCCTATACCGACGCTATGGGGCTGGCGCTCCCCATGCTGGTCCTGACCCTGTATGTCTCGATGGAGGACCGGCGGCAGTTGCCGCTGAAGTGGGCCCTGATGGGCCTGCTGGCCTACTGGGGCTTTCGGCTCAAGCCTCAGAGCGTGATCTGCGTCATAGCCGTCGTGCTGCTGGAGGCGGCGGAGCTGCTGAAGGAGAAGGCCCTTCTGCCCGCCCTGCGCCGCCGGGCCGGGAGCCTTCTGGCCTTCGCCGCGGTCCTGTGCCTCAGCGCGCTGGCCTTTAACCTGCTGCTTCTGCCCGCCATGGGCTTTGCGCCGGAGAAGGAGAGCGCTTTCGGCGCCGCCCACTATTTCATGATGGGTCTGAACGACGAGACGGACGGCGCCTATAACGAGGCCGACGAAAGCTTTTCCGCCGGCTTTGAAAGCCGCGGCGAGAGGAGCCGGGGGGATCTGGCGGAGGCGGCCCGGCGGATCGGGGACTACGGCCCGGCCGGCCTGCTGGCCCACACCGCGAAAAAGACCCTGGTCAACTTTGCCGACGGGACCTTCGCCTGGGGCATGGAGGGGAGCTTCTTCTCCCAGCTGACGGAGCTCAAAAACCGTTTTGTCTCCCCGCTGCTGCGGGCGGTCTACTATCAGGACGGGGCATATTTCTCGCTCTTCGCCTGTTTTGAACAGGCCCTGTGGCTTTTTGTCCTGGCCGCTCCTCTCGGCCTGCTTGCCGATAGAGAGGCCCGGAAGGACCGGACTCTCCGCCTGCTCGCCTTGTCCGTCCTGGGCCTGACCCTCTTCGAGACTCTGTTTGAGGCCCGGGCCCGGTATCTGTATATCTACACCCCCTATTTCATCCTGCTGGCCGCCGCCGGCTGGAGGTCCCTCCTGACCCGGCTCCCCGCGCTCAGGCGCAAAACTTAATAGAATCGACAGAATAGACGAGAACGCCGCGGGCAGAAGCCCGCGGCGTTGAGACTGGTGCGCCCAGCATGGGCGATAACTTGGTGGTGAAAGTCCACTACGGACTCGGAAGCAGGAACCGTTAGC
>CANQTO010000077.1 GCA_947626785.1 uncultured Oscillospiraceae bacterium
TCTTTCCAAAAATCCCGCCAGTTTTCCACACAAAAATTCGGGGCTGTGAAATCCTGAGCCGTCATCGGCTCTTTTTTCACAGCCCCTTTTTGTTCGTCTCCAAGCTCAGATGCGCTCTTTGACCTTGGCCTTCTTGCCCACGCGGTCGCGCAGGTAATACAGCTTCGCTCTGCGGACCTTGCCCTTGCGGACGGTGGTGACAGAGACGATGGAGGGGGAGTGCACCGGAAAGACCTTTTCGCAGCCGACGCCGTAGGAGATGCGGCGGACGGTAATGGTCTCGTTGATGCCGCCATGCTTTTTGGCAATGATGGTGCCTTCAAAAGCCTGGGTGCGCTCGCGGTTGCCTTCCTTGACCAGGACCTGCACGCGGACGGTGTCGCCCACGTTCATTTCCGGCAGTTCCGGCTTCATGTACTGCTCGCTGAGAATTTTGACCAGATCCATAATCTAATCCTTTCTACATACAGGCGTTCATACCGGAGGGCCCCAGCCGCGGCAGCGGACCGCCTTTTTTATGCGCGTTGCCCGCGCAAGCTTAAATATGTTAGCACGGATCGCGCAAAAATGCAAGTCTTTTTTTGCTTTTTCAGCCTTCCGCCAGTTCCTCTATCGCCGTCAGGATCTTTCGGTCATATTCCGTGAAGTCCGCCGGATGCTTTTCGCCCCTTTTCGCCGCCAGGACCGCCTGGAGCAGCTCGTCCTCCCCGTAGCCGGTAAAGCCGCTCATGTAGTGCTCCAAGTGCTTGGGGCAGTATACCGGCAGCCCGATCACCATCGCCTCGGCGATGTTCATCCCCTGCCCCTCGTAGCGGGAGGTGGAGATGAAGGCGTCCATCCTCGCCAGATAGCAGAAGGGGTTGGCCTTCTGCCCCAGGAAGAACACCCGGCCCTCCAGGCCGGAGTCCGCCGCCTGCTTTTGCAGGGCCTCCCGGTCCGGGCCGTCCCCGATGATATACAGCCGCAGATCGTCCCGTTCGGCGCAGGCCCTCCGAAAGAGCTCCAGCATCAGGTCGTAACCCTTTTGGTGGCACAGCCGCCCCACGGCGGCGAAGTTCACGCAGCCCTCGTCCAGGGCCAGATCCTCCGGTTCCTCCCGGCTCTTCAGCCGGATCTCCCCGGTGTCGATGTAGTTCTGGATCACCAGGAAGGGCTTGTCCGTAATGCCCGAGGCCCTCTGGAAGGGACCGATCACGCCCTCGGACACGCCCACAAAGCCGTCGAAGCGGGCAAACTTCCCTTTAAAGAAATGCCAGAGCACCCGGTATTTCCACTCGTTTTGCAGCTTGATCTCCACGTCGTTGTGGATCCACATGACCCGCCGCTTCGCCGGCACGGACAGAGCGCCCGCAGCGCAGGAGAACTGGTAGGAGTTGAAGTCCACCGCCAGATCGTACGCCTCCGTATCCGGAAAGCGCAGCCCCGCCAGCCGGTAAGCCAGGTCAAAGGGCATAAAGGAGTAAGCCCGGGAGAGGGGTTTCAGGGTCTTGATCCCCAGCTCCTTGGGGAAAGCGATCCCCTCGGCCGCGCCCGGCACGGACAGATACAGGTCCGCCTGCACTTGGCTGTAGTCCAGATTCCGCAGCAGGTTGATGATGGATTTCTGGATGCCGCCAGTCTCCAGCTCACTTTGGAAAAAAGCGATCCTCTTCATCTCTCTCCTCCTTATCTGTAGATCCGCATCTGCGCGTCGTAGGTCTCCAGGCGGGTGAATTTCGCGAAGTCCGGGGCCAACTCCGGGGCGTTCTGCCGCAGGGCCTCCGCCAGCAGCTCTGGGTTCAGGGTTGGCTCCTGGGCGGAGATCACCGCCCGCAGAAGGACGGCCCCCTCCCCCGGCTCGAAGCCCAGCTCCCGGATGGCCGGGCGGATATCCGCCTGGCCCATGCCCCGCTTGGTCTTGCGCAGGACCCGGACCTCTTCCTGAGCGAAGAAGTCCTCCAGTCCGGCGGCCATGGCGGCCGGGTCCCGCTCGTCGTACTCAAAGCGGCCCTCCACGGCCAGATATTTCAGCTCCGCGCTCTTGCGGGTCTGCTCGTAGGCCTCCGTCACCCGGATGCCCTCCGGCAGAACGGCGCTGAGCCGGGCGGGCAGCTGGGCCAGCTCCGTCTCGCCCCTGAGTCGAAAGTCCATCAGCTCACAGACGCTGGCCGTCCCCACGGAGAGAGGCAGCAGGATGGAGATCAGCGGGTGGGGGTTGAAGCCCTCGGAGTATTTCAGCTCCAGCCCGGCCCGGGCAAAAGCCCGCTGCATGTTGCGCATCAGGTCCAGATGGGAGATATACACGGCCCGGCCGGTCTTTTCAAAGCGCAGGCGCAGCTTATCCATCGCAGCGTCCCCCTTTCAGCAGCGCCGCCGCCCCGCAGCCGGCGCACTGCTTCCGGCAGTCCGGCGACAGGCGGGAGGCGTAGCACTGCTTCCGTTCTCTCAGTAAATGTGCCTTCCGGACCCCCACGTCGATCAGGTCCCAGGGCAGGAGCGCGTCGGTGGGGATCTCCCTGTTGGCGTAGAAGGCCGGGTCCAGCCCGCAGGCGGCAAAGGCGTCCATCCAGCGCTGGAAGGAGAAATAGTCGCTCCAGGCGTCCAGCCGGCCGCCCCGCCGCCAGACCTCCTCCACGGCGTCCGCCACCCGCCGGTCCCCCCGGGACAGGACAGCCTCGATGAAGCTGGTCTCCGCGTCGTGCCAGTTGTAGGTCACGTTCCGGGCGGTGATGGCGGAGCGGAGCAGGTTGACACGGCGCAGGTACTCCTCCATGGGCACCTGGGCCTCCCACTGGAAGGGGCTGTGGGGCTTGGGCACGAAGCAGGAGGTGGAGATGGTGATCTTCACGCCCCGGTTCTTGTTTTTGGCATACTGCCGCCAGCAGTGGAGCACCTGGTTGGCCATCTCGGCGATGCCCAGGATGTCCTCGTCCGTCTCCGTGGGCAGGCCCAGCATGTAGTAGAGCTTGACGTTGTTCCAGCCCCCCTCGAAGGCGATGCGGCAGGTGTTCAGCAGGTCCTTCTCCGTGACGTTCTTGTTGATGGCGTCCCGGAGCCGCTGGCTGCCCCCCTCCACGGCGAAAGTGAGCCCGCTCTTGCGCACCCGCTGGAGCTTCTCCATCAGCTCCATGGAGAAGTTGTCCGCCCGCAGGGAGGGCAGAGACAGGCCGATGCTCCGCTCCTGGCAGTACTCCAGCAGCCCGTCGCAGAGTTCGTTTAAAGGCCGGTAGTCGCTGGTGCTGAGGGACAGGAGGGTCACGTCCTCGCAGCCGGTGTTCTGCAGGGTCTCGATCCCCTGCCGGATCAGGGTCTCCGGCTTTTTGGAGCGGATGGGCCGGTACACATAGCCCGCCTGGCAGAAGCGGCAGCCCCGGACACAGCCCCGGAACAGCTCCAGGCTCACCCGGTCGTGGACCACCTCCGTGGAGGGGACGATGGGCTTGGTGGGATAGGGCGCGGCGTCCAGGTCCTGCACGATGCGCTTCGTCACCCGCGCCGGGGCCCCGTCCAGGGGCTTCACGGCGGCAAGCCGCCCGTCCTCCCGGTAGCTCACTTCATACAGGCTGGGCACATAGACCCCCTGGATCCGGGCGGCCTCTTTCAGGAAAGCGGCCTTGGTCCAGCCCTCCGCCTTGGCCTTGCGCAGCAGGAGGAGCAGCTCGTTGTCCATCTCCTCCCCCTCGCCCACGACGAAGAGGTCCATAAAGGGGGCCATGGGCTCCGGGTTCACCGCCGCGGTGCCTCCGGCGAAGACCAGGGGCAGCAGCTCCGGCCGGTCCGCCGAGCGGAGGGGCAGCCCCGCCATGTCCAGCATGTCCAGCACCGTGGTATAGGCCATCTCATAGCCCACGGAGAAGGCCAGCGCGTCAAACTCGCTCAGGCTGTCCCCGCTCTCCAGAGCATAGAGGGGCAGCCCCGCCTTCTTCATCTCCTCATACATGTCCCCCCAGGGGGCGAAGGCCCGCTCGCACCAGACGAAGTCCAGCGCGTTCATGCTGTGATAGAGGATGCTCATGCCCAGGTTGGACATGCCGATCTCATAGGTATCCGGGAAGCAGAAGGCCAGGCGCAGCTCCACCGCAGCCTTGTCCTTCACGATCTGGTTATACTCCCCGCCCACATAGCGGGCCGGCTTCTGCACTCTGGGGAGGATCCGCTCAAGTCTTTTATCCATGCGTTCCTCTTTTTCTTAAGTGATTAGTTTATTTTACAATACTTCCCGCCCGTTTACAAGTCCCCTTTCGTCTTGGTACAGCAGCAGCCAGACCGCCGCCAGGGTCAGCGCGGCGCCCCGGCCGTGGAGCATCTGCCAGACCCCAGCCGAGAGCAGCAGCGCCCCCACCGCAAGGCTGGCCCACCGGGTCAGCAGGCCGCCCCTCTTCTCCCCCAGCAGCGCCGCAGAGAGGCAGGAGAGGATGCGGCCCCCGTCCAGGGGCAGGGCGGGCAGCAGATTGAAGGCCGAAAGCAGCAGGCTCACCCCCGCCGTCAGACACAGCCAGGGCTTGTCCAGCCGGTTTCCCAGCCAGGAGGCCCCCCAGGCGAACCACAGCCCCGCCATGGGGCCGCAGGCGGCGGCCAGGGCGTGGCCCATGGCTCCGGTATAGCCGCCGTATTCGATACAGAAGCCCTTCAGCGTCAGGCGAAAGCTCCGCACCTTCAAGCCCAGCAGCTTCAGGGCGGCCAGGTGTCCCAGCTCGTGGACCGCCGCCGGCAGCAGCAGCGCCGCCAGGACCGCTCCCCCGCCCAGATAGTAGAGCAGCGCTGCGAAAAGCACCGCTCCAGCGCCGATCTCCAACTTTTTTTGCTTCATAAGTAATACTCCGGATTTAGATACACGTCGTCCAGCAGCAGCTCAAAGTGCAGATGAGGGCCGGTGGCCTGCCCCGTCTGGCCCACCCGGCCGATAGTCTGCCCCTGGCTGACCATGTCCCCCTCTTGGACCTCAAAGGCGCTCAGGTGGGCGTACACGCTGGCAAAGCCCCCCTCGTGGGTCAGGATCAGGTAATTGCCGTAGCCGGGGCTGGTCCCGGCGGCGTAGACACAGCCGCCGGCAAAGGCCAGGACCGGGTCCCCCTCCGGAGCCGCAAAGTCCGTCCCGAAATGGAACTTGACCTTTCCCTGGATAGGGTGGGTCCGGTAGCCGAAGCCGGAGGACTCGCCGCCGTCCACCGGCCGGGTATAGGCGAAGGGCAGCTCCGGCATGTCTGCCCGCACATTTTCCGGCAGCGGGTAGCCCTGGGCCTCATAGCTCTCCTGGAGCTCCAGGAAGGCGCTCACCGCCTCCGGCAGCTCCCCGGCCTGGGCCCGGATCTCCGCGGCGGTGGGCCTGAGCTCCTCCGCGGCGATCTCCAGCGCCGTCTCATAGCCCGCCGGGAAGGGCTCCGGCGAGGCCGGAGCGGCAGCCTGGGCGCTCTCATTCTCCTGCTTTTTCAGAGCCGCGACCAACTCCCGCCCCAGGCCGCCCTCCGCCAGCTGCCTGCCCATGGCCTGCACCGTCTCCACATAGCGGTCCATGGGGCCCAGCAGCTCCAGAGTCTCCTGCCGCAGCCTGTCCGTCTGTTCCGGGAACAGCCGTATAGCCGCGGACAGGGCAAACATCAGCGCCGCGCATAAAAAGATCCTCGAGGCTTTCACAGGCCCACCTCCCTCTTGCGTAAAAGTATATTTTTGAGAGGACAGGCATATGCGCCCGAACTTTTTCTTGACAAGAAGCGCCCCGGTCATTATAATGGAAAAGCTGCAAGAAGAATAGATCGGGGTGTAGCGCAGCCGGTAGCGCGCGTGGTTCGGGACCACGAGGCCGCGAGTTCAAGTCTCGCCACTCCGACCAAAAATCGGCAAGGCTCGCATGAGGCTTGCCGATTTTTACTTCTTCACTCTTCACTTTTCACTATTCACTCAAAAATCAAAGGCCGATTTTTGGAAGTAATAGGTAATAGTGAATAGTGAAAAGGTGTGGTGTCCGCTGCGCGGACGATTGAAATTAACTGAGGTGCAGGTATGAACGAGAGTCCTCTGATCGTTAAATCAAAAGCCTTTGCATTGGAAGTGATTCAGGCTTGTAAGGCGCTTCGAAACGCAAAATGTGAAAGCGCCCTGATAAATCAATTTTTGCGTTCCGGAACAAGTATCGGTGCAAATATACGCGAGGCATTTTATGCCCACGGGAAGGCCGATTTTATTGCAAAACTGCAAATTTCATTAAAAGAGTGTTCAGAAGCAGAATATTGGATAGAGCTTCTCCTGGAAAGCGGCTATTACGGCGATAAAACGCTATTGGAACACTGCACAGAGATCAAACGGATTTTGATAGCTTCGCTCAATACCGCGAAGAAAAATGAGTAGCAGTAAGTCCTATAATTCCACTCGGACCAAAAATCGGCAAGGCTCACAAGAGGCTTGCCGATTTTTACTTCTTCACTCTTCACTTTTCACTTTTCACTAAAAATCGCCTTGCCGATTTTTGAGGTAAAAAGTAATAGTGAAGAGTGAAGAGGTGTGGTGTCTGCTGCGCGGACAATTACGAATGTGCATATAGGAAAACACAAGGATCCAAGATCGGCTTACTGTTTGGGTAGGCCGATCTTGGATTTTATGCGTTGCCGGCTCCGGTGGTCTTGTCCCGCGTCTTTTTCTTCTGAAACTATCAGAATAGTGTTGACAGGCAGAAACTACTGTGATAGTATAGAAACGTAAACTATTGCAGTAGTTCAGCTCGATGAAAGGATAGGATGATATGGCGATCAAGCTCTTTGATTCTGAATTAAAGGTCATGGGCGTTTTGTGGAAAGAAGGTGACACCACCGCAAAACAGATTTCTGACATTCTCAAAGCAGAGATCGGCTGGAACATGAACACGACTTATACAGTCATTAAAAAGTGCATCGCAAAGGGGGCCATTGAACGCAGTGAACCAAATTTTCGATGCCACGCACTGATCACTAAACAGGAGGCACAGGAGGCCGAGACGGACGAATTGATCGGTAAGATGTTCGACGGCTCTGCTGACAAGCTGTTCGCTTCTCTTCTGGACAGACGGAAGCTGACCGCGGAGCAGATCGCAAAACTCCGGCAGATCGTCGGCGATCTGGATGGGGAGGCGGACCCATGAGCCTGTTGGAAATGAGCCTCTCCGGAGCGGTGATGATTTTGGTCATTGCC
>CANQTO010000078.1 GCA_947626785.1 uncultured Oscillospiraceae bacterium
TACCAAAAAAGGAGAGAGTTACCAAGGTCTTCCTTGGCAACTCTCTTCTTTTTTTCAGGGACTTTTTTCACAGCCCCATTTTTTGTTCATTTTTCTTTTTAAATAAAGTGAATGACGCCGAAGGTCAGGCCCGTCATGATCGTGGCGGCGATGCAGACGCCCAACAGGATACTGGGCACCGCGCTGCGCAAGCGCATGTTCAGCAAAGCGGCCACCAGCGCGCCGGTCCAGGCCCCGGTCCCCGGCAGGGGGATCGCCACAAAGATCAGCAGGCCCAGCGGGCCGTACTTGCGCACGGTCTCTCCCTTCAGGTGGGCCTTGTTCTCCAGGCGGGTGATCATATCGTTCAGCCCCGCCCAGTGCCGCCGGAGCCAGGCGAAGACCCGCTGGATGTACACGATGATGAAGGGCACGGGGACCATGTTCCCCAGCAGGGCGGCCAGCAGAGCCAGGGGGTAATCCAGCCCCAGGGCGATGCCGTAGGGCAGGCCAAGCCGCAGCTCCACAACGGGGACCATGGAGATGAAAAAGGTGCTTATGAACTTGCCCAAAGCGGTCTCCGTCAGCCAGCCGATCATGCGTTTACTCCTACCTGTACCAGTTTCATCCATTATAACACAGGCAGGTTTTTTGCGCAACGGGGAAAAGCTTAAAGAAACCTTAAGAATTGTTCTGTCTTTATATCAGTGCATAAAGACGGGCAGGACCCGCAGGATGCGCTCCACGCAGCCGTCCTCCCCCAGGTCCCCGGAGTCCAGGCACAGATCGTAGCCGGCGGCGTCCCGCCACTCCTCGCCGGTGTAGTACCGGTAGTAGGAGGCCCGGCGCTTATCCTCCGTGCGGATGCGGCGCAGGATCTCGCTCTGGCTGAGGGCTAGGGAGAAGGAGGCCACCCGCTCCAGCCGCTTCTCCAGGGGCGCGTGGATGAAGACCCGCAGCACGTCCTTCCGGTCCCGGAGCAGATAGTTCCCCGCCCGGCCCAGGATGATGCAGCTCTCGGTCTCGGCCAGCTCCTTGATGATCTTGGCCTGGAAGCTGAAGAGGTTTCGGGTGGAGATGTAGTCGTCGCTGTCCGGGGGCAGGATCTCCCCGGTGTAGACCTTCTCGGCGGCGGAGAGCATCTCCCGCAGGCCGATGCGCTCGTCGGCCGCGCCGAAGAGCCGTTCGTGGATGCCGCTCACATCCGAGGCCTTGCGCAGCAGGTCCCGGTCATAGTAGGGCACATTCAGAGCCTCGGAGAGTTTCCTTGTGATGTTGTGCCCGCCGCTGCCGCTCTCGCGGGCGACTGTGATAACGAATTTGTCCATCCTATCCTCCTTCTGTAAATCATTATTTTGTTTAAGCGCCCAGATACGCCTTGCGCACCCGGTCGTCCTCGGCCAGCTCCTTGGCGCTGCCGGACATGGAGATCTTGCCGGTCTCCAGCACGTAGGCCCGGTCGGCCACCGCCAGCGCCATCTTGGCGTTCTGCTCCACCAGCAGGATGGTGATGCCGCTCTTGTGCAGCGTCTCGATGATGGCGAAGATCTCCTTGACCAGCAGGGGGGACAGGCCCATGGAGGGCTCATCCATCAGCAGGATCTTGGGCTCGGTCATCAGGGCCCGGCCGGTGGCCAGCATCTGCTGCTCGCCGCCGGAGAGGGTGCCGGCCAGCTGGCGGCGCCGCTCCTTCAGCCGGGGGAAGTGGGTGTAGACCAGCTCCAGGCCGGAGGCGATCTGCTTCTGGTCCCGGAGGATGTAGGCCCCCATGCGCAGGTTCTCCTCCACCGTCATGCGGGCGAACACGTGCCGCCCCTCGGGCACATGGGCCAGGCCCATGGAGATGATCTTGTTGGCGGGGGTCTTGCGCAGGTCCGCCCCGTCCAGGCTGACAACGGAGCCGGGGGCGGAGGGGATCAGGCCGGAGATGGCGTGGAGAGTGGTGGTCTTGCCGGCGCCGTTCGCGCCGATGAGGGAGACCAGCTCCCCCTCCTCCACCGTCAGGGAGATGCCCTTCAGGGCGTGGATGGCCCCGTAGAATACGTTCAGATCTTTGATCTCAAGCATGGCTTTTCCTCCTCATTCGCCCAGATAGGCGGCAATGACCCGCGGGTTGGAGGCGATCTCCTCCGGCAGCCCGGAGGCGATGGTCACGCCGTAGTCAATGACCTGGATGCGCTCGCAGACGTTCATCACCAGAGACATGTCGTGCTCGATGAGCAGGATGGCGATGCCGAAGCGGTCCCGGATGGTGTTGATGCACTCCAGCAGTTCCGCGGTCTCGGTGGGGTTCATACCGGCGGCGGGTTCGTCCAGCAGCAGCACCTTCATGTCGGTGGCCAGGGCCCGGGCGATCTCCAGCTTCCGCTGGCGGCCGTAGGGCAGGCTGGAGGCGGGCAGGTCCGCCGCCTCCTCCAGGTGGAAGATGCGCAGCAGCTCCATGGCCTTGTCGGTCATCTCCTGCTCGGCCTGGCGGAACTTTTTGGTCCGGAGGCTGGCGTCCAGGAGGTTATACTTGATATCCTTGGTGAAGGCGGCCTTCACATTCTCAATGACGGACATCTGGCCGAACAGCCGGATGTTCTGGAAGGTCCGGGCGATGCCGGCGGCCACGAACTGGTGGGTCTTTTTGCCGTTGAGGGGCACACCGTTGAGAAGGACCGTGCCCTCGGTGGGCTCATACACGCCGGTGAGCAGGTTGAAGACGGTGGTCTTGCCCGCGCCGTTAGGGCCGATCAGGCCGACCAGCTCGCCCTGGTAGATCTGGATGTTAAAGTCGGAAACCGCCTTGAGGCCGCCGAAGCTGATCCCCAGCTTCCGGGTCTCCAGGACGGGGATCCTCTCTTGGTCAGGCATGGGCCTTGGCCTCCTTTCTCTCCGCCTTGGCCTCCGCCCGGCGAACGCGGGCCCTGCGGATGTCCCCCGCCAGGTTGATGAGGGAGAACTCGTAGGTGCCGAAGATGCCACGGGGCCGGAAGATGATCACGACGATCAGCACCACCGCGTACACCAGCATGGGGTACTTGAAGACGCCGTTGAGGAAGGGAGGCAGGGCGGCCACCCAGGAGCCGTTGGCGATTTGGTAGTTGACAAAGAACATGATCACCGCCGCCACGATGGACCCGGTCAGGGAGCCCATGCCGCCCAGCACCACCATGACCACCACGAAGGTGGAGTTGAGGATACCGGCGTTGGTGAAGGCAAAGGAGGCGGTGGACAGCGAGGAGGTGGCGCAGGCGTACAGCGCCCCGGCCACACCCGCGAAGAAAGCGGAATACGTAAAGGTCAGCACCTTGTAGGAGGATACGTTGATGCCCGAGGCGGAGGCGGCGATCTCGTCGTCCCGGATGGCCCGGATGGCCCGGCCGTACTTGGAGCGGACGAACATGAACATCAGCGTGACGCAGAGGACGGTCACCAGCAGGGCGATCCACAGATAGGTCACCTTGGCCTTGCTGCCAAAGCCCAGGCCGGTCTTATACAGAGAGGCGGCGGCGGAGCCCTGGGCCAGGCCGTCCTGGCCGCAGAAGGGCAGGTTGTTGATGACGTTGACGATGATCATGCCGAAGCCCAGGGTGATGATGGCCAGATAGTCGCCCTTCAGGCGCAGGGCGGGGATGCCCACCAGCAGCCCGGTGACGGCGGCCAGGAGCCCGGCGGCCAGGATGCAGGCGAAGATGATGAGGATGTACACGGCGCCGGATTTATCGGTGAACACCCCGGCCCGCTCGCAGGCCAGGCTGAGCAGGGCGGCGGTGTAGGCCCCGATGGCCATAAAGCCGCAGTGCCCCAGGCTCAGCTGGCCCAAAAAGCCCAGCACTAAGTTCAGAGAAGCGGCCAGCAGGATCAGATAGCAGCACTGCCACAGGCTGGGCACCAGCACCAGCTTGAAGGAGCCCGCCCCGCCAAAGGCGGCGGTGAGCGCCTGAAAGAGGGCAAAGAGGACCACAATGACGATGGTATTGAGCAGGATGCCCTGGGCGGTCTTGTTGTTTTTCATACTTTTTCACCCACGTTCTTTCCCATGATGCCGGCAGGTTTCAGGAGCAGCACCACGATCAGGATTAAAAACACCACCGCGTCGGACAGGCTGGAGGAGATGTAGCTGGTGGTGAAGGACTCGAACAGCCCCACCACGAAGCCGCCCAGCACCGCGCCGGGGATGATGCCAATGCCGCCCAGCACGGCGGAGACGAAAGCCTTGATGCCCAGGTCAGAGCCCAGGGTCGTATAGATACGGGGGTACTGAGCCATGTACATCAGCGCGGCCACGGCGGCCAGAGCGGAGCCGATGGCAAAGGTGAGGATGATGGTATGGTTCACGTTGATGCCCATGAGGGTGGCCGCGGCCTTGTCCTCAGAGACGCAGCGCATGGCCCGGCCCAGACGGGTCTTTTGGGTGAACATATAGAGCACGACCATGATCACCGCGCTGATGACGATGGTGATGACCGTGGTGTATTCGAAGGTGACAGAGCCGATCCGGAAGCCCCCGGCAGTGAACATCTGATCGGCCACCTTGGGGTTGGGGCCGATGGCCGGGATGGCCTGGGCCAGGTTCTCCAGGAACAGACTCATGGCGATGGCGGTGATCAGAGCGCTCATATTGGTGCCTTTTTTGCGCACAGGCCGGTAGGCGATGATCTCCGTGCCCATGCCCACCAGAGCGCATACCGCGATAGCCGCCAGAACGGCCGCCCAGGCGGGCAGGCCCAGGGCCAGGGCCAGGGGGACCGTAAAGATGATGGTGTAGCCGCCCACCATGATGAAATCACCGTGGGCGAAGTTGATGAGGCGGATGATGCCGTAGACCATGGTATAGCCCAGGGCTATGAGGGCATACACGCTGCCCAGGCGCAGACCCACGATCACGGTCTGGATGAAGGTACTCAAGGGAGTCTCCCCTTTCTAATTTATCCTGTCAAAAAAGGCTCTGCCTTTTTTGACATTTTTTGCGTTGTCCCTATGGCCGCCGGAGGCGGCCATAGGGACTTTGCCAGATCGGAGCTTTTGATCAGCGGCTTAAGCCAGATCGGAGGCCTCCACCACGTCTACCAGCTCCATGCCGATGGTGCCGTCGCCGTTGTCCTTGAAGGTGATAACGGGGGCGCCCTTGACGGGAGTGCCGCTCTCATCGAAGGAGAAGGTGCCGGAGACGCACTCGTAAACGGTGCTGGTGTCGGCCAGGGCGTCGCGGACGGCGGCGGGGTCGGTGCTGCCGGCAGCCTCGATAGCCGCTTTGTACACATACACGCTGTCGTAGCCGGTGGCGCCGAAGGCGCTGGGCTCGGAGCCGAACTTATCCTTGTAGGCCGCCACGAAGCTGGTGACCTTCTCGGAGGTGTCGCCGGCGAAATAGTGGTTGGTCCAGTAGATGTTGTTGAACGCGGGGGCATCCGCCTCGCGGACATAGTCGGGGGTGGTGTCGTAGCCGTCGGCGCCCATGATCACGCCGTCATAACCGGCCGCCCGGGCCTGGGGGATCACATAGGGGCCGATCACGTCGTAGTAGTAGGGGGCGTACACGAAGTCCAGGCCCGCGTTGACCATGGCGGTGAACTGGTTGGTATACTCGGTGGTGGTCAGAGCGGCGGAGGACTCGGTGGCGACGACCTCGATACCCTGCTCGGCGCAGGCGGCGCTGAAGGAGTCCTTCAGGCCGGAGGAGTACACGTCGCCGGCGCAGTAGACGATGCCCACCTTGTCATAGCCGGCGGTCTTGGCATAGGCGGCGGCGATGGCGCCCTGGGCGCTGTCAGCGTAGCACACACGGAAGATGTAGTCGTCCTCGGTGGTGATGGAGTCAGCCGTGGCGGTAGGGGCGATGATGACCACTTCCTCCTCGTTGGCAGGGCCGGTGATGGCGGAGGTGGCGCCGGAGGTGGCGGAGCCGATGATCAAGCCGATGCCCTGGCTGACCAGGTTGTTAAAGGCGTTGAGGCACTCGGTGGGGTCGGCCCGGTCGTCCAGCTCGACCAGCTCTACCTGCTGACCCAGGATGCCGCCGGCCGCGTTGATCTCCTCCACGGCCAGCTCCGCGCCGGTGTGGATGCCGGTGCCGTAGGCGGCCAGGTTGCCGGTGTTCGGGGAGATGACGCCGATCTTCAGGGTGTCCCCGCTGGCGGCGGGAGCCGCGTCTCCGCTGCTCTCCGCGGGGGCGGAGCTGCCGGAAGAGCTGCCGCCGCAGGCGGCCAGGCTCAGGACCATGCACAGAGCCAGAAGCAGACTCAACAGTTTTGTTTTCTTCATTTCTTGTTCCTCCCAAATCTTTCTTCGCCCGCCGGGGAGGCGGCCCCTGCAAAGGGGAAGGGCCCGTAAGCAAGCTGCTTTCGGCCCCGCGTTGGCTGTATTATAGGCATGAGATTTTCACATGTCAATCGCCTTGAGTCGTCAGATTCAGGCAGTTATCCATTACATTTTCTCATGTTTTGTGCAGTCTTCAGCACTTTAAAGCGTTTGAAGCTCTCCAGGCTATGAAAAATAAACAAAATAGCGCAAATTTGCCAAAAAAGAAATTATTTTGTCCCTGCCAGGCGCAGTTTGTCCGTTTTTTCCAGATTTTGCATGAGATTTGATGGGGAGTTTTAGTCTTTGCCTGTCTCTCCTGAGCAGCAAAAAGGACCACACCCGCATGGCTCCCCGTGCAAGTGGAGCCATGCGGGCGCAGATAATCGACCACCCGGCGAGCCTTCCCGGTCTGGGCGTGCATCCAGCAGCCGAGGTTTCTGCCAATGTCTGCACCGGGGTATACCGGAAAGATAGACTCAGGGCGACCTAAGAACGGGTTTGGTGTACACTCCTCCTGGGAGGGGTCCCGGGGAGACCTCCCCGGGTGCCTTTTCTTTCGGTTCGCTTTCTTTGCGGCAAGGCAAAGAAAGCGAACATTTCACCAAGAGACCAAACCCGGTCCCCGCTGGTGACCGAAGGAGAAGGGCAGAGCGACGCAAAAATCCCGGAGCCGAAGCTCCGGGATCTTTGGAATTCTATCGTTCTTTTACTGCTTGGCCTGGCCCTTCTGGCGGGCGTACTCGGCGGCGCCCAGAGCGCCCATCAGCTGCGGGTCGGTCTTCAGCTCGACCAC
>CANQTO010000079.1 GCA_947626785.1 uncultured Oscillospiraceae bacterium
TCCTCCATTCTGGGGATTGACTTTTAATAGTTAATCTTCTCAAACCGAAACATGTGTTTCGGTTTGAAGAGGCGGCAGAGCGAAATGAGTGAGCTTTTCCGTCTACGGGAAAGCGAATGATATGAAACTTCTGCCGACGATGCTCGCCTTAGAGTGTTTTTGAGGCGGCAAAGCTGCCTCAAAAACAAATTTAATTTTCTTCGCCGCAGAGCGGCGAAGGCTGCGATACTTTGTCTACAGTCTGATATAAACGTGATTTACACGCTTATACCGAAGCAGAAATCATGTTCTGGCGCAGTCGTGTATCTCGTCCCGCAGCAGGCCCATGGCATGGGGGATCGTGTTCAAAAACACATCCATATTTTCCATGCAGGCTTTGGGGCTGCCGGGCAGGTTGACGATCAGGGTCTTGCCCCGGATGACCGAGGCCGCCCGGGACAGCATGGCGTGGGGGGTGATCTTCAGGCTCTCGGCCCGCATGGCCTCGGCGATGCCCGGCGCCAGCCGGTCGGCCACGGCGATGGTCACCTCTGGGGTGATGTCCCGGGGGCTGAAGCCCGTGCCGCCGGTGGTGAGGATCAGGTCCAGCTGCCGCTGGTCGGCCAGGCGCGTAAGGTGCCGCTTCAAAAGCGCCGCCTCGTCGGGGATCAGGATCTGCTCCACCACTTCGTAACCCGCCTCTGTCAGGCGCTGTACGATAGCCGGGCCGCTCTTGTCCTCCCGCTCGCCCTTGAAGCCCTTGTCGCTGAGGGTGATCACCGCCGCCTGCCAGGGGCGGGGCGTTTTGCGCTCCTCAATCAGCATCTCGTCGCCCACGGAGATGGTCCCCGGCTCCAGCACCCGGGCGAAGACCCCCTCCCGGGGCATGATGCAGTCCCCCATCTTTTTGTAGATCTCGCAGTGGCTGTGGCAGTCCTTGCCGATCTGGGTCATTTCCAGCAGCACGTCGTTGCAGCGCAGGAGCGTGCCCACCGGCAGGGCCCGGAAGTCAAAGCCCTCCACCACTAAGTTCTCCCCGAAAGCGCCGGGGACGACCCCGGCCCCCTTCTCGTTGAAGGCCGCTATTTTATCGGCGCTCAGGAGGCTGATCTGCCGGTGCCATTTTCCGGCGTGGGAGTCCCCCTGGATGCCCCAGTCCGCTTCAAAAGTTCCGCTCTGCACATCCGTTTTCTGGATGCCCTTCCGGTCGCTTGTGCAGACGGCGATCACTTTTCCCATGACTTCCTCCTTTATACGCCTTTTCCGAACCCACAGTTGGGGAAGTGGCACACCGGGCAGTTCAGGCACAGTCCCCCGTGCCCCAGCCCCGCCAGCAGCTCCGCCGTGACCGGCGTATCCGTCACCAGATAGGGCAGCAGCAGATCGAAGATCGTGCGCTTGGCGTACATCACGCAGCCTGGGAGGCCGCAGACCGGCCGGCCGTCCGCCGTGTAGGACACCAGAAACATGGCCCCCGGCAGCACCGGCGCGCCGTAGGAGACGATGCGTGCCCCGGTGTTTTTGATGGCCAGCGGCGTCTTGTCGTCCGGGTCCACGCTCATGCCGCCGCTGCAAAAGACCATGTCGCAGCCCTGGGCCAGCATGTCGTTGATGGCCTGGGTGATCTTCACATGGTCGTCGTTCAAGGTCACATGGGCGGTCATCTCACAGCCCAGCTCATGGAGCTTGTCCTCAATGACCGGGGTGAAGGTGTCCTCGATGCGGCCGTAGTAGACCTCGTTGCCGGTGGTGACTACGCCGCAGTTCTTGGCCTTCAGCGGAACGATGCGCATGATCGGCGTCTCCCCCGCGGTCCGCCTGGCCGCCTCCATTTTGGCCTTCTCAATGACCAGGGGCACCACCCGTACGCCGCAGAGCTTGTCCCCCTTATGCACCAGAAAGCCCGAGGCCCGGGTGGCGATCATCATTTCGCCCAGCCCATTGATGGCCCGGAGCTTTTCCAGGTCGATGAGAAACAGGCCGTCCGCCTGGGCGATCAGCTCGATTTTGCCCTCCTTGGGCTCGGTGGCGCTCATATGTTCGTTCAGGCAGATGTCCCGCAGCACCTCCGCCGCCTCGTTCTCGTGCAGCTTGGTCTCGTCGTTTTCCCAGATATAGACGTGGTCCTTCCCCACGCTCAGCAGCACCGGGACATCCTCCGGGCGAATGACATGGCCCTTGCGAAAGACCGCGTCCTTGGTAACGCCCCGGATGATCTGGGTGATATCATGGCACAGGACCTGGCCCACGGCCTCTTCCGTCTTCATCAGCTTCATGCAGAACACCTCCGTCGATCAAGTTGTAATGAAATGCAAATCGCAACGAAATATAATTTGATAATTTATATCATATTTCATTTTACATTATATTCCATTTTGCAATGATCTGTCAAGGTTGAAATGTTCAAAAATTATGATTATTTTCGCGGCAAAGGCCACATGTTCTTTCATTGTTTCCAAAAAGAACACCGGAAACCCGTATTTGTGGGTCTCCGGCGTCAGACAGTGTATTTGCCGTCATTGACCGCTTCAGCGAAGCTCAGGCGGCAAACGCAGAGCCGCGATCTGTTCTCCCTGCTTCAGGGGGCCTCGGCCGCCTGGGATCATGCCGATCAGGTCACAGCCCGCAAAGGACGCGATATTTCCGTTTCCCCGGCCCTCATGTTCATCAAAGCAGGGCCGCCCCCCGGTCAGATCCAGATGCCCGCGCAGCAGCCGGAGTACACTGCCGCTCTTCGGCAGTTCTCTTTTCAGCGGCAGCCTGATCAACTCCGTCCGGTCCTGTCCGCCGGTCAGGGCGGTAAGCCAGGGGCGGAGAATGACCAGCAGACTCATCATAGCCGCGGCGGGGTTGCCGGAGAGGCTGATGAGCAGCTTGCTCCCGGCGCGGGATACCAGGATCGCGCCGCCCGGCTTCATCCGTATTTTCCAGAACAGGGGCTCTGCACCCAGGCGCTCCGCAGTCCTCCGGGCAAAATCGTACTCCCCCACAGACGCGCCGCCGGTGGTGAAGACCACCTCCGCGTCGGAGGCCAGAGCCTTCTCCACGGTCTCAAAAATGAGCTCCTCCCGGTCCGGGATCGCCGGAAGGCGGGCGGCGGAAAAGCCCATGCGGGTGAGCATGCCGCAGAGGGCAAAGCTGCTGCTGTTGTAAATGCCGTAGGGAGGGCAGGGCCCGCCCGGCTCCGCCAGTTCCGAGCCGGTGGGGCACAGCACGGCCTTTGGCTTTTGCCAGACCTTCACTGCGGCAAGGCCCTGCCCGGCGATCATCCCCAGATGGGCGGGCAGAAGCCGCGTCCCTGCCGGGATCAGAAGGTTCCCGGCCCGGCAGTCCTCCCCTGCCCGGATCACATTGGTCCCGGGAACAGCCTGAAAAGGGACGGTAAGCTGCCCGTCCCGCTCCTGTACATCCTCCTGCTTCGCCACGGCGTCGGCGGAGGCGGGCACCGGGGCCCCGGTAAAGATCTTCACAGCCTGGCCGGGGCGCAGTTCCGGTACGCTCTCCGCTCCGGCGGCTAAGGTCCCGATCACGCGCAGGGTACCGGGCGCGTCCGCTGTCCGAAAGGCGTAGCCGTCAAAGGGACTTTTATCAAAGGGCGGCAGGTCCAGGCGGGCCAGAATATCCTCTGCCAGGTTCCGGTCCAGCGCCTGAGAGAGAGGCAGCTCCTCCGCTCTGGGACAGGCGGGCTGTTCCTCCATGATCCGGACCGCCTGCTCCGGCGTTATATGGATCTGCATACAGGACCCTCCTCCGCCCAGCTTTTGACTTGCGGCTCCAATTCCCGGCGGATCTCCTCAAACCGCTCCGGGACCATCTCCACGACCTGGGCCTTTTCACAGGCAAGCACCTGCCGGAGGAAGGGTGTCTCAAGGCTGGTCCTCACGGCGGCAAGCACATGCCCATCCCCGTTGAGCCGGGCCAGCACCGTCCGGCAAAAGGCCTCGGCGTTTGATTCCATAAAGCCGATCTCATCCATCACCAGGATGCCGTTCTCTCTTTCCGCCAGCAGCTCCACCCCCAGGGTATCAAAGACCCGGTCATAGATCACCCTGCGCCGGGTGTCACAGTCGCCCACATGGCAGGCCTCCTCCGGCCGGGGATCCGCCGCGCCATAGGGGAACAGATAGATTTCGTGGAAGCCGTCCGCGTTTGTCCGCAGGGTGTGGGTCACATAGCCATAGAGCGGCACTGTCAGATCCTGTGTAAGGGCGCGGATCATGGCGCTTCTTCCACTGCGGCGGCTGCCGCAGAGCAGAATATGTCTTTTCTCTTTTCCCATACGCTTCTGCGCGTCTCTCCTTCTTCTGTTCATTTCTTCTGAAGTGTTCAGCGCTACAATGATTATGCGCTGTCTGAAAGAAAATTGCAACAGGAAATTTGAAAAAAAGGGAGCGTAAGACAAGGCGGCAAGGCGATCATTGGTGCCGGTGGTGTTTATAGGCTTTGCTCTCGGGCCTCCATGAAAGCCCAACGCAGCGGGTCTCGGTTGGAGGAGCAGAAGAGCCCTTTTACCGGCAAAACCGGAAGTCCTTTCGGTACAAGAACTTCCGGCTTTTCGCGGTTTTCGCAAACCAGGTGTCAGGGGGGATATTCTCTGTTCTCACTCCGGCCGCCATAAGCAGCAGTCCATATCCACCGTGCCGTCCGGGCGGAACAGCACGCCCTCCGCCTCCAGCAAAAAACGCTGCCCGCCGGGCATGTGCGCGTCAAAGGCTTTTTTCGTGCCGCCGGACCGGTCCACCACCCGGTGACAGGGCACGCCGTTCGCCGCCGGACAGGCGGCCATGGCCCAGCCCACCAGCCGCGCGCCCCGGGGCCGCCCCGTCAGCCGGGCGATCTGCCCGTAGGTAGCCACCTTCCCCGGCGGTATCCGGCGCACGATATCCCATATCTCTTCAAATGTTCCCATGGTCTCCTCCCCGGAAAATTTTGAGTTGCCGCGTTGAGCCTTTCCCGGCAAAAGGGGATTTATCCGTCCTCTATCACTTCTCCGTGAATGCAAACTCTCTCTCCGTCCGGGCATTTTGCATCAAACATTTTTGCTTTGCCGCTGCCATAATCCAAGCTGGCTCCATTCAACAGCGCATATACAGAAGGATATATGACGCTCCATAACTCGTGGCATAATGGAGGGCATAGATCTTCAACAATAAATACTTGTCCTCTTTTGAAATAGCCGCTTCTGCAATTGCTTTCCTTTATGGTCAATTTAACCTTACTCATCGTGATTTTTCCTCACAGGCGCACCGCCTTGCCGTCCTCGCAGATCCGGGTGATCCGCCGGTCCCGGATCCGGTACGCCTCCCCGTACAGAGTGGTCCTGCCGCCGTCCATCACGATATAACTGCCGTCGTTCAGCGCGAGGAATGTATGCCCCACGCTGTCGGCAAAGGTGATATCCTCCACCAGCCGCATCCCGTCCAGCCAGGAGTCCCGGAGGCTCTGCATATGGGGGAAGATATTGATGTCCGTGAGCCCCAGTCCGGTGAGCCACCGCGCATAGTGGGGATCGACGGCCTCCCCCGGCAGTTCCGGGCCGGCATAGACCGTGTCCGCGCAGTTCATGGACCCGGCGCTCCAGGCCAGCAGAAGCCCCCGAAAATCCGCCAGCCGCTCCCGCAGCCCCAGGACTTTCAAGAACCGGTTCTGGGCCGGCACATGGCCCCCCGTCAGCACCAGCACGTCCCACCTACCCAGCCGCTCTGCCGCGCCTGGGTCCCTGTCATCGCACATCTCCACAGACGAAACGCTCAACCCGCTCAGGGGGAAGGTCTGTTGAAAGCAGGCGCGGATATCGTCATTTTTGTCGTGCTCTGCCGGGTCCGCGCAGACGATCAGCACCCGCGCGTCCTCCGGCCAAAAGGACCGCACCCGGTCCAGCAGTCCATTGGTCCGGGGCAGCGGCTCCGGCGCCCGGCGCCCATCGATCCTGGTATACCCGCCCAAGCTGCTAGTCAGGATCGCTTTCATTCTGTCTCCTCCCCATATATGTTTCACCCCAGGACTTAGGGGAATTCCCTTTTTCATCAAAATACGGATGTCCGAAATCTATGCTGTGCTTCACAAGTCATGCCTCCATAACTTTCGAGTTGCCGCATTGAGCCTTCCCCGACAAACGGGAAGTTGTCTGCTCCTGCTGGGCTATCGCGCTGAAAGAATGCCGTACAATTCGGGCCGCCGGTTGCGCAGATTTTGCGCTTCCCGCCTGCGGTATTCCCGCAGCAGGCTGATGTCCAGCCGGGCGAGGAAGATGCCTTCGGCGTCATCGGCTTCCAGTACGCAGGTGTCCCGGACACCGCCCCGCCCGGGCAGGAAAGCTACCCCGTCAAACAGCGTGGAATGGCCGTTGCAGTC
>CANQTO010000080.1 GCA_947626785.1 uncultured Oscillospiraceae bacterium
CGAAAAACCTCCTATACTGTGACCATCAAAACACAGTACAGGAGGTTTTCATCATGAAGAACAACATCACGGAGCTGGTATTCATCCTGGACCGGAGCGGGTCCATGAGCGGCCTGGAAAAGGACACCATCGGCGGGTTCAACTCCATGCTGGAAAAGCAGAAGAAGGAGCCGGGCGAGGCCTATGTGACCACCTACCTCTTCGACAACACGGCGGAGCTCATCCATGACCGGGCGCCCATCAAGGACGTGCCCGCCATGACGGAGGACGTGTATTTCGTCCGGGGCTGCACGGCGCTGCTGGACGCCATCGGCGGGGCCATCGACCACATCAAGGCCATCCACCGCTACGCCCGGCCGGAGGATGTGCCGGAGCACACCCTGTTCGTCATCACCACCGACGGCATGGAGAACGCCAGCCATCATTACTCCGCCGATAAGGTCAGAGCCATGATCGAACATGAGAAGGTGAAGTACGGCTGGGAGTTCCTGTTCCTGGGCGCCAACATCGACGCGGAGGCCACGGCGGAGCGCATGGGCATCGGCGCGGACCGGGCCGTCACCTTCCGCAACGACAGCGCGGGCATCGCCACCAACTACGACGCCGTGACCTGCGCCGTGTCGGCGGTGCGGTCGGCCAGGCCCCTGACGGCCCAGTGGAAGGAAAAGATCGAAAAAGACTTCAAAAACCGGGGGTGACCGGGCGTTGGTTTCTTGACTTTTGCGCCGGAGACCGTATAATTTAAATGTATAAAGATTTAAAACATTCTCTGGGGAGATGATCGTATGCAGTCCAGCTGCAGCGCGGGCAAGAAAGCCCCCACGCGGGATACGGACGAGCTTTTGGATATATTGGAGCGGTCCCGGACCCTGACCGGCGCGCTGAGGACCCTGGACGGGGACATGGACACGCCCACGTTCACCCAGTGCCTGGCCGGGTACATGCAGGCCCGGGACCTGAACGCCACCCAGCTGAGCGAGGCGGCGCTTTTGAGCCGGTCGTTCACCTATCAGCTGTGCAGCGGCGAGCGCCGGCCCAGCCGGGACATTATCCTGCGCCTGGCGCTGGTGCTGGAGATGTCGGTGGCGGAGACCCAGTCCCTGCTGCGCACGGCCCAGCGTGGCGCCCTCTATCCCCGGGTGCTGCGGGACGCAGTCATCATCTTCGCCCTGCAAAACCACATGGGCCTCCCGGCCACGGACGAGCAGCTGCTGTCCCGGGGGCTGGCGGGCATCCTATGACGGCGGACGGCGGCGCCATGGAGCGCTGGCTGCCCCTGGAGCTGGCAGAGGACTATGAGCCCCTGGCCCTTTTGAAGGAGGGCGCGGAGCGGCAGACCCTGCTTTTGCAGGACAGGCGCACCGGCGAGAAGCTGGTGCTCCGGCGGTTCACCAGGCCGGCGGCGGACACAGGGAAGAAGTTCGCCGCCCTCTCCCGTCTGGCCGGTCGCGGCGTGCCCCAAATGCGCCGCTGGTTCCTCTCCGGCGGCGCGGGGTACCTGCTGCGGGAATATGTGGAGGGGGAGACCCTGCTGGACCTGGTGCAGAAGAAGGGCTCCTTCTCCCCTCAGGAGACGGCGGGCGTCGGCCTGGCCCTGTGCCGGACGCTGGAAGCGCTCCACGGCCAGGACCCGCCCCTCATCCACCGGGATATCAAGGCGGAGAACGTCATCCGCACCCCGGCGGGGGAATATATGCTCATCGACTTCGACATCTCCCGGTTCTACGACGAACAGGACACCCGGGACACGGAGCTGCGGGTGACCGCCTTCTCCGCCCCGCCGGAGCAGTTCGGCTTCCGCCAGACGGACCCCCGGTCCGATATCTACGCCCTGGGCGTGCTGCTGCACGAGCTGGCCACCGGGGAGAGCCGCCTGGAGGACGGCGATATGCCCGCGCCCCTGGGGGCCGTGGTGCGCCGGTGCACCCGCTTTGACCCCAAGGACCGGTATCAGAGCGCGGCGGCCCTGGAACGGGCCTTAAAGTGCGCCGCATCCGGCCGGCGGCCCGGCGTGCTCCGCGCGGCCGCGCTTACCCTGGGCGCGGTGCTCGCGGCATGCGCCCTGGCGGTGGCCGTCGTACTGCCCTCCCGCAGGGCGGCGGCGCCGGGGGCCTATGCCTTCCACAGCCCCGCCATCGAGGCGGAGGTATGCCGCCAGCTGGGCAAGGAGCCGGGCACGGTGACCATGGAGGACCTTGCGCAGATATCCGGCCTGTACCTCTGCGGGAACGAGCACTTCGACAGCTGGGGGCAGATGGACGTGCACGGCGCGGCGCTGACCATCGACGGCCAGCCCGCCCCCACCGGCGGCACGGTGGACACCCTGGAGGACATCCCCAACTTCCCCAACCTGCTGGAGCTGGCCCTGTGCAACCAACAGATAACGGACCTGTCCCCGCTGGCGGGGAAATGGACGCTGCGCATAGCCCTGCACGGCAACCGGATCACAGACCTGACCCCCCTGAGCCAGTGCCAGCGCATGATAGACCTGTTCATCGGCGACAACCCCGTCTGGGACCTGTCGCCCCTGAGCCAATGCCGGGCGCTGCGCACCCTGTGCGCCGGGGCCACCCGCATCACGGACCTGGCCGCCGTCGCCCGGATACCGAAACTGGAGTACCTGCGGGTCATGGACTGCCCGGAGCTCACGGACATTTCCGGGCTCAGGTCGATGGACTGGCTGGTCTGCCTGTTCCTGCGGCCGGCGAAGACCCAGGACCTGGAGATCATCGGCGGCCTCACGGGGCTGGAGCAGCTGTATTTGTGGTCCGACGAGCCCCTGGCGGACCTGACCGCCCTGTCCGGGCTCACGGGCCTGACCCAGCTGTTCGCGGACGTGCCCACGGAAAGCCTGGCCGGTCTTGAGACCATGACCAGGCTGGAATACCTGGACGTGCGGGGCGCGGCGCCTCTGGACCCGGCACCCCTGAAGAGCCTCACCGCCCTGACACAGCTGAACGTCGGGCGGATGGACACCGCCGCTCTGGCGGATGTGTTCCCCTCGCTGCCCTTCCTGGACCGGGTGGGCTGCGCCCCGGAACAGATGGACGCCGTGAGCGAAATGCTGGCCGATAGGAGCGGTGTCGTGATATCCTCGTGGGACTGACAGATTTTTGACATCTTATGCAAAAGTCTGCAAACTGCGTACCAAAAACACCTTGCGTTCATCTATAATGGACGCAAGGTGTTTTTGTCAAACCGGGCGAAAAAGAGCGCTGCGGCGCGGAAAGAAGGTACGAAGATGAAGCTCACACTTGAGATAGGCAAGATCGATTACGCCGCCGTGGCGGAAAAGGCGCTGCCGATGCTGAAGGACAAGCTGGGGACCATGGATGGCCCCATGGCGAAGATGCTCAGCGGCATCGCGTCCCTGCCTCCTTCGGTGATCAGGGGGACGATCAACGCTCTGCCGGAGAGCACCCGGAACCAGATCGTGTCCTTCCTCGTCAACCACAACGGGGAGAAGATCATCTCCGCCGCCCAGAGCTTCGCGGAGAAGCAGGGCGTCGCCCTCACCATCGACGGCATCACCGTGGAGGAATAAGTTTCCCGTGGACGACAAATGGAGCCAAACGGGGGACATGGTCCCCCGGAAGACCGGCCCGGGACGGCAGATCCGGCGGTCCGGCGCCGGGGGCATTTCCTATAACTCCACTGTCCGGCTGGAATGGGTCAGTCGGGAGAAAGACGCCCAGGACAGGCCCCTGCGGACGCGAAAGCCCCTGGGCATAACGCTGTTCCTCCCGGCGGCGTGCTTCATAGCCGCAGGCCGGCCCTATTTCAGCCTCTCCATGCTGGCCGCGAAGCAGGAGCAGGGCAGCCCCTGGGCTAGGGACGTGTACGGCCGGGACGTGCTGGTGCTGAGGGAGCGGTTCCCCTGCTTCGACAGCGCGGACTATCGGAACGAGAAACGGTATTTCCGCTGGTATCTCCTGTGTCAGGGCGGAAAGTTCACCTGCGTATTCCACACGGACAGGACGCCCGCCGTCACCGTGACGGAGGACGTGCGGGACCTGGAGGATGACCTCTGGAGGCGGGTACGGGAGCTGGCGTGCTTCGGCCCGGAGGATAGGGGGGCATAGGCGTGATCCGGCTGCAGGTGGAATGGGAACGCTCCGGCGGCGCGGATGGGCTCTATACGGTCCGCGCCCCCGGCGCGCTCACGGCGGGCCTCTGGTGGGCGGACGGCGCGGGTCCCCTGCCGGACTGGACGGCGTTCGCCTTCCTGCCCATCGACCCCTCCGGCCGGGGCGCGTTCCGCTATACCGGCGGCCGGGCGGCGCCCCGGGAGGCCACCCATATCCTCGTCCGGGCCCTCACGCCCGATATGGCGACAGCGGAGGAGGCCCTTGTGCCCCTGCCTTCCCGGCGGCCCGCGCCGCCTGTGGAGGGCGTCCGCCTGGGCTTCGTCACCGACCTGCATCTGAGCGATAAGCCCTGGCAGGCGGGCCGGGCCCTGGCCGTGGCCGGGGCGGGAAACGCGGTGCTGTGCGCCGGGGACATGGTCAACGACGGCTCGCCGGAGCAGTTTGAACTGCTTTGGCAGCTCATAGAGAGCCGCCTGCCCCCGGATACGCCTCTGCTGGCTGTGGCGGGCAACCACGATTTTCCCATTCGGCCCGACGCCGGGGAGGACTTTTACGCCCTGCAGGCGCGGCTGCTGGACCGGGCGGAGCGGCTGGGCCTGGCCGTGGAACGGGACGAGAGCGGCGCCTGGGCCGCCGGGCTGGGGGATGTGGACGTCATCGGCCTCAACGCCGCCATCCCCGGCCGAAAGCTGGCCTTCCGGCGTGAGGGACAGCTTCCCTGGCTGGATGAGCATCTGACGGATACGCCCGCCGCCTGGCACGTGGTGCTGTGCCACGCCCCGCTGCTGGCCCACAATCCCCAGCGCCGCCGGGCGGGCGATATGCCCTACTTCAGCCGGGACGGGCAATTGCAGGAGATATTGGAGGCCCACCGGAACATCCTGTTCCTGTCCGGGCACACCCATATATCCATGAACTGCCCCGCCGGCTGCGTGGAGACGGACCGGGAGCGGAGCATCCTGTATGTCAACGGCGGCAGCGTCCGCGCCACCGCCCTGAAGCCGGAGGAGCCGCTTCGGCCCAAGGAGTGGACCGATGGAAACATGCTCTGGCTGGACCTGGCCCCGGGCCGGGCGGAGATCACGGCGGTATCCCTGGCCAGCGGAAAGCGCATCGCCAGGGGCTATTACCGCTTCGATGAGGAAGAGGACCGGCGCTTTTCGTGAAGGAGGAGCCAACGATGGGACTTGCCAGCTTTATCAAGAGCTTTTTTCATAAGCCTGCCCCGCCGGAGGAGACGAAGGCGGAGGAGCCGGCCGCGCCGCTCCGGGAGGAGCCGAAGCCCGCGCCCTGGCCCTTCAAGCACCAGTGGGCGGGGGAGATGGTCCCCCGGGAGACAGGCAAGGGGGAGAGTGTCGAGCACTCCGGCGGCGGCTATGTATGCTGCGGCACTGTCCGGCTGGAGTGGGTGAGCCGGGAAACGGACGGCGAGGGGAAGCCCCTTCGCACCCGCACCCCGGAGCCCCATACCGAGACCATGCCGAAAAACGCCTTCACCGCCATGGGAAAGACCTATGGCGCTCCCCACCAGCTTGCGGCCAAGTGGGAGGATAAGTACAGTCCCTGGGCCCTGGATAGGTACGGCCGGGCCGTGCTGGTCGTGGCGGAGCGGTTCCCCTGCTTCGACAGCTCCGACTATCTCTATGAAAACCGGTATTTCCGGTGGTTCCTCCTGTGCGACAACGGGAAGTTCACCTGCGTCTATCACACGGACGGGACGGACACTGTCACCGTAACGGAGGACGTGCTGGACCTGGAGGAGCCCTGCTGGAAGAAGATAGGCGAGCAGAGATGCTTTGAGGAGGATACCGATGCGGGACCTGAACAAGTTTAAAGGCTGCCTTGTGGGCGGCGCAGTGGGGGACGCCCTGGGCTATCCGGTGGAGTTCATGTCCGCCGCCTCCATCTTCCATCGGTACGGCGAGAGCGGGATAACGGACTATGAGCTCCGCCATGGCACGGCGGAGATATCCGACGACACCCAGATGACCCTGTTCACCGCCACGGGCCTGCTTTTGGGCACCACCCGGGGGATGAC
>CANQTO010000081.1 GCA_947626785.1 uncultured Oscillospiraceae bacterium
ACGCAGATCGTGGACGCCTGCGATAAGCAGTCCATCCGGGCCTTTGCGGAAAAGGCGGCATCGATGGGCCCGGTCATGACCTATATCCACACGGCGGGCGCGTCCCCCAGTCAGGCAAGCCCCGAACATATCATCAAGCTGGACCTGATTGGCACCTCCTATGCCATTGACGCCTTTGGCGAAGTGATGGCGCGGGGCGGCGCGGGACTGATCGTGTCCAGCCAGACCGGGTATATGCCCCACGCGCTCACCGCTGATGATGAAGAAGCCCTCGCCATGGTGCCGACAGATCAGCTCGCCTCTCTCCCTTGCCTTGACGGATCAAAAACGCCCAATCCGGGGGCGGCCTATATCGTCTCCAAGCGGGTGAACCAGCTCCGTGTCCGCACGGCGGCGGCCACCACCTGGGCGGACCGGGGCGTCAGGATCAACACCATCAGCCCCGGCATCATCGTGACGCCGCTGGCCTACGATGAGTTCAATGCGCCGGGCAACACCTATCAGAATATGATCGACTGCTCCGCAGCGCGCCGCGCCGGAACATCGGACGAGATCGCGGCGGCGGGCGCGTTCCTGCTGGGACCGGACGCCGGATTTATCACGGGGACGGATCTGCTGATCGACGGCGGCGTGATCGCGGCTCTGAAAAGCGGCCGGTTTGCTCTTCGCGTCAGATAGGAGGAGAAAAAAGAGAAACTTCAAAAGATGAATAAGTGTTTGAATGTGATCCATTCTGCCGCAGAAGCAAAACAAGCCTGTACAGGCTGTGGAAGATGCACAGCGGCGTGTCCTGCGGGCATCGACATCCCCGCGGTCATCGGGGCATACGGACAGTATGAGAAAAAAGAAACGCTGTCCGAATCTGCCGGGCCGGAGGATTGCATTGAGTGCGGCGCCTGCACCGCCTGCTGCCCTCAAAAAATCGCGGTAAAGGATCTCATGCGGGAGCTTGCCATGCGGCAGTGCCGGCATGGGAATACTCCGGCCTATGTGGGCGCATAGAGATAGAGTAAAAGGACGCCCCACCTGGTCCATTTTGTTGAAACGGTATTGACGCAGTGTCAGCATGGTGCTATACTAACCAAGCTGACATGATGTCAAAACACATTTGCAGATCAGGGGGTCCGAACTATGAAGAAGAATGTGGGGTCGCTGCTTGCGCTTTATCCAACGCCGGTCACCGTCATCGGGGCTATGAACGGCGAGAAGCCCACATGGACTTTGGTTGCCCATGTGGGGATCATCGGCCACGACCGTGTGCTGGTCAGCCTTGCCGCGCCGCACTTTATCAACGGGCGCATTAAAGAGACGAAAAAGCTCTCGATCAACCTTGTGAATGAGGAAATGCTGCCCTATGTGGATTACGTCGGCTCGGTCAGCGGCGCGAAAACAGATAAGTCCGCCGTATTTGCCTATGACCTTGGGGACGCAGGAGCGCCAGTCATCCGCAGTTCTCCCCTGACGTTGGAGTGCAGCGTTGAGGATGTCTACAACACACCGAATTTCGAGAGCTTCATCTGCACCATTGACAACACCTATGTGGCGGAGGAGCATCTGAACGAAAAAGGCAAGATCGACTACGACACCTTGAAGCCGGTGCTGTTTGAATTCCCCACCTATCAGTATCTGAAAACCGGCGAAGTGATCGGCAAGTGCCTGACTCTCAAAAAGACGCCGGAGGAAGTAGGAGGGGGAAGAAAATGAAGATCGTGGTTGTCAAAGGCAGCCCCCATAAAAATGGCTCGTCCAATATGTTGGCAGAGCAGTTTGCAAAGGGCGCACGGGAGGCCGGGCATACCGTCGTGGAGATGGACGCGGCGCACATGAACATCCATCCCTGCCTCGGCTGTGGGCATTGCGGTATGGACGGTCCCTGTGCCCAGAAGGACGACATGCAGCTGATCCGGGACGCGCTGCTCTCTGCGGATATGGTGGTGTTCGTCACGCCGGTGTACTATTTTGGTATCTCCGCGCAGCTGAAAACGGTGATCGACCGCTTTTACAGTTACACTTTGCGGCTTTCCGGGAAGCATCTGAAGACTGCGCTGATCGCCGCCTCATGGGATTCCAACGAGGATGTGATGCCCTGTATCGTACAATACTATAAAAAGCTGTGCCGGTATATGAATTTTACGGACTGCGGCATGATCCTCGGCACTGGCTGCGGGACACCATCCATGACCAGGGGCAGCCGGCACATGAGCGATGCCTACCGGCTCGGAAAATCTCTATAAGGAGGATTCTTTCAGATGGCGATCACCATGAATCTGTATTATACCGGCCAGGGTGGAAACGCCCGGCGTTTTGCGGAGGAGATGACCTCCAGCGGCTTGGTCCGGGAGATCCGGGCCGAGGAGGGCAATCTGCGCTATGAGTATTTCTTCCCCCTGGAGGACGCGGAGACGGTGCTTCTCATTGACAGCTGGCAGGATCAGGCCGCGCTGGACCTGCACCACGCCTCCCCCATGATGGGGCGCATCGCGGCGCTGCGGGAGAAATACGATCTGCACATGAAAGCGGAGCGCTATCTCTCCGACGAGGGCGGCTCTGCCGCCCAGGACGAAAAGTTTCTGCGCCGGTAAAACCAAGCGAAAAAAGAAAAAACGGATAGAATTTATTTAGGAGGACTTTAAAATGGCACTGAAAAGCAGATTGGGCTTCGGCATGATGCGTCTGCCCGTAAAAAACGGCGACCCGACGGACTTCGATTACGAGCAGCTGTTTCAGATGGTGGATACCTTTATCGACGCGGGCTACAATTACTTCGACACCAGCTTCGTCTACCACAACGGCAAGAGCGAGGAGGCTGTCCGCAAAGCCGTCGTCGAACGGCATCCCAGGGAAAGCGTCCTGATCGCCACCAAGTTTCCGACTTTCAATTTGAAAACGGAGGATGAGATCGAGCCGATCTTTGCGCAGCAGCTGGAGAACCTGGGAGTGGATTATGTGGATTATTACCTGCTCCACAATTTCCAGACCGTCTACTATGACGGGGTAGACGGCAAGGGCGGTGTCGTGAAAACCTGCCATCTCATTGACCACGCTCTGAAATGGAAGGAGGACGGGAAAATCAAGCATCTGGGCTTTTCCTTCCATTCCTCTCCCGAGCTTCTTGACCGCATTTTGACCGAGCACCCGGAATTTGAGTTTGTGCAGATCCCTGTGAATTACTTGGACTGGAACAGCGAGCTGGTATGCGCCGGAGAAGCCTATGAGGTGATCCGCAGGCACGGCAAGCAGGTCATCATTATGGAGCCGGTCAAGGGCGGCGGCCTGGCGATGGTGCCGGAAAAGGTGAAAGAACGGCTGATGGAGATGGACCCCAACGCCTCTGTCGCTTCCTGGGCCATGCGCTTTACCGGCGGGCTGGACGGCGTGATCTGCAACCTGTCCGGTATGTCCACCTTAGAGCAGGTAAAGGACAACATCCACACCGTACAAAGTCTGAGTCCACTGACGGAGGAAGAAAAGGAACTGCTCCTTGGCGAGGTGGCGCGCCTCTACAGGGACGCGGGGCCCTGCGGCGCAGACCTGAGCCGGTATGCGGGGCTGACCCTTCACGGCGTAGCCGTCACCGCCATCCTGGAGGCTTACAGCGTGTGCCAGCTCCAGCCCGACCCCGGCTTCTCCGACGATAACAATTACTTCAAAAACGCCGTGGCGGAAAAGGCCCATCTGGATATATTCGGGGAGCTTCCAGAGGAAAAAGTTACCCTCGCTGACGGCGCCGACGTGACCGAGGAGGTCCGCGCCGCCGAGCAGTGGCTGATCCAAAACAGCTTTTGATTGACAATGAATAAGTCCGCCCGTTTTACAAGTTCCACGGGCAAAATGTCCCCGCTTAAACAAAAAGTTCTCAGGCCGGGCCTGGGAACTTTTTAGCTTCTGTCTTTTTCGCAGTTTCCGCAGTTGGAGCAGCCGTTGCAGCTGATCTGCATTCCGCAGGTGCGGTAGCGCTCCCGGTATTGGGGGACGTAAAGCTGTTCCTCCGGGATGGGCTCTCCCCAGGCGTCGACCAGGTCAAAATGGATAGGCTTGCCACGGTAGTTCAAGCCGGACTTGTACGCCTGCTGGCTTTGCAGGCCGTTCCCTTCGATCTTGTACAGCTTCCCGTCCTTCACGAAACGGCGGCCCGTGCCGCAGAACACGAAGGTCACGTCATAGTCCACGCACTCCTGGCGCAGATCCCGCACCCACTTGTAGTGGCAGGGCCGGGCCCCGCTGTAGTTCTCCCCGTCGCAGAGGACCTGCTCGATCTGGCCCGTGGCCAGATATTCCCGCATGGTCACCGGCCCGATAAAGGGCGCGCACATGACGCCCTTGTGCTTGAATGGCAGCTCCAGCAGGATGGGGAGGCGCTCGTCGGCCCGGCGCTGGTTTTCCGCCGTGACATTGAAGAAAATGTTGTCCCAGCCCTCGCCCCAGTCCCAGGGCAGATGCTCCGCCACCCGCTCCGGCCGTTTTGTCAGCAGAAAGAACTTTACGTCCCGCCGCTGGGCCATGATCTCCCAGGCCTCGTCCCGCCAGGGGTCGGCCTCCTCCAGAAAGAAGTCCGAAGTCATGCAGACCCGGATCATCTCTCCACTTCTGACCTTGTATTGCCCCTGCCGGTCCTTCTGGAGAGGATAGCGGAAATTGGTTTTGGTCCGGTAGATCTCCCCGCCGTCCCGGTCCCGCAGTTGGTCCAGGAAGAACATATAGCAGTTGTCGCAGCCCTCGCTTTTCCTCCGGCAGCCGTGCCAGGGATTCCAAATGTCGTGCATAGCTTCTCTCTCGTCAGTCGTCCTGTATGGCCGAAAACATGAACATATCGTGCAGCCCGTCGCTCAGCTTCAGATATTTTCTTAAACGGCCTTCACATTCCAGACCGCACTTCTCCATGACCCGCTTGGACGCCTCATTTCCCACACAGCAGCTGCCCTGAAAACGGGCAACATTCATGTTCTCAAAAGCGTATTTCTTCACCCGGTCCAGAGCCTCCGTCATATATCCTCTGCAGGCATACCGCTCATCGACAACGTAGGAGAACTCCACCGAGTCGTTATAGTCGTTGACCTGCAGGATGATCTGGCCGACGATCGCTCCGCTGCTCCGCAAAGTGATGAGCCAGTTGTAATAGCTGTCATCCGTGTATTTTTCGCCGATGCCGACCAGGGACGCACGCTCTTCCTCCAGGCTCCGCTCCTTTTTATTGGCGTAGTACAAAAAGCCCTTTTGATTGACAAAGCCGGAAAACAG
>CANQTO010000082.1 GCA_947626785.1 uncultured Oscillospiraceae bacterium
CAAAACCAGTGGCGAATACTTACGAAAGAAAAAGGCGTTGACATTGTGGTGTTGGATATGCCTCTTTTGGACACCCGGCAGGGCAAGGACCTTATGGGGACGTTTATCGCGGACCTTGTGCTGCAAATTCTCTCTTTTGTGGCGCAGAATGAACGGGAGAACATCAAGAAACGGCAAGCGCAGGGCATCGCGGCGGCAAAAGCCCAAGGCATAAAATTCGGGCGGCCAGAAAAAGAAGTCCCCGTCGATTTTGGAAAAATCGTGCGGGAATGGGAACAAAAAAGGCTCCCGCTATCGGAAGCCGTCAAACAATGTAATATGAGCGAAGCCACGTTTTACCGCAGACTGCGGGAATACAGGCTCACCAAGAGGAAATAAGCTGTCAAATGGTCTACCTTTTGACAGCTTTTAATTATACTCGAAATATGCTGTATTATCAAGGTTTTTTACGGGTAAACTGAATCTTTTTTCACGGCGCATAGCCTTTGAAAGACCAAAACGGGCGATTATCAAAAGGTAGACCTTTTGATAAACCTTATTTTACTGCGAAAGGAAGTCGGTTTTTTCTCAAAAATATTTCTTTTCCCTGTCCCCCTATGGGGCTTTCCCATCGAATATATATTTGGCAAATTAGGCAAACAAAAAAACAAAAAGGAGATCTGACATTATGAAAAAGAGATTAGCAGCAATTTTACTTACCCTTTGCCTCGCCCTCTCTCTGGCGGCCTGCTCCTCCGGCGGGAGCAGCGCGCAGCCGTCCCAGACCCAGGCCCCGACCCAGACCCAGGAACCGGCTGCGGCAGAAGAGCCATCCGTGGAAAAAGACACTGGAGAGATGTCAGACGCACAAAAGGCTTTGGCAGAAGCGGAAGCCGCCCTTGAGGAATCCCTGGCCAGGAACGCTGCATCAGAAGCAGGTGAAGCAGGCGAAGTAAACGAATACGGGCTCACAGATCAGGCTTTGCAGGAACTGGTGGATGCTATCAGGGAAAATGTGACCAACGATTATTTGAATGTTTATAATATAAGCCCCTCTGACTTTGCGTGGCCGGAAGTCCAAACCGAGTTTTGGTTTGAAACCAGATTTGTTATGGAACAGCTGAGTAACTTTGAGTTTACATCTGAGCCGCCTGAGACCATCAACAATTTATCAGAGGAGGATAACGCTTTGGCGACAGCAATGCTGACTGGCATATATGAATGGGTAAAAGCGGGCGGTGATTTCGGCGCTCTTTATGACAATGCGCTCTCTGAAGGAAACGGCGTGAGCGCGGAAAGGGCGGCGCAGTTCCTCTCGGACAACGTGACCTTTGAATAAATCAAGGAAAGGAATAATATCAAGATGAAAAAGAGAATTTTAGCCCTTGTACTTACCCTTTTCCTGGCCCTCTCCCTGGCCGCCTGCTCCTCCAGCGGGAGTAGCGAACAGCCGTCCCAGCCGCAAGAAACGCCTCAAACGCAGGAGCCTGTCACGGCGGAAAGCAATAACACCGAAACAGAAAACTCTGAACCGTCAGAGGACGTGTCTGACAACATGACCGATGATGCAGAGCAGGAGTTTCTTGCCGGTTTGACGGACGAAGAGAGAGCGCAATATGAAGAGTATAAGGAGTTTAAGAAACAAAAAGAGGAAAACAATGCTTCAAAAGAAGTAAATGAGTATGGAATCACAGATGAGGCTTTACAAAGTCTGGTCGAGGCCATCAAAGAAAATGTAACTAATGACTATCTGAATGTTTATAACATCAGCACGTCTGATTTTTCTTGGCCGGAAGCGGGAACCGAGTTTTGGGGAAAGACAGGAGCTGTTATAAATGTTGCTGGATCTGTAGGTGGTTTTACATCTTACCCGGAAAGTGTACTTGAGGATCTGCCCGATGAGGATGCGGCGTTAGCAAAAGCCCTGATGTCGAGCATCGCTGAATGGGAGGATAAGGATGACGGAGATTTTATGCCCATTTATTTTGCGCTTTCTGATGAAAACGGCTTGAATATTGAAAAGACAGCACAGTTTTTCGCGGATAACATAACCTTTGAATAAAGCGACAATACCCGTTACCTCAATTCAATACCAGAAAAAAATGTGTTTCACGCTGAAACACATTTTTTATTACCCAAAAACGAAAGGAGTCCGCATGAGGAAAAGAGATCACTTTGTCGGCCTATGGCTGGATGATAAAGAATACGCCCATCTGTCCAGCCAATGCACCGTCACCGGCCTGAGCGCCAGCGCCTTTGTACGGCAGCTTATTGGCGGCGTTCAGCTTCGCCCCAGGCCGCCCGGTGAATACGCGAAACTGCTCCGGGAACTGTCCGGCATCGGCAACAACATCAATCAACTTGCGTACTGGGCCAATGCCACAAAGAGCGTCCATGAGGCGGAGCTGCTGGAGGCCGGGGAGCTTGCCCGCCGTGCGTGGCGACTCGTCAAGGAGACACTGTGAATGGCTTATGATAAGATTTTTCCTATACGCGCCCGGCTGGATAACAGGATCAACTATGTTTTAGATAACAGCAAAATTCTGGACCCGGAGACAGGCCGGGTCCTGGAGAGCGCCATCAACTGCACGGTGGAGACAGCCTACCGGGATATGACAGACACCAAGCGCCGCTGGGATAAGCGGGGCGGCGTCCAGGGCTACCACATTATTCATTCCTTTGCCCCCGGCGAAGTGACCCCGGAGCAGGCCCACGCCATCGGCGTTGAGCTTGCCGACCGGCTCTTGCAGGGCCGCTTTGAGGCGGTGATCGCCACCCACCTGGACCATGGCCATGTGCATTGTCATATCGTCTTTAACTCCGTTTCCTGCACGGACGGCAAAATGTACCGGGACGACTTCAAAGCGTACTTTCACGACATCCGGGGCATTTCCAACGATCTAAGCCGGGAAAACGGCCTGTCCGTCATAGAGCCGAAAGGCAAAGGCAAGGACTATTCAGAATGGGAGGCGGAGCGAAACGGCAGGCCCACGGTCCGGGGGCTTGTGCGGCGGGACATAGACGAGGCCCTGGCCGGGGCTATCTCCATGCCCACCTTTTACGCGCTGTTGGAAAAGCGAGGCTATACCGTCAAGCGGGGACCGAATGTAAAGCACACGGCGGTGAGGCCGCCCGGCTCCGACCGTTTTATCCGGCTGGACAGCCTGGGCGACGGCTACACCGAGGCCGCCCTCCGGGAACGGCTGGAGGCGGGGACCGTCCAGGCCCCGGAGCCGGAGCCGGTGAACACCCCGCCCGTATACATCCCCCTGGGCAGGAGATACCGGGTCAAGCACAGAGAGCCGCGCCCCAAGGCCCGCGGCCTCCGGCGGCTGTATCTGCATTATCTGTATCTCCTGGCCCCGCCACGGCCTGTTAAGCGCCACCCGCCTCCGTTCCCCGTTCGGGCAGAGGTCCGGCGGCTTGACCAATACAAGCGGCAGTTTGCCCTGCTGCATAAATACCGTATAGACAACGAGAGTCAGTTATCCATGCTTGCGGACGCTTTGCAGGCTGAAACTGACTCTCTTGTTTTATCCCGGCGACAACTCTACCGCCGCCAGCGGCGGGGCGAGGACGTGGCCGGGGAGATCGAGGCCCTCAACCTGGCCCTGCGTCCCCTGCGCCGGGAGCTGCGATGCTGCCGGGCCATCCGGGACACGGCCCCGCAGATACGAGAGCAGATACAGCTTGACCGGCAGGCGGAGCAGGCCAGGAAAGAGGACAAAAATAAAAACATTGAACGCAGCATCAACCCGCAGCAGAAAAACCGGGGCTATTCCCGGTAAGCACCCAGCGAGGGTGTTACCCCCTTTGGGAGAGAGTATTCCGGTGTCCGGCCCCAGTCAAGGCTGGGCGCAAGCGCCCACAGAGCCGGCCAGTTCCCGCCGCGCTAAGAGCCGCCGCTGCGCGGCGGTTGCGCTCTGTGCGCCCGCCTGCGGGCGGGTGTGCGGAACTGGCCGGGCCTTGACAGGGACCGGCCCCCGGAATTTCCGTAGCCAAGGGGATAACACCCCAATAGCCCGCACAAGGCGGGCTATTGACAGTTTGGGAGGCGCGGGCCTCTCTTTTCTTCTGCGGAAATGTGTTTCACGGTGAAACATATTTTTTGCACTAATTTGTGCGAAAAATGTTGATATATCTCTGAAAATATTTTGTTTTAGGAAGTTTTGACTTCTTTTGCGATAAGTTAGTTTTTTATGTTTGTAAGTTGTAGTAGGTAAATAGGGGGGAAAAGAAGGAAGTGAAAAATTATGGAAATTCCCGAAGAATTAAAGGAACACAAGCAGTACAGCTTTGAGGTCTATTTCAGAAACGTTCTGATCAATAAGCTCCTCCCTTATGAAACGATCACAAAAGCGGTTGCCGGTGATACGGAGGCGGTAAGCGCCGTTATAAAACATTTCAGCGGCCTGATTTATAAGCTGTCGCTTGTCCCCGTTATCAGGGCGGACGGGTCCTATCAGTTAAAGTTTGATGAGGACATCATGCGGGAACTGGAAATAGAGCTTATTATGCGCCTCCCCAATTTTGACCCCGTGAACGGATGATCTTCTCCGTTCACAAGAGCGCACCACATAGGCGCGTTCTTGTGAGCCGAGAGGCTCTAAAATGTGTTTCACCGTGAAACACATTAAGGGTGACGGGGATCGAACCCAAGCCGGTTTCTGACGGCAGATTTTCCCTCATGCTTCGTCAAAACCCTTGGAAATACACAAAGTATTCCCTGCGGGCTTTTCCTTGCCTGAGAAAAAATCTGCTCGCCAGAAACTGCTTCGCACTTCACAGGGAGAAATTTCCGAGTGATTTTTGGTGCGGAGGAGGCAGCCTTGCTGACGCAAGGCAACGACGACAAGCCAAAAAGCGCCGGAAAGAGCCCCTGTGAAGCGACTTGTGTTCGATCCCCGTCACCCTAACCAACTGAATAGGGCAAGCAGACACGACAAGTCTGTGTTGAGCCGGACAGCGGGTGCGCCGGGAGAGCCGAGGCCAGGGAGGTGATAAAAGGCCGGAGGCGGAGCGAACAACACCGCGCTGCAAACAGCTTTTGGCAAAGCTGGGGGCCAGGATGCACAGGCGGCACTAACGATACTTGCGCTGGCTACACGTCACAGAGTAGAGCGCCCCGCCATAAGCATGGAGGGAGGCACTAAGTTTTTCCTATGGAGCGGCTGCCCACCGCCGTCTGTTCTGCCTTTGATATAAATATGTGATTTTTAAGGTTCGCAC
>CANQTO010000083.1 GCA_947626785.1 uncultured Oscillospiraceae bacterium
TTGGTCCGAGTGGGGCGATTCGAACGCCCGGCCTCTTGAACCCCATTCAAGCACGCTACCAACTGCGCTACACCCGGATACCTTTTGCCTACGGCGATAGTATATTAGCACAAAGTGCCCGCAATTGCAAGTCCTAATTTTACTTTTTTCCCGCCCAGGGGTACCGGGCGGGAAAAAGCTACTCCGTAAAGTGGATATGGTTGTTGATATGCTCCTGGCAGAAGCAGTGATAGCCCGCGCAGCGGGAGCAGTACCGAAACTCCAGGCCGGGATAGTCCGTGTCCGTCTTGCCGCAGACGGCGCACTTGTGGTTATAAAGCTTATCCCGCTGCTCCTTACGCAGACGCCGGGACTCCTTCCGGAAATTCACCGTGTTGACGCTAGCCCGCCGGGGCCGTCGGCGCAGCAGGTCCCCGCCGAAGAAGAGCAGGAAGTTGCCCACCGCCACTATCGGCAAAAGCTTTACCGGGAAGGGATGCGCGGTCAGCACGCCCAGCACGAAGTACACCGCGTCAATGGCGGCCAGCCACTTGATCTTGATAGGCAGCAGGAAGAACAGCAGCACCTCCATGTTGGGGAAAAGCGCGGCGTAGGAGAAGAACATGGACAGGTAGATATACTGGGCGTCCAGCACGAAGCGGACTCCGGTGATCAGATTCATCAGCAGGCCGTAGACCACCGTCAAAATCACGCCGGAGAAGAAATAGATGTTGAATTGCGGAGTCCCCCAGTACTGCTCCAGGGTGTTGCCGATCCAGTAATAAAAGTAAATGACGACGAAGGCCAGCAGGCCCGTGCTGGGGGGATAGAACATGAAGCTGATCACCCGCCAGACCTGCCCGTGGAGCACCAGATAGGGGTCAAAGGCCAGATAGCTCAGCAGCACGGGGTTGATCGCGCCCAGGAGCCAGAAGGCCACATTGGCCGCCGCCACATATTTCATCAGGTTCTTCACGCCAAAATACGGGTGCTTATAGCAGAAGCGCTCTATATAACTCATGGGGTCCTTCATAGCGGCACCTCCTCTGTTTCCATTTCTTTTATCATAGCCCATTCCGCCTGCAAAGTCTACAAAAATTTGTAAACACGGGACAAATTCCGGCCGCTGTCCGCGGCAAAAAATTTTTTCCAGATCGAAAAATAATGCTTTTAATTTACATAATCTTGTGATATGATGGACGGGTAGTTTGGGAAATTGTTGAGAAATGCGCCGGACGGCGGGAAATCACGGGAAGCCTGGCAGTTTTTGCGCTCCCGGTCCTGACGAACGCCGGACGCGCGCAACGTTTCCCGGTCATGGGAGTACATTATATGGACAACGAGCAGGGGCTCAAAAATGACCTGATCGAGGGCCGCAACGCGGTACAGGAGGCCCTTCGGGCCGGCCGGGCCATCGACAAGATCTATATCGCCCGGGGCGAGGTGGACAAGACTCTGGGGCACATCGCCTCCAAGGCCCGGGAGGCCGGGATCGTGGTGGTGGAGTGCGACCGGCGGAAGCTGGACTTCATGAGCCGGACCCACGCCCACCAGGGCGTTATCGCCGCCGCCGCCGTGCGGGAGTACTGCACGGTGGAGGAGATCCTGGCCGCCGCCCAAGAGAGCGGGGAGCCTCCCTTCGTCATCATCTGCGACGAGATCAGCGACCCGCAGAACCTGGGCGCCATCATCCGCTCTGCCGAGTGCGCCGGAGCCCACGGGGTCATCATCCCCAAGCGGCGCAGCGCCGGGCTGACGGCGGTGGTGGACAAGGCCTCCGCCGGGGCGGCGGAGCACATGCGCATCGCCCGGGTGCCCAACATCCCCGCCCTGCTGCGGGAGCTGAAGGACCGGGGGCTCTGGGTCTACGGCACGGCCGCCAATGGCAACTCCGGCCTCTGGGAGACAGACCTGCGCGGGCCGGTGGCCCTGGTGATCGGCTCCGAGGGGGACGGCATGGGCCGGCTCGTCTCCGAGTGCTGCGATTTTATCATCAGCCTACCCATGAAGGGGCGGCTGGGCTCCCTCAACGCCTCCGCCGCGGCGGCTATCACCATGTACGAGGTGCTCCGCCAGCGCAGCGGCCATTAAAGAGACTCCTATCATATAGTATAGTATAGAAAAAGATGCGGCGGCCGGTTTCGGCCGTCCAGGGGACGGATACGATGGACCACACCGGATACGGCGAAGAACTGAAAACTGAATACCCTGCCGGTCTCTCCGTGGACGATATCCTGGCTGAATTTCAGGCCCAGGAAGCCGCCCCGGCTCCCGTCGATCGCGGCTTTACCTATCAGGACCGGACCGAGGCGTTTCGGGAGCCCGAGCCCGCCGCCGGTGAAGAAGCGGACGTGCGGGTATACAAGCCCCAGAGCGCCGTCGCCGCCATGGAGCGGGAGGCCCGGCAGATCCAGGCCGATCTGGCCGCCCGCCGCCCGGACGATGAGGAGGACGAGGACGAGCGTCCCGCCGCCCGCGTCCGGACCGCCGCCCCGGAGGAGGAAGAGGAGCGCCCCGCCGCGCCCCGGAGGGACGGCCTGCTGGGCCGGCTGAACCGCGGCCGGAAGGAGAAAAAGCTCCGCCTATCCCGCCGGGAGCCGGCAGAGGAAGCTCCTGTGGAGGCGGCGGAGGCAGAAGAAGCCCCTGCCCAGCCCGTCGCGCCCGCCCCGGCAGACGACGCCGAAGGAACTTATACCTGGATGAGCACCTACACCCGGGATACGGCGGACCCCGCCTATACCGGTTATACAGAGCTCTCCCCTGACGACCTCTATGATCTCTCCTCCATGGGCGTCCAGCCGGAGACCCCGGCGGAGCCGGAGGCAGAAGAGGTGGAGATCGACAACCGCTTCGATCTGGACGGCTCCCGGCGGACCACCATGGTCTTTAACGGCCAGGCCCTGGATCTGAGCGCCGAGGAAAACTATACGCCCCGGGAGCAGGCCTTTATCCCCACTCGCTACGCCGGCGAGGGGGAGGCCCAGGAAGAGGAGGAAGCTCCTCCCTCCCGCAAAAAACGCCGCCGGGCCGCTCCGGACCGAAAGTGCGGCAAGGGCAAGGAAGCCCCGGCGCCTGCCGACGGGGAGGACGGTTCTTCCGGCTTCTCCGACGAGAGCGTCTCCCCCGGCGCCTACGCCCCCGCTCGGGACTATGACACGGCTCCGGAGGGCAGCGACTACCCCCTGGACGCCAGCTTCCCCAGCTTCAAGGAATACCTCGTCAGCCTGGTGAGCAATCTGCTCTTCCGTATGCGGGGCTTTGCCGGCAGCGACAGCACCGCCACCATGGCCGACTCCGACGAGGAGCTGGGCCCGGAGCTGACGCCCGCCGCCGCCTCCAAATACTATGGCGCCTTTGTCCACTCCCTGCGCCTGCGTTTTCGCATCAGCCTGGTACTGCTGCTGCTCATGATGTACATATCTCTGGGCCTGCCGGTCCCCGGCATGCTCAAGTCCGTGCACGTGGCCTCCGCTATGTGCCTGACTATGCAGCTGACCGTGATGCTGCTGAGCCTGGACGTGGTGACCGGGGCCATTGAGAACGCCGTCCGCCTCCGCTTCGGCGCGGACTCTATGGCGGTGCTGGCCTGCCTGCTGACCTCGGTGGACGCTCTGAGCGTGGCCGTGGACGGCTTCGGCAGCGCCCATATGCCCCTCTGCGCCGTCTCCAGCCTGTCCCTGTGCGGCGTGCTGCTCTCCTCCCTGCTCAGCGCCCGGGGCCTGCGCAAGGCTCTGCGGGTGCCCGCCATCGGCAAACGGGCCTACACCGTCACCGGCGAGGTGGGCGTCAAGGGCCGGGGGGACGCGGAGATCACCCTGCTCAAATCCGCCCGGCCCCCCCGGGGCTTTGTCCGCCGGACCGAGGAGGCCCCGCCGGATGAGACTGCTTTTGTCCACTTCTCCCCCCTGCTGCTGATCGGGGCCCTGGTTCTGTCGCTGCTGGCCGCCGCCATCACCAAGCGGGTGGGCGACGTGCTGTATATCCTCACCGCCGTCCTCTCCCCCGCCGTGCCGGTCACGGCCCTGCTGGGCTTCGCGCTGCCCTTCTGCGTGGGCTCCATCCGCATTTTCAGCAGCGGCGCGGCCATCGCCGGCTGGTCCGGCCTCTGCGACATCGGCCAGAGCCGGAACCTGATCGTCACAGACAGGGACCTGTTCCCGGAGGATAGCGTGGAGCTGGACAGCATCCGCATTTTTGCCGACGAGTCCTCCGACAAGGTCATCTCCTACGCGGGCACGATGATCGTGGCCTCCGGCTCCAGCATCTCCGGCTGCTTTGGAAACCTGATGGAGAAGCATGGCTGCCAGCTTCGCCATGTGGAGAACTTCGAGTACCTGGCCGGCGGCGGCATGCGGGGCGTCATCGACGGAGAGGTGGTCCTCTGCGGCAGCAGCGACCTGATGCGGCTGATGAACGTGCGCATCCCCTTCCGCCTGGTGGAGAAGACCACCGTGCTGCTGGCCATCGACGGCATCCTCTACGGCATCTTCAACATGAAATATACCCCCCAGCCCCAGGTCCGCAAAGCGCTTGTGAGCCTGATGCGCTCCAACCGGCATCCGGTCTTTGCCATCCGGGATTTCAACGTCACCCCGGAGATGCTCAGCCGGAGCTTCGACCTGGCCACTGACGGCTACGATTTTCCGCCCTATGTGGAGCGCTTCGCCATCTCCGAGGCCGCCCCCTCGGACACCAGCAAGGTGGCCGCGGTGGTGTGCCGGGAGGGTCTGGGCCCCCTGACCCACATGGCCGACACCGGCCGCAGCATGTATGTGACCGTCCGGATCAACATTCTGCTGAGCCTGCTGTCCGCCGTTATCGGCGTTCTGGCCGTTTTCGTCAAACTTCTGTCCGGTGGTGTGGGCGTGGGATTCCTGCTGGCCTTCATGCTGGCCTGGGCCCTGCCCGTGGCGGCCCTGAGCCTGTTTTTGCGGTTTTAAATGATGCTGCTCAAAAAGAGGCCGTGAAAAATCGACGTGATTTTTCACGGTCCCTTTTTTGCAGTTGATTTTTTGTCTAACTCCACGCCCACGATTTTCATTTTTCTGTTGCCAAAGGCGGCCGGTATAGTGTATAATCATTAGATGGAATGCTGAAAGAACTTTTTACCATATTTCTGTACAGAGAGGAAGCACTAAATGGAAACCAAGAACATTCGCAACATCTGCCTGCTGGGCC
>CANQTO010000084.1 GCA_947626785.1 uncultured Oscillospiraceae bacterium
GTGGGCGTCATCGCCGCCCAGTCCATCGGCGAGCCGGGCACCCAGCTGACCATGCGTACCTTCCACACCGGCGGCGTAGCCGGCGACGATATCACCCAGGGCCTTCCCCGTGTGGAGGAGCTGTTCGAGGCCCGCAAGCCGAAACGCATGGCGGTCCTGTCGGAGCTCTCCGGCACGGTGTCCATCGAGGAGGCCAAGAAGGGCGTCATGTATTCCATCACCGTGACAAACGAGGCCGAGGGGGAGACCGCCGTCTACACGGTGCCCCACTCCGCGGGCATCCTGGTGCACAACGGCGACCATGTGGACCGGGGCCAGGAGCTGACCTCCGGCGCTCTCAATCCCCACGACGTGCTCCGCATCCGCGGCGTCAACGACGACGAGTTCGGCCGCCAGGGCGTGCGCAGCTATATCACCAGCGAGGTCCAGAAGGTGTACCGCCAGCAGGGCGTGGACATCAACGACAAGCACATCGAGGTCATCGTCCGCCAGATGATGCGCAAGGTGCGCGTGGAGGAGGCCGGCAGCACCGACCTGCTCTCCGGCGCCACCGTGGATATCTCCGTTGTCAAGGCCGCCAACAAGCAGATCGAGGAGCGGACCGCCGCAGGCGAGGAGGGCCTGGTCCCTGCCACCTATACCCAGCTGCTGATGGGCATCACCAAGGCCTCCCTGGCTACCGACAGCTGGATGTCCGCCGCCTCCTTCCAGGAGACCACCAAGGTCCTCACCGACGCCGCCATCAAGGGCAAGGTGGACCGGCTGGTGGGCCTGAAGGAGAACGTCATCATCGGCAAGCTGATCCCCGCCGGCTCCGGCCTGTCTATCTACCGGGACTTCGAGGAGGAGACCGACGAGTCCATCGCCGAGGCCCCCGAGGAGTACGTGGACCTGACCGCCCTGGTCAATAAGAGCAACGCACTTTAATCATTCAAATACGCAAAAGTATGCCGGCAAGAGCCTTTGGCCCTTGCCGGTATACTTTTGCTTCAAAACTTTTTTCTGAAATTATCTCACAAAAATTCTTGACTAAAATTGTGGAATATGCTAATATAATCACTTGCGTGGGCCCACGCGAAGCTTTTTTGCGCCCTGCGTCAAAACGCGGCAGAAAGCCCCGGTTTTCGGGCTTTTTCTCCGCGCCCCATCATTCAGGAAAGGAGGAATACAATGCCGACATTCAACCAGCTGGTAAGGAAAGGCAGAGAACAGGTGGCCTACAAGTCCACTTCTCCCGCTATGCAGAAGGGCCTGAACACCCTGAAGAACCGCGAGACCAATCTCAGCTCTCCCCAGAAGAGAGGCGTCTGCACCGCGGTCCGTACCTCGACTCCCAGGAAGCCCAACTCCGCTCTGCGTAAGATCGCCCGTGTCCGTCTGACCAATGGTTTTGAAGTCACCGCCTACATCCCCGGCGTCGGCCACAATTTGCAGGAGCACTCTGTGGTCATGATCCGCGGCGGCCGTGTGAAGGACCTTCCCGGTGTCCGTTACCACATCATCCGCGGCACCCTGGATGCCCAGGGCGTCAACGGGCGTATGCAGGCCCGCTCCAAGTACGGCGCCAAGCGGCCCAAAGCTGCCAAAAAGAAGTAAGACTACAGCGCAGCGGCGATCTGCCCTGTCGCTTATCGATAGAGCCCCCGCCGGGGGCGGGAAGATAAGCCTCGGGGCGCAGAACGGATGCGGTAACGCGTCCGAGTACCTGTGAATCCATTTTTTAATGAAGGAGGGAAGAGACGTGCCCAGAAGAGGTAATGTTCCCAAAAGAGAAATCCTGCCTGATCCTCTGTATAACAGCGTGCTGGTGACCAAGCTCATCAACGGCGTTATGCTCGACGGCAAGAAGGGTGTTGCGCAGAAGGTCGTTTACGGCGCCTTCGACATCATCAAGGAGAAGACCGGCAAGGAGCCCCTTGACGCCTTCACCGAGGCGATGAACAACATCATGCCCTCCCTGGAGGTCAAGGCCCGCCGTGTGGGCGGCGCCACCTACCAGGTGCCTATCGAGGTCAGGCCCGCCCGCCGGCAGACGCTTGCTCTGCGCTGGCTGGTGGACTACTCCCGCAAGCGCAGCGAAAAGACCATGAAGGAACGCCTGGCCGGCGAGATCATGGACGCTTGCAACAACACCGGCGCTGCTGTGAAGAAGCGCGAGGATATGCACAAAAACGCGGAAGCCAACAAGGCCTTCGCACACTTCAGATGGTGATCTGCCCAGGAGTTTTTCAGCATGCCCAGGAAATATTCACTTGAAAAAACCAGAAATATCGGCATCATGGCCCACATCGACGCGGGCAAGACCACGACCACGGAACGCATCCTGTTCTATACCGGCGTAAACTACAAGCTGGGTGAGGTCCATGAGGGGAATGCCACCATGGACTGGATGGAGCAGGAGCAGGAGCGCGGCATCACCATCACCTCCGCCGCCACCACCTGCTTCTGGCGGGACACCCGCATCAACATCATCGACACCCCCGGCCATGTGGATTTCACCGCGGAGGTGGAGCGCTGCCTGCGGGTGCTGGACGGCTGCGTGACGGTCCTGTGCGCCAAAGGCGGTGTGGAGCCCCAGTCCGAGACGGTCTGGCGTCAGGCCGAGCACTACCACGTGCCCCGGATGATCTACGTCAATAAGATGGACATCATGGGGGCGGACTTCTTCCACGTGCTGGAGATGGTCCACGAGCGGCTCAAGTGCAACGCCGTGCCCATCCAGCTGCCCATCGGCAGCGAGGAGAGCTTCAAGGGGATCATTGACCTGGTGGATATGAACGCCCGTATCTATTACGACGATCTGGGCGAGGATATGCGCACCGAGGAGATCCCGGAGGAGCTGCGGGAGCTGGCCCAAGAATACCGGGACAAGCTGCTGGAGGCCGTGTCCGACTTCGACGAAGAGATCATGGAAAAGTATCTCGAGGGCGAAGAGGTGGAGGCCGATAAGATCCGCGCCGCCATCCGGCGGGCCACCGTGGCAGTGAAAATGGTCCCTGTGACCTGCGGCACCTCCTACAAGAACAAGGGTGTGCAGAAGCTTCTGGACGCCATCGTGGATTACATGCCCTCTCCGCTGGATGTTCCGGCCATCGAGGGTATCAATCCCAAAACCGAAGAGACCGAGACGAGACCGGCGGACGACGAGGCCCCCTTCTCGGCTCTGGCCTTCAAGATCATGGCCGACACCTATGTGGGCAAGCTCAGCTTCTTCCGGGTCTATTCCGGCACGGTGGAGACGGGCAAGACGGTCATGAACTCTACCAAAGGACAGCGGGAGCGTCTGGGGCGTATCCTCCGGATGCACGCCAATCACCGGGAGGATATCAACCAGGTCTGGTCCGGCGATATCGCCGCCGCCGTGGGGCTGAAGAACACCACCACCGGCGACACCCTCTGCGATGAGAAGCACCCCATCGTCCTGGAATCCATGGAATTCCCCGAGCCCGTTATCCGCGTGGCCATCGAGCCCAAGACGAAGGCGGGCCAGGAGAAGATGGCGATCGCCCTGCAAAAGCTGGCGGAGGAGGACCCCACCTTCAAGACCTATACGGACGAGGAGACGGGTCAGACCATCATCGCCGGCATGGGCGAGCTGCATTTGGAGATCATAGTGGACAGGCTCCTGAGAGAGTTCCGGGTCGAGGCCAACGTGGGCAAGCCTCAGGTCTCCTATAAGGAGACCGTGAAGCGCGCCGCAACGGTCGACACCCGCTACGTCCGGCAGACCGGCGGTAAAGGCCAGTTTGCCCACGTAAAACTCATGATCGAGCCCAACGAGCCCGGCAAGGGCTACGAGTTCGTCAGCCAGATCACCGGCGGGGCGATCCCCAAGGAATTCATCCCCTGCGTGGACCAGGGCATCCAGGGTGCCATGCTCTCCGGCGTCCTGGCGGGCTATCAGGTGGTGGACGTGAAAGCGACGCTGCTGGACGGCTCCTTCCACGAGGTGGACTCCTCGGAGCTGGCCTTCAAGATCTGCGGCAGCATGGCCTTCAAGGAGGCCTGCCTGAAAGCGGATCCGACGCTGCTGGAACCCATCATGAAGGTGGTCGTGACAGCGCCGGAGGAGTATATGGGCGACGTAATGGGCGATATCAACGCCCGGCGCGGTCAGATCCAGGGCTCCGAGATCCGCAACGGCGCCGCCATCATCGAGTGCCGGGTCCCCCTCTCCACTATGTTCGGTTACGCTACCGACCTGCGCAGCAAGACCCAGGGCAGGGCGACATACAGCATGGAGCCCAGCCATTTCGTGGAGCTGCCCAGGAACCTGCAGGAAAGTCTTGTCAGCAGCCGCAGCGGCTTCGGCAAGTACTGATTCAATCACTTTCAGAACCAATTATTTTATTAGGAGGAACTTCTAATGGCTAAACAGATGTACAACAGAACCAAGCCCCATGTCAACATCGGCACCATCGGCCATATCGACCACGGCAAGACCACCCTGACCGCGGCCATCACCAAGTACCTGTCCTTCCAGGGCAAGGCCGAGTACACCGACTATTCTTCCATCGATAAGGCCCCCGAAGAGCGCGAGCGCGGCATCACCATCAACACCGCTCACGTGGAGTATGAGACCGAAGCCCGCCACTACGCGCACGTGGACTGCCCGGGCCACGCCGACTATATCAAGAACATGATCACCGGCGCCGCTCAGATGGACGGCGCGATCCTGGTCATCGCCGCCTCCGACGGCCCCATGGCCCAGACCCGCGAGCATCTGCTGCTGGCCCGTCAGGTGAACGTGCCCTCCGTGCTGGTCTTCCTGAACAAGTGCGACCAGGTGGACGACGAGGAGCTGCTGGAGCTGGTCGAGATGGAAGTCCGCGAGCTGCTTGACTTCTATGGCTTCCCTGGCGACGACACCCCCATCATCCGCGGCTCTGCCCTGAACGCTCTGGTCTGCGAGTCCAGCGACCCCAACGCCCCCGAGTACGCCTGCATCAAGGAGCTCATGGACGCTGTCGATACCTGGATCCCCACTCCCGACCGTAAGGCCGATCAGCCCTTCCTGATGCCCATCGAGGACGTGTTCACCATCTCCGGCCGCGGCACCGTCGTTACCGGCCGTGTGGAGCGT
>CANQTO010000085.1 GCA_947626785.1 uncultured Oscillospiraceae bacterium
CAATCCACAGCATCCCTTTCAGTGTAGCACATGACCTTGGAAAGAGTCACTAATGTCTACTGCTCTATAATACAAGGCAGAACTTTATCAACCGCCGATGTGCCGGCCTTTAGGCCGCGCACATGGCTTGTTGATGAAGTTCTGACGCGCGACGAGGCAAGAGAAGGGAACAAACTCACCAAGAGACCAAACCTTGTTCCCGCTGGTGACCGAAGGAGACGGACTGAGAAAAGATTTCTTTAATAATATAGCCGCGCCGCCCGGAGGGATTATCTCCGGGCGGCGTTGTCTCTCTTATTCTTCTTCTGTCTCCGCCGGCTGGTCGATCAGGACCCAGGAGGCGTTGTCGTTGCTCTCGGTGAACAGATAGTTGGTCAGCACCGGGACAAAGCGGACATGCACGTCCCCGATGCTCACGTTGGGCTCTACATCCGCCACATTATAATTGGTATAGGTGTAGGTGTCCGTCGGGTAGTACACCCGGTCGAAGAGCTTCATAAAGAGCACCGCGTCCTGCCCGTTCTGCTCGTTTGCCCTGACCAGAGCCTCGGCCTTGTTGACGTAGATGGACAGGGCCCCCTCCCGGCCGGCCAGCTCGTTGGCCACGCTTACGGCAAAGCCGCAGACCGCCGTCACCGGGTTGGGCGTGGTGGACATCTCCCGGCTGTACAGGAAGCGGACCGCCTCCTGGCCCTCCTGGGGCGCCGGTGGGATCGGGTGCTCCACGTCTGCCAGGATCACCTCGTCAAAGCCCATGTCGAAGAGCTCCTGGGCCAGCTGGGCCGCGTAGTGGCGCACGTCGGCGTTATAGGGGTCCAGCCAGGTACCCTTCTCGTCCGTATAGTTCAGCCCGCCCTCGGTGCGCAGCGCTACGCTGGTGCTGCGGCTGGGGTACAGGGCGTCGATGCAGCAGCTGATCTGGGCCGCCAGATACACATCCTTATCCTCGTAGCTCTGGATGTAGTTGATGACCTCCCGGACAGCGGCGTCCTGCTCCGCCGTGGCGCCCAGGCCGTAGCCCCGGGCCGCGTCCGACTGAGAGGCCCACAGGAGCGTGCCGTCCCGGGGCTTCATCTCCAGCACCAGGGCGTTGCCCCGGTTCAGGCGCTGGGTGTACTCCGGCATCTTCTCGCTGGTGATGTCCGCCGCCGGGACGAAAATGGCCTTGATGCCGGTCATATAGCGCCCCGCCGTGGCCTGGATGCGGGAGTAGTCCGGCTGATCGAAGATCAGCTCCGTCTCCACCCGGGGGAACACCTTGACCTCGTTTCCCTGGCTGTCCACCTCCGTCTGCTCCTCCCCCTCCAGCAGGGGCAGCTGGATCTCCACTCCAGCGTCAGTGATGACGGCGTACTGCTGCAGGCCGTAGAACACCACGAGAAGCAGGACGATCAGGCCCAGCAGGACGACAAAGGGGATCAGCGCGTAGTTGCGCCGTTTCTTTCTCCCCTTGTAAAACTCACGAATCCTTGCCAAAACAAACTTCCTTCCTTAAGCGGCGCTCATCCCTCGATCTTGGCTATGCGGCGCCGGTGGCGCTCCTCATTGGAAAACGGCGTGTCCAGAAAGACGTCCACGATCCTGAGGGCCAGGCCCTCCCCCGTCACGGCCGCGCCCAGGGCCAGCATATTGGCGTCGTTGTGCAGGCGGGTCATTTCGGCGGAAAAGCAGTCCCCGCAGAGGGCGGCCCGGATGCCGGGGACCTTGTTGGCCGCGATGGAGATACCGATGCCGGTGGTGCAGATGACGATCCCCCGCTCGCACTCCCCGGAGGCCACCGCTTGGGCTGCCGCCCGGCCAAAGTCCGGATAGTCGCAGCTGCCGGCCGTATAGGTGCCGAAGTCCTTATAGGCAAGGCCCCTCTCGTCCAGATGGGCCATCACCGCTTTTTTCAGAGCCAGGCCGCCGTGGTCGCTGCCCAGAGCGATCATATCTCATTCCTCCCGGTATCGAACTGTCTTTCACGCCGCGCATAGGGCAAAAGAGCCCGCGCATCGCTATTTTACCACCAAGTCCGAAAAGGTTCAAGTAGTAAACGGACTTCGCGCCTACCTGCTGTAAAATGGCGAAAAACCGCGCTTTCCGCCGTTGCGTTTGGAAAAAGACTGTGTTATACTGCGTTATGTAAATCGGTTTGGGAGGATCTGCGCTTTTTTGCAGGTCCGATTATAAGGGAGGGTCACGATGTCTGACCATTACACCCGCATTTTTTCTCTGGACAACGCCCTGTACGCAGCTGGGGTCCCCGTGCTGATCGCCGCCGGTTCCCTGCTGAAGGACAGCTCCGGCGCTGACCGGACGGCTCAACTCAAGTATATCAATCTGGGCCCGGAGCCCATCCAGGCCATGACGGTCCGCGTCACCATGCTGGGCCGGGACGGCTTTGCCCTGCCAAAACCGGTAGAGTACCGGTACCAGGACCTGAACGCCGGGCGCGGGGAGGAATTCGGCTCCGGCGCGGCTATTGTCCTGCCCGATCGCGCCGCCTGCGGCTTTACGGTCGCCGTCACGCAGATCGGCTTCGCCGGGGGCAGCGTGTGGCAGGCCGCGGGCAGCGAGCGCTGGCTTCCTCTTCAAAAAAAGCTGCTCCTGGAGGAGGCTCTGGAGGATCCGGAGCTGGCGGAGCAGTACCGGGTCCGCTACGGGAGGGACTGCCGGTATTACCCCCGGGCGCTGGGCGAAGGGCTGTGGTGCTGCGCCTGCGGCTCGGTCAATCTCTCTACCGAGGCCAAATGCCCCCTCTGCCGCCGGTCCCTGTCCGCCATGCGCGCGGTAAACCTGGACGATCTGCGCTCCGAGTGCGCCGGACGGCTGAAGCACGAGGAGGTCCAGGCCGCGGAGGACAAGGCCGTGTCCCAGCAGAAGAACAAGAAACTCCTCCGGGCCCTCGCCGTCATCCTGCCGGTGCTGCTGGTGCTGGTGCTGCTGCTGGTGACGGTGCCGCCCCGGCTGGCCTCCCTGCGCGCCTATATGGCCGCCGCCGATCTGCTGGAGGCCGGGGAATACGAGCAGGCTGCCCAGGCCTTCACCGCCCTGGGGAGCTACCGGGACAGCGCCGAGCAGGCGGAGAAAAACGTGCCCTATCAGCGGGCCAAAAGACTCTTCGATCTGGCCGGGGAGGGAGACGGATCCGCCCTCTCCCTCATCGAGAAGCGCCCCGGCGACGCGAATGAGGCGGAGTACGGCATCCACGGGGCGGAGGCGCTGCTCTACGAGGCGGCGCTGGAGGTGTTCACCGGTCTGGGAGACTACCGGGACTGCCCTCAGTACTGTTACCAGTGTCAGGAGGCCCTGGAGGGCTTCCGGCAGGAAAAGCTCCGAGAGGAGTATATCAAGGCGGAGGCCCTGCTGGACGCGGGCAACTACCTTCAGGCCCGGGAGGCCTTTCTGGCCTTAGGGGACTATGAGGACAGCGCCGCCATGGCCACCGAGGCCCTCTACCGGAAGGCCCTGTCCCTCTTCGCCTTCACCCAGCAGGTCAAGGTGCGGTATCTGTACGCCGCCTTCAGCGCCGACTCCGCTTCCCCCGACCTCTTCTATATCACGGAGGAGCGGGCCATGGAGATCGGCAGCGACGCCATCGGCCAGCTCCGGACCGCCTGCGGCCGGGACGGGGTGGACGTGCGCATCCAGGAAGCCCCGGCCGGCTGCCTGACCATGCTGGACAGCTTACAGGAGCAGTTCCGCTCCTTCGGGGACTATAAGGACAGCGCCCAATACGTGGAGGAGCTGGAGCTGGCCAAGGACTTCACCCGGCCCTTCTTTCTGCTGACCCAGGCGGGGGACGTCTACGGGGCATACGACTGGCTCCAGGCCTACCAGGAGGAATTCGCCGACCGGGACCGCTGGCTGGAGCTTCTGGAGATGTATAAGCCCTTCTGCGGCAGCTGGAGCTTCAACACCGGCGACCCCACGCTCATTCCCCTGACCGTGGGCGTGAACGTCTCCGCCTCCAACGTCCGGACCGGCGTGATCGTGAGCCTGGACAGCATCACCCTGCGCATCGAGGCCGAGGACGGCAGCTTCAGCGTGGATTTGCACGCGGCCCCCGGGGAGCAGATGTTTAAGAACGACGGCGACGGCGCATACTGGTATTTCATGAACCTCTCCCTGGCCGACCGCTTCGCCTATATGAAGTACAATTCCGGCGGCATGGCGGGCAGCTGCGACTACAACCGCAGTTGACCTTGCGGCATTGGATTAGGAGAACCGTATGCGCGATTGGTTTGAACGCTTATTTGCCGGCCGCCAGGGGATGGACGAGCTGTCCAAGGCCCTGTTCTGGGTCTCGCTGCCCGGCCTGCTCCTGTCGGGCCTGTTGGCCCTGCTGTCGCCGGGGCTGGGCGGCATCCTCTCCTGGCTGGGGCTTTTCCTGCTGATCTACGCCTTTATCCGGGCCTTCTCCCGGCAGACGGCCCGGCGGGAGGCGGAGAATGCCCTCTACCTGCGCTGGCTGGGCGGGCGGAAGCGGGCCTTCCGGGCCTTTCTGGACCGGCGCCGCCAGAGCAAGGACTTCCGTTTTTTCAAGTGCCCAGGCTGCGGGACCATGCTCCGGGTCCCCCGGCACAAGGGAAAGATCCACATCCGCTGCAAATGCGGCTATGTGCTCTATCGCAAAACGTAAACGCGCGGCTTGTCTGCGCGTTTTTCTATGGGGAGAAAAATCGTAAGAAAATCTCAAGAAATTCTTTATAAAAGACCCACGGAAAAATCAGAGGGAAACCGGTATAATAGGGAAAAAGACTGATACTAATACCCAATTAAAACAAGCCATTCGCGGCGGTCTTTTTCGCATCAAGCGGCGTCAGCCGCCTTGAAAATACACAAAGTATTCCCTGCGGCGTCTTCCTTGCCTGACACAAAAAATCCTCGCCGCTCGGTGTCTTCTTTTAAATGGGTATTAGGGCTTGTTTTAAAAATAAAAGTTGCACAAGCGGTAAAAATTATGTAAACTATACATATGGGAACGAGAAGA
>CANQTO010000086.1 GCA_947626785.1 uncultured Oscillospiraceae bacterium
CCATGATCTGCCTGTGTTCATCGTTGGAGGCCCGCGATGATGGGGGTGGAGAAGTAGAACCTGCCGAAGAAGAGAATGCTCAGAGGGATGGAACCCAGAGCCACCAGGGCGGAGGACACATAGGAGCCCATCTTCAGGGCTTTGTGGGGGTTGGAGTTCTCCTTGCCCCGGACGAAGAAGGTGGCGATGACGGAGGCCAGGATGCCCAGCGCCGCGATCACCAGGGGATAGGCCGCGCCCGCCCCGGCAAAGCTCTGGTGGCTGCTCAGGGCCGCGCCCAGGGTCAGGGCCGAGACCAGAGCGCCCACATAGCTCTCGAACAGGTCCGCGCCCATACCGGCCACGTCGCCCACGTTGTCACCCACATTGTCGGCGATAACGGCGGGGTTGCGGGGGTCGTCCTCGGGGATGCCGGCCTCCACCTTGCCCACCAGGTCTGCCCCCACGTCGGCGGCCTTGGTGTAGATGCCGCCGCCCACACGGGCGAAGAGGGCGATGGAGGAGGCACCCAGAGAGAAGCCGAAGAGGATGCTGTAATTACCGGTGATGATGAAGATCAGGCTGCATCCCAGCAGACCCAGGCCCACCACGCACATGCCCATGACGGAGCCGCCGGCGAAGGCCACGGACAGGGCCTTGTTCATGCCGCTCTCCATAGCGGCGTTGGCGGTGCGGACATTGGCACGGGTGGCTACCTTCATGCCGAAGAAGCCCGCCAGAATGGAGCACAGGGCGCCCAGCAGGAAGCAGACCGCCGTGCCGATGTCGATAAAGACGGCGATCAGCACCAGGAGGGCCAGAATGAAGATGGCCAGGATCTTATACTCGGACAGAAGAAAGGCGTCCGCCCCTTCGGCGATCGCGGCGGCGATCTCCTGCATCCGGCTGTTGCCGGGGGCGGCCTTCGAGACATAGCTGGCCTTGTAGGCGGCGAAAAGCAGCGCGCACACAGCCAAGGCGGGGGCTAACCAGAGAATTTTTTCCATGTTCGATCTCCCGTTCATAGATAGTCCGCCCCAAAGCGGCGGGCCGCTTTGGGGGGCTGAGGGGCTTTACAATTCCATTCTAACCCATTTTACAAGATTTGACAAGCCTTTTGTTGTGATTTTGCCTAATTTTCAAGAAAAAATATCGGCTGTTTTTCCGGCACTTTTATGAAAAATAGACAAAAACAAGCAAAATGTCGAAAAAAGCCGGTCCCGGAAACGTTTCCGGGACCGGCTCGATCTTATAAATCTGTCAGGTTATCTGTTTCGTATAGAAGCGAAAGGCGGAGGGGAGGGCGCAGTCCCGGCGGATCTCCTCCGGGCTGAACCACTGGAAGTCCGCCGCCTCCCGGCGGCAGAGGACCCGCCAGCCGGTCATGCGCCACTCCACGTGGGTGAAGAGGTGCCGGGCCTCGCCGCAGGGCTCTATGGAGAGGGGCTCCGCGCCCAGGACTCTTAGCTCCTCCATGATCTCATCCGGGCCGGGGCGGCCCTCCCGGTTGGGAAATTCCCAGAGTCCGGCCAGCAGGCCCTCGCTTCCCCGGCGGCGCAGGGCATAGCGGCCGCCGCAACAGAGCAGCAGCACGGTCCGTTCCTCCACCCGGCGGGGCTTTTTGGCGCTGCGCACCGGCAGCTCGGCGGCCTCGCCCCGCTCCCGGGCCAGGCACAGGGACGCAAGCGGACAAACTGCGCAGTCCGCCTTCCCCTGGGGCAGGCAGATCGTCTCGCCCAGCTCCATGAGCCCCTCTGTCAGCAGCCCCGCCTCCTCCCCGGAGGGGTAGATCTGCCGCAGCAGCTCCGCCACCCGGCTCCGGGTCCTGGGGGAGAGGGCGTCCTCCCGGCTGGACAGCAGGCGCAGGACCAGGCGCAGCACGTTCCCGTCCACGGCGGGCTCCGGCAGGCCGAAGGCGATGGAGGCGATGGCCCCGGCGGTGTAGTCCCCGATGCCGGCAAGCTGCCGCAGGGCCTGGGCGCTCTCCGGCAGGCGGCCGCCCCAGCGGTCCACGATCTCCTTAGCGGCCTTTTGCAGGTTCCGGGCCCGGCTGTAATAGCCCAGGCCCTCCCAGAGCTTCAGCAGTTCCTCCTCGGGGACCGCGGCCAGGGCCTCCACCGTGGGCAGCCGCTCCATGAAGCGGCGGTAGTAGGGGATGACCGCCTCGATCCGGGTCTGCTGGAGCATGATTTCCGCCACCCAGACGGAATAGGGCGTCCGGTCTATGCGCCAGGGCAACAGACGCCGGTTTTCCCGGTGCCAGGCCAGCAGCAGACCGGAGGCGGCCCTGAGTCTCTCCAGTTCCGTCATGTCAGCCGCCCAGCACCGCCGTGAAGCAGTGCCACTCCTCCAGGCAGTCCTCCTGCACGATGCTGAAGCCCGCGGCCCGGATGGCGGCGGCCGCTTCCGCCTGCCGCCCCTCGATGATGCCGGAGCTGATGAAGACCCCGCCCGGCTTCAGAAAGGCCGGCACATGGGGGGCCAGGGGGATGATCACGTCTGCCACGATGTTGGCCAGCACCACGTCGTAGCTGCCGCCGAAGCTCCGGCGGAGGGAGGCGCCGGCGATCACGTCCCCGGCCACGGCCCGGATGCGGCTTTCGTCCAAGCCGTTGAGAGAGGCGTTGGACATCACCACAGCGGGGGCCTTGGGGTCCACGTCGCAGCCCAGGCAGAACTCCGCCCCTAAAACCAGGCCGCCGATGCCCAGAATACCGCTGCCGCAGCCCAGGTCCAGCAGACGCCGGGCGGGGGGCACCTGCTTTTCCAGGGCGGCCAGGCACATGCGGGTGGTGGCGTGGCTGCCGGTGCCGAAGATCAGGCCCGGGTCCAGGCGCAGGGGCAGGCGGCCGCCCTCCGGGATGGGCTCCCACTCCGGGACCACCACCAGCTTTTCCCCCACGGGGATGGGCTTATAGTACTCCCGCCAGTTGTTCTCCCAGTCGGCATCCTGGGTATAGGCCAGGCTGAGCCGGGGATAGGCGGCCCGGAGCTTTTCCAGCAGGGCCCGGCCCTCCCCGTCGTCCGTCAGGTAGAATTTGATCCGGCTGGCCCCGGCGAAGCGCTGCTCCAGCTCCCGGTCCACATAGTCCCAGTACTGCCGGTTGTTCTCTAAAAAATCCCGGAAATCCTCCTCGCTCTCGATGACGAAGCCGTCTACGCCCAGCGCGGCCAGCTCCTCACAGCGCTGGTCCAGCTCGGCAGGGGGCGTCTCCAGGGTCAGTTCCATATAGCGCACAGGCGCACCTCCCAAAGTATTTGCCTCCACTATAGCCCAGACCGGCCCGTTTGTCCACAAAAAATCCGAAGCCTGGGGAAATGCCTCGGCACCTTACACAAAATCACCACTCAAATTTTGGTAAAACAGTCCAAAAAATCGGCGTTTTACTTGTCGGAAAAATCACGAAAAACCGTTGACTTTTCGGGCTTTGTCGTGTATATTAACGATCGTACAGAAGTTTGAAAGTTATTTAACAAGCGGAGCCGCCGTGAGCGGCCGGATGATCAGGAGGTAAATGAAATGAAATGCCCTCGTTGCGGTCATGAGATGGTAGTGGACGGCCACCGGAAGATGGACCTGTTTATGTGCTACGAGTGCGGCTATATTGAGGGCCGCAGGATCGACGGCACCACCCTCAACTTCAAGCGCATCACCAATTTTGAGTACCTGCGCAGCCTGAACTTCAACGAGGCCGTGGCGTACCTGTCCGCCGGGCTGGGCGTCCCTGAGGAGAAGCTGGCCACCTGGATGGAGAGCGCCAGCGCCTGAGAGTCAAATGCGACCCGCTGCGCTGGGCTCGCATTTGAGATACTCGCGCTTATCGCCCTTCGGTTGGTCGGCGCGGCGTCAGAACAAGGCTGCAAAGCCATTTTGCCGCGCAAGCACGGCAAAATCGGCGGGCAGCCTCGTTCTTCCTTACCAAAACCAAAGCGTCTGCTTTGGTTTTGAGAGGAGGCAGAGCGGCGTGAACGAGCTTTCGGCTTTAGCCGGAAGCGAGTGAATAGAGCTTCTGCCGACGAGGCAAAGCTGCCTCAAAAACAGATTTAAATCATTTTTTTACACATCTACGTTATTTCTGCATAAGGTTTATCTACAGCAAGATCGGGGCTGTGAAAAAAGTCCCTGAAAAAAAGAAGAGAGTTGCCAAGGAAGACCTTGGTAACTCTCTCCTTTTTTGGTA
>CANQTO010000087.1 GCA_947626785.1 uncultured Oscillospiraceae bacterium
AACAGCTTAAGCAACGAGATGGACGTATCCTTGACTGGCGGTCAAGCTTACGACCAAATATATTGTAGTAGGAGGTGAGGCGCAGGGGGCTCCGCGGAGGGCGTCCCTGCAAGCGAATGAGGAAAAAGCTGACGGACTCTATGGTGATCGGTTTTGCCATCTTTGCCATTTTCTTCGGCGCGGGCAATTTCGTGTTCCCGCCGATGATCGGCGTGGCCGCGGGCTCGGCGTGGAAGACGGCCATCCTGGGCCTGGCGATCTCCGGCATCCTGCTGCCGTTTCTGACGGTGATCGCCCTGGACAACGCTGGGGGCGACCACGAAAAGCTCTTTGCCCCGGTGGCTCCCTGGTTCGCCTCGGCCTACTCGGTGGCCTTCATCATCATGATGCTGACCATCGGCCCGCCACGGCAGGCGGCCGTCGCCATCGAGACCGGCGTCTACGGCGCGGCGCCGGGCCTCATCGGGAAGGAGGGCCTGCGGATCGCCATGCTGGCGGTCTATTTCGTCCTGGTCCACTATCTGTCCCTGAACCCCACCAAGATCGTGGACGTGATCGGCAAGGTCCTGACCCCTTTCCTGCTGATCTCTTTGTCCATCATCGTCATCTTCGGCATCCTCCACCCCATGGGTGTGCCTGTAGAGCCCCGGGTGAGAAGCCCCTTCATGCACGCCTTCACCCAGGCCTACCAGACGGGGGACGTGTGCGTGGGCATCGTGCTGGTCTCCACCTTCATCGCCTCCGTGAAGGAGAAGGGCTACACAGAGGCCAAGGAGCGGCGGAGCGTGCTGCTCCAGGCGGCGGTGATCGCCCTGCTGTGCCTGCTGTTCGTCTACGGCGGCCTGCTGTACCTGGGCGCCTCGTCCTCCGTGCTCTTCAGCACCGACGTGGACCCCTCCGCCCTGCTGATCTCCATCATCTACAGCGTCTCCGGCCGCTTCGGCAGCGTGGTGCTGGGCGTCGGCATCTTCTTCGCCTGCCTGACCTCCTCCATCGGCATGCAGACCATCATGGCCCAGTTTACCGAAAAGCTCTCCAGGGGCAAGCTTCCCTACCGCCGCTGCCTGCTGGTGTACAACATCATTTCCTTCGGCATGGCCTGCATGGGCGTCGCCAACATCATCCGCTACACCACCGCGATTTTTGCCCTGCTGTACCCCATCGCCATCGCCGCGACGCTTCTGGGCGTCTTCCGGAGGTTCGTGCCCAATCACGGGGCCTGGAAGGGCGCGATCCTGATGGCCGGACTGGTGGGGCTCTACGAGGCGGTGCTGAAGCTCAACGGCGCGGGCGTGACCCATATCCATATCGCGCCGCTCCAGGCCCTCTACGCCCGGCTGCCCCTCTCGGCCTACGGGATCGGCTGGCTGCTGCCGGCCGCGATCGGCTGTGTGGTGGGCGCCCTGATCGTTGCCATAAAAAGGCCGAAAGCTCTTCCCCTGCCGGAAGAGGCCCCGGACTGAAAACATCTTGTCTTCTTCCTCCCCCCCTCTCCCATGCGTGAGAGCCCGCCATTGGCGGGCTCTTTGCCGGGAGGCAGCTCCTGTACTTTTATGGGCAGGTAAGGACCTGAGAAAAAAATCCTTGACAAATGGCAAAAACTTAGTATAATAGCTAATGCGTTTAGCGGGATTGTGTAAAGGTAGCACAGCGGACTCTGACTCCGTATGTGAGGGTTCGAATCCTTCTCCCGCTGCCAAAAATCGGCGAGGCGTCAGCCTTGCCGATTTTTACTTCTCCACTTTTCACTATTCACTCTTCACTCAAAACCGCCTCGCCGATTTTTGGAGGTAATAAGTAAAAGTGAACAGTGAAGAGGTGCGGTGTCCGCTGCGCGGACGATTGAAATAGGCCTTGGGAGTTTTTCAGTGAGCTTCAACTTCGCGAGAGGAGGCGAGATGAGTTGCGGGCGTTGATCGCGATGAGCGGGGGCGTGGACTCCAGCGTGGCGGCCCTGCTGATGAAGGAGCGGGGCTGGGACTGCGTGGGCTGCACCATGCGCCTGTACGACGGCCCTCCGCCGGAGGAGGGGAGACAGAGCTGCTGCTCCCTGGACGACGTGGAGGACGCCCGGAGCGTGGCCTTCCGGCTGGGTCTTCCCTACTATGTGTTCAATTTCACGGAGGAATTCCGGGAGAAGGTCATCCAAAAATTTGCCGACAGCTACCGGCAGGGCCTGACCCCCAACCCCTGCATCGACTGCAACCGGAGCATGAAGTTCTCCGCCCTCTACCGGCGGGCCCAGGCTCTGGACTGCTCCCACATCGTCACCGGGCACTATGCCCGCATCGAGAGGGGCGGGGACCGCTGGCTGCTCAAGCGGGCAGTGAACCGGGAGAAGGACCAGAGCTATGTGCTCTACTGCCTGAGCCAGGAGGAGCTGGCCCACAGCTTTTTCCCACTGGGGGAGCTGAGCAAGGAGCAGGTGCGGGAATTGGCCCGGCAGGGCGGCTTCGTCAACGCTGCTAAGCCCGACAGCCAGGATATCTGCTTTGCCCCCGACGGGGACTACGCCAAGGTGGTCCGCCAATACGGCGGGGAGCCGGGGCCGGGCCCCTATGTGGACGGGCAGGGGAGGGTCCTGGGAGAGCACCAGGGTATCATCCACTACACCGTGGGCCAGCACCGGGGCCTGGGCCTGGGCTACCACGAGCGGCTCTATGTCTGCCGCATCTGCCCGGAGAGCAACACGGTGGTCCTAGGCGGGGCGGAGGAGCTGCTGCGCCGCCGGGTGCTGACGGAGGACTTCAACTGGGTGTCCATGGCCCCCACGCCGGAGCCCTTCCGCTGCACGGCCAAGCTCCGCTACCGGGGCCGGGAGTGCCCTGCCACGGCCTTTCCCGAGGAGGGCGGCCGGCTGCGCCTGGAGTTTGACGAGCCCCAGCGGGCCCCGGCCCCCGGCCAGGCCGCCGTGCTCTACGGCGGGGATCTGGTCCTGGGCGGCGGCACGATCTGCCGGGAGTAGAGCCAAAGAAATTTTTTCCATTCTATGAAAATTTCTGCTTACATATTTCAAAAAATTGTGCTAAAATAGAGCCTGGAAGCCTGTGCCGCGTTGGACGGCGGGCGGAAGGGAGAAGCAAGAGCATGTATCAGGTCGGTCAGAGGATCGTGTACGGTTCGGTAGGAGTCTGTGAGATCGAGGCTATCGGCCCCCTGGAGATGCAGGAGGCGAAAAAGGGTGTCGATTACTACACCATGGCCCCGGTCTATCAGGTGGGGAAGATCTTCGCTCCGGTGGACACGGCGGTGTACACCCGCCCGGTGCTGACAAGGGAACAGGCCCTGGAGCTGATCCGGCAGATCCCCAGCTTGGAGGAGAAGATCTACGAGAACAGCAATCCCCGTCTGCTCAACGAGCACTACCAGACCTACCTGAAAAGCGGCGACTGCCGGGATCTGGTCCGCCTGATCCGCGCCATCTACAAGAAGGCCAAACGGGCCGAGGAAAAGGGACGGCATCTGGGCCAGGTGGATGAGCGCAGCCGGAAGCGGGCCGAGGAGATGCTCCACAACGAACTGGCCTGCGCACTGGATATCCTGCCGGAGGAGGTGCCGGGCTTTATCGCCCGGACCCTGGAAGCGTAAAAAAACTGGCTGTGAAGAAGCGTTCAGCGCTCTTCACAGCCATTATTCTTTATCCAATCAGCTCCCGGAGCTGCCGGCCGGTGTAGCAGCTGCCGCTGGAGGCGCGGATCGGGCCGTCCGGCTCCGGGGGCCAGGACGGAGACGGAGCCGCAGGCCGGGACCCGGCCCCCCGGCAGGCAGTTGGAAGAAGCGGCTTAGTTTCCACAAAACGGAACATGGGGACCCATTGGCAGGCCTCAATCAGGGGTGTGTCAGATTTTTTGCCTTTTTTCCACAGATGCCCGGCCTTTTTTTCAGACTTTCCCTCTCGCAGGTATAAAAAAGGAGTTGCAGCTCAACTTCTCGTTTTGCTGCAACTCCCCTTTTTAAAGAGAGAGGGAATAAATTGATACGAATTTACTTGGCGGCTTCCATGCCGGCGAAGAGGGCGGCCTTGTTGCCCTCCAGGAAGCGCAGCTTGCGCTCGCCCAGCTCGATGCGGATGGCCTCGATCATCTTGTCGATGTCCACCACCGGCTCCTTGGCCAGCATCGCGCCCAGGATCGCCACGTTGGC
>CANQTO010000088.1 GCA_947626785.1 uncultured Oscillospiraceae bacterium
GACCTGGAGAGCAAGGGCGAGGACGAGCACAACACCGGCAGCTTCATCATCCGCTGGAAGGAGATCGTCAACCGCCGGCTGGACAGCAAGGCCCTCAAGGCCGCCCTCCCTGACGTGTTCGCCGCCTACTCCAGCGAGAGCGTCACCCGGCGCTTCACCATCGCATGAAAAAGGCCCCTTGTCTGAACGCCAACCAAAGCAGCAGACAGGGGACCAAACCAACCACCATGGGGGCCGGTGAACCCATTATAACCGGCCTCCCGATAAAATGCAAGCAGGGAGTGAAACACCGTATGACAGCAAAGAGAGCCGCCCAGAATGCGAAGGTAGAAGAGGCATTACACCACGCCTTTTTAGTGGAAGCCCTTTTAGCGGCTTGTGAACGGGCAGAGGGAGAGCTTGAAATAGAATCCTTCCTGATCCTCATCCAAGAGCACTTCCACCCAATTTTAGAGAGCTTAGGGGGATCTTTCGGGGATGATTTAACACAGGGGAGCGGGACACCGCACAGCCCGCTCCACCACAAAAACAGAGAGCCGCAAGGCATACCCTTTAGAGGGGAGAAAGGACATACTTACATGATGGGACTTCTTGAAATCACGAACAGCGTTATGAACGTCAGAAGCCTGCTTGATTTGGTAACGGAATACCTTTTGAGAGATCAGGCAGGACGCACTGAAGCGGAGCGGCTGGAAACGGTATCATACGCTGTAGAGGTAGCAAGGGACACCGCAAGGGAAGCGGAAGAAGCCCTTTACAGCTATCAGCCGCCGAGAGATCCGAAAGAGAAAGCCTTGGAGCTTGAAAACGAAGTCCTTAAAGCTCACATTATCAGGCTGGAAGAAGAAAAGGCTGGAGAGTGGAGATCCGCACGGGAAGAAGCGAAAGCATTCCAGCTTAAGCTTATGACCGAGGCCCATGAGGAAGCCGCTAAAGGAGAATAGCCCCAGAGGGGAGCGGGAAAGAGAAAAACCGCTCCCTTTTTTCTGTCCTTACAGGGGAGCAATCCCCGGCCTGTTTTGGGGCAAAAGTTTTCAGCTTAATTTTCTGCTTAGAGCGTTTTCAGCTATTTACAGCCATTTACATAGAAACGAAAAAAGCCCGGAATTTCAAGACTTTTTAAACATCAATTTACAGCAATTTACGCTTTCCCTATAATTCGAATCTCTCCATCTCCGCCAAAAATCGGCAAGGCTTGTTTAAGCCTTGCCGATTTTTCTCCCTTCTTCACTATTCACTCTTCACTCTTCACTAAAAATCGCCTGGCCGGTTTTTGGAGGTAATAAGTAAGAGTGAAGAGTGAAAAGGTATGGTGTCCGCTGCGCGGACGATCAAAAATAACCGGCAAGGCTAACGCTTTGCCGGTATGTTCGTTTTTTTACACGGTTGACAGTGCTTTGCCTTCGTGATAACATATAGCTACTACGAGGAAGAAGGCGGCAATATGGCAATATCTGAAGCAAAGAGAAAAGCCAACGCAAAATGGGACAGCGAAAACATGGCGACGCTTGCTTGCAAAGTGCGGAAAGGGCAGGCGGCAGCTTTCAAAACGTTTTGTGAGAGCCAGGGCAAAACAAGCAACACCGTTATTCGCGAATATGTTCTCGGCTGTATAGACGGCTTATCCGGAGAGGAATCTATAACGTGCAACAACTCCCAGCCGGTTGAGAATGGAGGTGCTTTATATAATGAGTGAAATGGAGATGGCGGCTGCCCTGCTCGGTCAGGTGCCGCAAAGCAAGTTAGGCTATGTCATCGGTTATATCCAGGGCCTGATCGCGGATGAAGCGGAAGACGACGCTTTTTGCGCCGGTATGTACAAGGAGTATCTGGAGGACCAGGACCCGCACAAGCATGACACGGTTTCTCTGGAGACTCTGGCCGCCGATTTGGGGGTCGTTCTTCCGTGAGATATCAGATCGTCATTGAGAAGAGAGCGGAGAAGTTTATCCGCAAGCAGACAAAAGAGAACCAGGTGCGGCTCCTCACGGCCATTTACAAGCTGCCATTCAGCGGAGATATCAAGCCGTTTGAAGGAAGTCCCGGTATCTACCGGCTGCGCGTGGGAACTTTCCGGGTGCTCTATACCGTGGAGCAGCAGATCGTTACGGTTCGGGTCCTGGACGCTGGGAACCGCGGGGATGTATACAAATGATCGAAGTCTTCCGGGAAAAGGAGGCCGAAAAATGAGGCTCTATACCATCATCGGCGGCGTGAACGGGACAGGCAAGAGCAGCCTGACCGGCGTGCTGAAGACACAGCCAACGGACCTGGGCGTCATCGTGGATGTGGACAGGATCACCGCCCAGGCAGGCGGGAGCGCCATCCAGGGCGGAAAGATTGCGCTGGAGCGGATAGAGGAATGTCTGCACAGAGGCGTCAGCTTCACCCAGGAGACCACGCTCTCGGGCCGCAAGACGGAGTTGACGGCGGCCCGGGCCAAAGAGCTGGGGTACACAGTCCGGCTCTATTATGTGGGGTTGGACACGCCGGAGGAGTGCCTGGCCCGGATCGAGAACCGGGTGCGGCGCGGAGGGCACAACATCCGGGAGGACGATGTGCGCCGCCGCTTTGCCGGCCGCTGGGAGGCCGTGGCAAAGGTGCTGCCCTACTGCGATGAGGCCCGCTTTTTCGATAACGACAACGGCTTTGAGGAAGTGGCCGAATACCGGAACGGAGAACTGATCCTGAAGAGGCAGAAGCATCCCCAGTGGATCACAGAACTGGCCGGTTATTTGTCCCCCGGTGGGAAAAACATGTGAAAGGAAACCAAGGAGGGCTTGGCTATGACGGACGCGCAGCAGCGGGCGGCGGCGAAGACGTTTGCGGAAAAATGGCGGGGCAGAGGCTATGAAAAGGGGGAGAGCCAGTCCTTCTGGCTGTCCCTGCTGCGGGATGTGCTGGGCGTGGAGCACCCGGAGGAGTGGATCAGCTTTGAGGAGCAGGTGCACCTGGACCACACCAGCTTTATCGACGGGACGATCCCGGCCACCAAGGTCCTCATCGAGCAAAAGAGCCTGGACAAAGATTTGAACAAGCCCATTAAGCAGTCCGACGGCACCCTGCTCAATCCCTTTCAGCAGGCCAAGCGGTACATCACCGAGCTGCCCCTCTCCCAGCATCCCCGCTGGGTGGTGACCTGCAACTTCGCGGAGTTCTATGTGTACGACATGGAGCGGCCCAACGGCGAGCCGGAGAAGATATTGCTTGCGGACCTGGAGAAGGACTACTACCGGCTCCGCTTCCTGGTGGACACCGGCAGCGAGCACATCCGCAAGGAGATGGAGATCTCCCTCCAGGCCGGCGAACTGGTGGGGGTGCTGTACGACGCGCTGCTGAAGCAGTACCGGGACCCCGGCAAGCTCTCCACCCTGCAAAGCCTGAACAAGCTCTGCGTCCGGCTGGTGTTCTGCCTGTACGCGGAGGACGCCGGGATCTTCGGCAGCCGGAGCATGTTCCACGACTATCTGCGGGAGATCCCCGCCAGCGGCATCCGCCGGGCCCTGGCGGAGCTGTTCAAGATCTTAGACCAGAAGCCGGAGGCGCGGGACCCCTACCTGGCGGACGACGATCCGGCCCTGGCCGCTTTCCCCTACGTCAACGGCGGCCTGTTCAGCGACGAGGGCATCGAGATCCCGCCCTTCACCGAGGAGCTGAAGGCGCTGCTTCTGAACCGGGCCAGTGAGGATTTCGACTGGAGCGACATCAGCCCCACCATCTTCGGCGCCGTGTTCGAGAGCACCCTGAACCCGGAGACCCGGCGCTCCGGCGGGATGCACTACACCAGCATCGAGAACATCCACAAGGTCATCGACCCGCTCTTTCTGGACGGGCTGAAGGCGGAGCTTGAGGAGATCCAGGCGGAGGCCATAGAGCGGACCCGGCGGGCCCGGCTGGAGGCCTTCCAGAACAAGCTGGCCTCCCTGCGCTTTCTGGATGAAACCGTTGCGTGATTGATACAAAGCGCCTATGCGGAAGCGGCTTAAATCTCTTGATTTCAAGGCTTTTTATT
>CANQTO010000089.1 GCA_947626785.1 uncultured Oscillospiraceae bacterium
CTTCTGCCCGAACAGCGCCGGAACAGCGGCGCAAAGGCGGCGGCGGACAGCCGGACGCTCTGCTTGCCCCGCCCGGCGTCGGAGCGGGTTTCGGATCGTCTCGCTTCCGCCTGGCGGCGAAAGCTCGCTCCCTCCGCCGCTCCTCCTTTTCCGAAACGGGTCACGCTCAAGTCGCCTGTTCGCTTGCAAGCGCGCTCACGACGGCTTTGTTTCGCTACCAACCCGTTTCGGGGTGCGGGGGGCGTCTGTCGGCAGGAGCGGACACAGCGCCTTGTGCGGCCTCACACGGGGAAAACAACGCTCCTACCCTGTGTAGCTTTTTTAGCGTAACAAACGTAACGGAGCCGGTTTTTCCAGCTGTATCAACGCTTTCCGAAAGTATAGGATCGCAACAGAGGCGCAACGGAAGTGTAACGGCAGAGAGAAATGTTACACGCGGGTAACTCCCTTGTCGCGCTTCCGCTCCAACAAAATAATCCAGTGCTGTCAAGGCTTTGCGGAACTCTGTTACACCTGTGACGGCTTTTCACAGCATAGTTGCGTCCACGACCTTTTGCGCTGCCTCTTTTCTCAGACAGAATACCCGCTTGATCTTGTTCCCGAAGCGAACGCTCTTTGTGTTCTCCCCGCCCTGAGTGTCGATCAGACCTTCCTCCGCGAGAGCTTTCAGCAGCCCATGGGTGTTGACGGAGAAGGCCTCACCCTGATCGTCGCAGAGCTTCTTGACCGCTCGGTGAGCAGCCTCGGTGTTCAGATAGAAATAGTTGTCGTCCTCAAAACCGATGTAGTCTTTCGGCTCACAGAGCGGAGCCTCACTCTTCTTCAGCACAACGACCTGGCCGCTCTCTATCAGCGCGTAGAGCTTGCGGATGAAAATATGAGCGGGGCGGTCCCTGTCAATACTCTCCGCCTGCTTTTGGGTCAACTCATACAGCATGGAGATGAACTCATCTTCCAGCGCGTTTACCTGATCGGCAGTGAGCAGATCCTGGTCTTTCAGGAAACTCAGGAACATGATCATGCCTATCCGAAACCAAGAGACGATCTCCGGGAGGCGGCCGTGGCAGGGAATACCAGCGGCGCTGAATTCCTGACGGTACCGTTCAAACAGTTTCTTGAGACAGTCGAGAAACCTGTTCTCCGTACCATCGTCGCGGAGGTATTTGGCTTTGATCCATTCTGTGTAGGTCAGCATGAAGGAACGGAAGACGCCTTTGGCCGCTTCGTTCTGAAAGAAACTGAGCATCTTCAGATCCACTTCATCCGCTTTCATCTCATAGATGAATGTCCTGGCCATGCCGCTCTCGCCGATGTCGGGAGCGTTCTCCGCTGTGATGATCGCGTTGCCCTGCGGCGGACGGGATGCCATGGGAGTGGAGTCTGCCTTCAGGCGGCCGCGCCCTACCCGGTCGCCGTAGGCACGGATGATCGCTTGCGCTGTTGCGGTGAGTTTCTGCTCCTCCTGGCGGGAGGAGGGATGGAAGTCATCGACGCAGGTGAGCACATCCTTGAGAGCGAACGCATAGTGTGTGATGCTGTTTGGCGTATCCCGGAAGGAGAGCGGAAGCTCTGACGCAGTGAAGCGGCCGAAGAAAGAAAGGAAGAGCGCCGCCATGGTGCTCTTCCTGGCTCCGGTCCTTCCCAGGAGCGTGAACACAAATTTCGGTTCACAATCTGCCATGTGTAGAAAGTGATTCAGCGGAGTGAGAAACGTATAGGCCAGAAGAAGAAAGATCAGGGGCCTCGACGCGGGCGGATGCTCGAGCAGGTCTTTGACCACAAAGAACGAGGTCCTGTCGATCTTCTCACCTTTTTCATAGCGGCTGAGCTTGTCCGGGAGACGGACCGTCTGCGTATCGCTGCCAGGCAGCAGGAAGACCCATTGGCCGCTGATCTTCTTCCAACCAGTGACGGCATAGACGGTCTGCTTTTCCGCCTTGACAGCTGTCTGCTGAATGGCATAGCGGATGTGGTCCTTTACCAGAGCGCCGATCTCCAGGATACAGTCTGAGCCCCACTTATCTGAGACCCAGCTGAACGAGGCCAGCTCACTGCCGGCGACCTCAACTTCATCGAGCGGTTCGCCGTTTGAACGGAGGCCGCCGAGGAGCAGACGTTTGCTTATCTCAGCGCCGTCATCCAAGGTGAGCTCCCGTATGATGTAGGGCAAGAAGTTGCAGAGCTTCCGGTCATAGGCCTGCTGCTCCAGGAACAGGCAGCCGTCTACGATCTTATACGGCGGGGGATAGTTTGGCTGCGGGGGATTGCTTGGGGTAAGGGGAAAGCGCGATTCATTGTTCATGCAATTGATTCCTTCTTTCTTTTCGTTTTTTTATTTGTGTGGTGGGCCTGAGTTATCCATGACAGTCACCTCCAAAAAAGAACGGCTCCCCAAATTTGTGGGAGTAGTATCTATATTTGCAGATTCGGATAAAACTACAAGTTTCGGTCAACGCTCTGCCCATTTGTAAAATTTTTGCCGTCTCCTTGCATAACCCGAAAAAACAGGATATACTGTTAGTAAGAAAGTTAGATTTTCTTACGTTCTATTTCAAAGGGAGGAGAGGATCATATGTTGGCCGAATTGCGGCAAAAGTCGCAGATCACCATTCCGAAGGAGATCATTGTCAAGCTGGGTCTTTCCGAAGGCGACAAGCTGGATGTTTTTGAGAAGGACGGGACCATCTGTATGCTGCCGGTCGTCGTTTACCCAAAGAAAGTTCTTGATGAACTCCGAGGTGAACTTGAAGAGGTAAAGGCAAAAGTCGCCTCCGGCGAACAGCCTGTCTTTGACAGCGTAGACGCTCTGTTTGCAAAGCTGGAGGCAGATTGATGGCGTATCAGATCACTTATACCAAACGCTTTGAAAAGCATTTCAAGGATCTGAACGCACAGGAGAAGAAGCAGCTCCAAAGCAAGCTCCGCCTTCTCACCGAAAATCCCATGCACCCATCTCTCCGTACCAAACGCATCCAGGGCACGAAAGACCTGTTTGAGTGCAGCGTCAACATGGACATTCGCATCATCTGGTATTATGAGGGCAACAAATTGATTATCCTGGTCGATGTGGGCCACCACAGCATATTAGATCAATACTGAACATGGAACGGTGTCCGCTATTTGGCGGACGCCGCTTTTGTATAAGTATAGAAATTATGCCTTCTTGTGGGAGTAGTTTCTATATTGCTTTTCTGTCCTGCCTGTGCTACTCTGTCTGGGAGGAAGTGACGGCAATGGACGTGTATTACAAGATCCATCATGTGTCGGCGCAGGCGGTACTCGGGTACGCCGCTGCGGAGGAGGGAGAGAGGTTTTCCTTCCGCCTGAACGCCAGCGCCACGAAAAAATGTGTCCTCCCAGGGCCGGAGCTCCAGGAGGACAATGCTCTTTTCTTTCAGATCATGTGCGTCCTGCGCGGGGACGATTTTTCATACGGCCTGGAGAAAACGGTTTTCACGGAACTGGCGGATGTCATTTTCTACATGGACTTCTCCGGCGTCTTTGATGCCGGGCAGAGCAGGAGGAGCCAGGAGCGCCGGAAGAAGGCGGAGTCCCTGTTCCGGCCGGAGGGCGTCAGTCTGGATTTCGGCTCCGGCCCGCGGAGTTATGTGGCCTTCGAACGCTCCGGCAGTATGAGCCGTCAGGCCAAGCTCTCTTTTATTCGGGCGGATCTGTATGACACCGTGCGCCGCCGCATCATGCTGGACATGGAGATTGAAACCTGCCAGCTCAGCAAGCTCTACGCCTACAACGGCCTGATGCTCTCCGGCGGCACCCGCATAGACGGCCTGAACCTCCAGCGCCGGGAGCGGGTGGTGGTCGTGGACAACCCGGAATTTGTCAGTCTGGCCAAGGTCATTACCGTCAAGGGCGGAGTATAATGGTCTCATAAATTAAGACACTTTTTCGGACAATTTTTAATGAATCTGATATACTAAAATCAATAC
>CANQTO010000090.1 GCA_947626785.1 uncultured Oscillospiraceae bacterium
GGCAATAAAAAAGGGCGGGAGGATTGACCTCTCACCCAGTAGCCAAAAAGGATAGCCTGTTTTCTCCTTGTGTTCTGCTTTTTTGATAAAATAAAAGCACCTGCCGATTGACCGTTCCTCTCGGTCAGCAGCAAGTGCTTCAGAGTAATATTCAGTTATCTGTCTGTGTTCTCTAATGAAAGTTTACTTCCTCGATGCAGCCGCAGCCTGCTTCATGCTTCTCAGCAGAGAAAAAACTGGAGGCTGCGGACGATGCTCTGTTCGTCCACAGCCTCCGGGCTATGTTCTTCTTTGGTTACTGCGCCGCAAACGGTGAGGTTCATTCCTACATTCTCCCCGCCACGAACGCTCCCATAGTGTCTGCCGCCTGCTCCTGCGATCTGGCCGTGACATGGGTGTATGTCCGCAGGGTGAAGCCCGCGTCGAAGTGTCCCAGCATACTTGAGACGGTCTTGATGTCCACGCCGTTCTGCAGAGCGACCGATGCGAAGGTATGTCTCAAGTCGTGCAGACGTATGTGTTCCAGCCCGGCGCTCTTTAGTATCCTCTGGTGCAGGCGGTTGATGGCATCCGGGTACCACATTCCGCCGTTCACCGGCGATGGGAACATGATGGGATTGTCCGGGTGCTTTTCGTGCTCCTGTTTGAGCAGGTCGATCACCTGCTGGGAGACGGAGATCTGCCGGACGGAGGTATCTGTCTTGGGCGGCACCACCTTGACCCCACCGCCTTTTGCTGCCGCTGCCTGCTTGTTGACTGTGAGTATCTTCCTCTCTATGTCCAAGTCCTCCCATTGGAGCGCTGAGATCTCCCCCCGCCGCAGTCCGGTGCAGAGCACCAGGAAGAACATGGGCAGCACGCTCCGGTTTTCAGCTTCCCTCAGATATGCAGCCATGTCCTCCGGCTTGAGGATCTTCATCTCTTTCTTTTGGATCTTTGGTGGGATACAGTCATCGCAGGGATTGCTGGGGATCAGCTTCTCCTTCACCGCCCGGCCCAGACAGTTGTGCAGCATCGTATGGATGCCACGCACATAGGAGCTGCTGAGTCCAGGCGACTTGTCCTTTTGTTCTTTCCTTGTGCGGCCGTGCTCCCGCACGTCGTTGTACATTTTCTGTATATCCCGGCTGGTGAGCTTGGTCAGCTTGATGCTCCCGATGTGGGGGATGATGTGCAGGTCAATGAACCTGCGGTAGTATTCCTGCGTGTTCTCCCTGATGTTGGGTTTGGAGTACAGCTCGAACCAGATGTTCACCCACTTCTCCACGGTATAGTCCTCAGCCTTGCTTATATCCAGCCGGTGAGCCAGCTCAATGGCCGCTTTGAGTTTTTCCCGCACCTCCGCCTGGGTCCTGCCCAGGACGTTTTTGCGGATGGCTTTGCCGTTTTCATCATGCCCGGCAACGTAGCGCCCTTCCCAGCGTCCGTCCTTCCGCTTGCGGATGTTGCCCTCGCCGGCTGCTCTTTTCTTTGCCATTTTCTGTTCGCCTCCTTCGCAGCAACACACAATACCACAACTCTGGGAAATAGCCATACCCAAAACCAACAAAAACTTTTGCCTCTGAGATCAGTATGCGATCTGCTTGCAACACTGCTTCGCTTAGAAGCAGACCTTGATCTACTGGAGCAGCTGCTTCTCCAGCACCTCATGCAGGTGATCCCGCATACGGACACAGATGACTTTTTGACGGATCGATAGGACATACCAGGACAGCTGTGTCTGAAAACTATCACGTTCCGCTACTCTCTCTTTTCCAACTGGCACCAATCAGAGGGGATATTTCGCTTTTTCCTGAACAATGGCAAAAACCGCCCATTTCGGCGTCAGGAACGCCTGTGTTTTTCCTTGAAATTCCGGGCTTTTCTTCCACATCGGAACGCCCTTTTCCAAAAATTTTTGAATTTACAACGCCCTTGAGAAAGGGCAAAAACTGCCCGCACTGCGGGCAGAAGTGAGCGCTGCGGGTCGCTTACGACCCCGCTGCTTTCTCCTGCGTCGTTTTCGACCGGCCCAATTTGCGCCCACCTTGCGCCGACTGTCTCGGATGTGTACTTGCCCTTCGAGGAATGAAAGAACGCACACGCGGCCACCTGCGGCCTCACGGCGCGGGAACGGGCGGCCGGTCGTTCTCCGTCACCGTGATGGGCTTGTCCGGGTGCTGGTCATTGTAGTCCTCTACTCGGCGTACGGCTTCCTGACGCTGCGGCCCGGTAGTTTTCTACGGCATCCTGGATAGGCAGGAGAGGGGGAAATTTTTTCTCCATGTACTCAGTTGTCTCCTTCATGAATTTCGTAAACGGATTCTTTCACATTTTTTACCTCCTACAGATTTTTGGGGTGACTCACATTGTTTTTCCATGATGGACATCTCCTGAAAAAGAACTGCTCCAGAAATTTGTGGGAGCATTTTCTATTTTCCCTTGCGAGAAAATTTCTACCACTGTCCCTCCAAAAAAAACTGCGAGGGCGAACCTGTTCTTACAAAAAATTCCTCGGCGGACTCTTCTTTGGTTACTGCGCCGCAAACGGTGAGGTGCTGCAAGCGGCCCAGGCATAAGAATTGCCTGGGCCGATGGTTTTCTCTCCTGAAAAATAACTTGCAATAATCTTTTCACTATGGTACTATCCATAAAACATCGAAGCCAACTGTTTTCCAAAACTTTTTTCGAAGGAGTGCGCCACATGAAAAAGGGTATTGCGATTCTATTTGCTATCGGTATCTTCATGCTGTCTTGTCCCGTCAAAAACAACTTGTCGGAAACGCAGGAGGAAGAAATAAGCCCTGTACCCACTATGACCGCTGCCATAGAAATCCGTTCGGAAGAGAAGTCTGTTATATCTCCCGCGCAGTTTGCAACGCCATCTCCATCACCTGTAGCGGAAGCTACCGCTGTGCCTGAAAGGAAAGAGCCAGTCGCTGAAGCTCTGCCGTATAGCAACCAGCCGGAACCAGACTATGAGATTCCCAATCCTGTTTCTACCCAGGCTCCAGCCCATGTCCACGAATGGGTCCCCGTTAAAACGACTGTTCACTTTGAGGCGGTCATGGAAGAGGTCAAGGTCGTGGACGTACCCGGAACAGAAGGGCATTTTGAAGGGGACTCCTATGAGGTAATGGTCTGCCGCTGCGGTGAAGTTTTTACCGCCTATGACGGCTGGCTCACTCACGCCCACGCCGGAGGCTCGGAGCGGCATGGCGGTTTCACCACCGACGTCCGCTGTGACCAGGTATGGGTAGAGGGTACTCCTGAAATATCCCACTATGAAACGGTCATCGTCCAACCGGCATACGACCAGGAAATTATTGCGGGAACTGTCTGTGCCGCCTGCGGCGCACAGGGTTGAGGATATTCCCATTGAACAAGCTGTACGGCAAAGCAAGACCGGGAGCAGTCGATCCGCTTCCGGCTTATTCATTGTCTACTGCGCCGCAAACGGTGCGGTGCTGGAAGCTGCCCAGGCAAGTGAATATTCCATTACCTGGGCAGCTGTATTATTTCTATTCAATTATGGAGCTTTAAATTACGTTGTGACCTTGCGTACAGGCTCTGTCTGCTGCTCAGCCGAAGACGGAGAGGAGGTAGCCCGCGGCGATGGCGGAGCCGATAACGCCGGCCACGTTGGGGCCCATGGCGTGCATCAGCAGGAAGTTGGTCTTGTTGTATCTGCGGCCCACGTCCTGGGACACACGGGCGGCCATAGGCACCGCCGACACGCCCGCAGAGCCGATCAGGGGGTTGATCTT
>CANQTO010000091.1 GCA_947626785.1 uncultured Oscillospiraceae bacterium
ATCGCCATACGCATCTGGACGGCTGATTTTCCGCCATATTTAGTCTCGAAATCTTGAAATACACAAAGTATTCCTGCGATTTCTCGCCGTCATCTGGCAAAAAATCATCTCGCCCATCTGCACACGTCGATTTATTCAGCGCTTCCTTAGGACTTGTTTGTGAGAATTAAAAAGCCCTTTCCCTGAGAAACGGAGTTGACCTATGAGTAAGCGGCACCGGCACTACGCCCGCCGGAGAAAAAAGAAAAAACAGAGCCAGCAGGAGCTGCTGGAGGCGGCCCGGGGGCTGCTGGGGCAGTACGACCTGTCCGGCCTGAGCCAGAGGGCCGGGCAGAAGCGGCGGCGCTTCATCCTCCACGTGGGGCCTACCAACAGCGGCAAGACCTACGAGGCCATGGAGGCCCTGAAAAACGCCATTTCGGGGGCCTACCTGGGGCCCCTGCGGCTGCTGGCCCTGGAGGTCTTTGATAAACTCAACGCCGAGGGCTGTCCCTGCACCCTGCTGACCGGGGAAGAGTACGAGCCGGTCCCCTGCGCCCGGCACGTGGCCTCCACCATCGAGCTGTGCGACTTCCGCCAGGAGTACGACGCGGTGGTCATCGACGAGGCCCAGATGATCGCCGACCCCAGCCGGGGCGCGGCCTGGACCCGGGCCATCCTGGGCGTCAACGCGGAGGAGGTCCACCTGTGCCTGGCCCCGGAGGCCGAGCCGGTGATCCGCACCCTGCTGGACAGCTTCGCCGCCCCCTATGAGATCCGGCGGCACAAGCGCCTGGTGCCCCTGGTGTTCTCCGGGACCATGAAGGGCCTGGACGGGGTGCAGCCCGGGGACGCGCTCATCACCTTCTCCCGCAGCGGCGTGCTGAACGTGGCCGCCGCCCTGGAGCAGAAGGGTGTGGCCGCCAGCGTCATCTACGGCACCCTGCCGCCCGCCTCCCGCCGGGAGGAGGTGCGGAAATTCGCCCAGGGGGAGACAAATGTGGTGGTGGCCACCGACGCGATCGGCATGGGCATCTCCCTGCCCATCCGCCGGGTGATCTTCTGCCAGACGGTGAAATACGACGGGGTGGAGCGGCGGCCGCTGACCTGGTCCGAGATCCGCCAGGTCGCCGGCCGGGCTGGGCGCTACGGCTTCTGCGAGCGGGGCGAGGTGCTGACCATGAGCGATGCGGAACTGGTGGAGACGGCTCTGCGCCGCCAGCCCAAGGCCATCCGGGAGCTGACCCTGCCCTTCCCCCAGGAGGCGCTGGACTCGGAGTTCGACATCCCCACGCTCCTGAAGGCCTGGGAGACCCTGCCGCCGCTGAAACGGCTGCACCGGGCCGACCTGTCCGAGGCGCTGATCCTCTACAAGGCCCTGGACCAGGCCCTGCTCAAGGGCGTAGAGAAGGAGACGGTCTTCCGCTACATCTCCTGCCCGGTGGACACCGGGAACCGGGACCTGGTCCGCTATTGGCGGGACTGCGCCGCCGCGCTGCTCCAGGACTGGTCCGTGCCCCAGGTCCCATTCGGGGACGAGGACCTGGAGTCCTGCGAGCTGCGCTACAAGGCTTTGGACGTGCGCCACCAGATGCTCCGCCGGGCCGGGATCGAGGAGAACGTCCGCACAGAGCAGGAGCGCCTGGCCCGGCGCATCAATGAGCTGCTGAGAGAGGACAAGTCCGCCTTCCTGCGCCGCTGCCCCCGCTGCCGGAGGCTCCTGGCCTTCGACTACCCGGGCCGCCTCTGCGAGCGCTGCCAGCGGCAGATGGAGAAAAAGCGGGCGGAGCTGTTTTCGGAAAGAATGGAGAGAATCCAAAAAAACTCTTGACAAGCGGCCGGACCGGGGATATAATGCAAGCAATTTAACAGAGCAAACCGTTGAAGAAGAGCAAGTAACCCTTCCTGTACCTGTCCCAGAGAGCCGCGGGGGCTGTGAACGCGGCACAGGCCGGATCGTGTGAATGGACTTCGGAGGGCAATCGGAAGGCGGGTCACCGCCCTATGTGCGACGGAGAGGGCACTCCGTGAACAAGGCCGCCGCGTGATGGCGCGGAACTGAGCGGGCGCGAGAGCGTCAAGCCGGGTGGTACCGCAGGAATGTTTCTTCATCCTGTCCCAGCAGAAATGCAGGGACAGGATTTTATTTTTGCAAAGGGGAGGACAACAACCATGTTTAACCTGTCCAGACGATGGCGAATGAGACAATTATCAATTAGGAATTAAGAATGAAAAATGAAGGTTTTTAAAATATAAGGAGATAGTAAAATGAAAAACATCAACAAACTGCTTTGCGTTCTTTTGACCCTGGTCCTGACCCTGTCCCTGGCCGCCTGCGGCGGAAGCGCCGCTCCCGCCGCTACCGAGGCCCCCGCCGCCGAGGCCCCCGCTGAGGAAGCCCCTGCCGAAGAGGCCCCCGCCGTATACAAGGTGGGCATCTGCAACTATGTGGACGACGCCTCTCTCAACCAGATCGTGGAGAACATCCAGAACCGTCTGGCCGAGATCGGTCAGGAGCGGAACGTCAGCTTTGAGATCAGCTATGATAACTGCAACGCCGACACCACCGTGCTGGAGCAGATCATCACCAACTTCCTCACCGACGGAGTGGACCTGATGGTGGGCGTGGCCACGCCTGTGGCCGTGCAGATGCAGGCCGCCACCGAGGATGTCCCCATCATCTTCTCCGCTGTCAGCGACCCGGAGGGCGCCGGCCTGGTGGAGAGCAACGAGGCCCCCGGGGCCAACATCACCGGCACCTCTGACTTCCTGGACACCGCCGCCATCTTTAACCTGATCTTCGCCGCCGACCCGGAGGCCGACACCATCGGCCTGCTGTATGACCTGGGCCAGGATTCCTCCACCACCCCCATCGCCGCCGCCAAGGATCTGCTGACCGCCAAGGGCGTGGCCTACAAGGAGTATAACGGCGTCAACGATCCCGAAGTGCAGCAGGCTGTGAGTCAGTTGATCGCCGACGGTGTGGACGCGGTGTTCACCCCCTCCGACAACACCATCATGAAAGCCGAGCTGAGCATCTATGAGGATCTGGCCGAGGCCGGCATCCCCCACTACACCGGGGCCGACTCCTTCGCCCTGAACGGCGCCTTCCTGGGCTACGGCGTGGACTACGCCAACCTTGGCGTGGAGACCGCCAACATGGTGGCCCAGGTCCTGCTGGACGGCGCCTCCCCCGCGGAGCTGCCGGTCATGACCTTCGATAACGGCACCGCCACCATCAACACCGACGTCTGCGAGCAGATCACCGGCAAGACCTATGAGGAACTGGAGGAGCTCTTCGCCCCCCTGTGCACCAAGGTCCAGCCCATCGAGACCGCTGAGAGCTTTGGCGACGCGGAGTGATCAACCGCCTAAACTTCTTTAAAGGAGCCTGTCCATGTCACTGTCCGTCCTCTGGTCTCTGCTCCAGACAGCCCTGGAGCTGGGCACTATCTGTTCTCTGACCGTCCTGGCCCTGTTTTTGAGCTACTCCATGCTGAACGTGTGCGACCTGTCCACCGACGGCTGCTTCACCCTGGGCGCCGCCGTGGGGGCCGTG
>CANQTO010000092.1 GCA_947626785.1 uncultured Oscillospiraceae bacterium
TTTTTGGTCCGAGTGGCGCGACTCGAACGCGCGGCTTCCACATCCCAAATGTGGCGCCCTACCAACTGGGCTACACCCGGATAGTTTGTTCAGTTTTTTCGCCGTTATGGTCAGGATTGTGGTCAAACACGGATCTTCGCGGTTTCCGCGGAGGAGGGGCAAACGATTTTTTCCTACAGCCGCAAGGCTTTGCGCCTTTCAAAGCTGCGCGGGACGGGGAGTTGGGTACATGCTCCCAAACCAAGCGCGCTACCAGCTGCGCTACACCCGGATAGTTTGTTCAGTTTTTTCGCCGTTATGGTCAGGATTGTGGTCAAACGCGGATTTTTGCGGTTTCCGCAGAGGAGGGGCAAGCGGTTTTCTCCTACAGCCGCAAGGCTTTGCGCCTTTCGGGGATGTGAGCAGCGGGGCTCTGGGTACATGCTCCCAAATCACGCACGCTACCAACTGCGCCACACCCGGATGTATTCTTTTCCTTTGGTTTTCTGCCGTTCCCTGCGCTTCAAAAACTCACGGCGCGGCTATTATACCGCATATTCTTTTGCCGCGCAAGAGATTTCTGCATTGATGTTTTTCGCCGGATGTGGTATGCTCTCAGAGGAGCGTGATATCCCATGCGTATGCGAAAAAGACACAATCTGGCCCTGCGGATGGAAAAATGCGCGGAGCTTTTGGTGGAAAAGCCGGAGGCACTGCGGGGGCGCTGGCTGGAGACCTTCCCCGGTTTCAAGCGCCTGCACATCGAGCTTGGCTGCGGCAAGGGCCGCTTTACCGCCCTGACCGCCCAGGCGGACCCGGAGACCCTGCTCATCGCGGTGGAAAAGGTGCCGGACGCCATGATCGTCGCCATGGAGCGGGTGCGGGAACGGGGGCTTGCCAACGTCCGCTTTCTTCAGACGGACGCGGCGCTGCTGCCGGAGCTCTTCGCCCCCGGCGAGGCGGAGCGCATCTACATCAACTTCTGCGATCCCTGGCCCAAGAGCCGGGACGCCAAATACCGCCTGACAGCCCCGGGCTTTCTGCGGCTCTACGCCTCGGTGCTGCCCCTGGGCGGGCAGATCCATTTCAAGACCGACAACGCCCCCCTCTTTGACTGGTCGCTGGAGCAATTCCAGGCGGAGGGCTGGGCCCTGGCCCAGGTGACCCACGATCTGCACGGGGCGGGGCCCCAGGGCGTCATGACCGATTACGAGCTGAAATTTACGGCCCAGGGCGTGAAGATCAACCGCCTGGAGGCCGCCCGGACCGGGGAGACGAAGGACACGGCCGCCGGGGAGCCGCCCCGGCTGAAGAACGCCTCGCTGACCGACGCCCGGGGCTATGCCGAGAGCCGGCGGGCCAACGCTGGGGAGGGAGAGACATGAGATTTATATCCTGGAACGTCAACGGCCTGCGGGCCGTGCTGAAAAAGGGCTTTGAGGACATCTTCTGGACCCTGGACGCGGACTTTTTCTGCCTCCAGGAGACGAAGGTCCAGGCCGGGCAGGTGGAGCTGGATCTCCCCGGCTACGAGAGCTACTGGAGCTACGCAGAGAAAAAGGGCTATTCCGGCACCGCCATCTTTACCAAACACACGCCCCTCTCGGTCGCCTACAACCTGGGCCTGCCGGAGCACGACACCGAGGGCCGGGCCATCACGCTGGAGTATGCGGACTTCTACCTGGTCTGCGTCTACACCCCCAACGCCCAGGACGGGCTGCGCCGTCTGGACTACCGGATGCGCTGGGAGGACGACTTCCGGGACTACCTCTGCTCTCTGGACAGGCACAAGCCGGTGGTCGTCTGCGGGGACATGAACGTGGCCCATGAGGAGATCGACCTGAAAAATCCCAAGACCAACATCGGCAACCCCGGCTTCTCCTATGAGGAGCGGGGCAAGTTCACAGAGCTCCTGGAGGCGGGCTTTACCGACAGCTTCCGCTGGCTGTACCCGGATAAGACCGGCGCCTACTCCTGGTGGAGCTACCGGGCGGCGGCCCGGGAGCGGAACGTGGGCTGGCGGATCGACTATTTCGTGGTCTCCGACCGGCTGCGGGAGAACATTAAAGAGGCCTTCATCCTGCCGGAGGTCACCGGCTCGGACCACTGCCCGGTGGGGTTGGATCTGCGGTGGTGACGATCGGCGGGGTGGAGCTCCGGGGCAATCTGGCCCTGGCCCCCATGGCCGGGGTGACGGACTTCGCCTTCCGGGCCCTGTGCCGGGCCCATGGGGCCGCCTGGACCGTGACGGAGATGGTCAGCGCCAAGGCGCTGGTCTACAAGGACGAGAAGACGAAGGCCCTGCTGTACGTCCCGCCGGAAGAGCACCCCTGCGCGGCCCAGATCTTCGGCCACGAGCCGGAGGTGATGGCCGAAGCGGCAGGTCTGGCTCTGGAGCTCTCCGGGGCGGACTGGCTGGACATCAACATGGGCTGCCCCGTGGGCAAGATCGTCAAGTCCGGGGACGGCTCGGCCCTGATGCGCACGCCGGAGCTGGCCGGGCGGATCGTCGAGGCGGTCCGCGCCGCGGTGGACAAGCCCGTCACCGTGAAGTTCCGCAAGGGCTGGGACGGGGGCAGCGTCAACGCGGTGGAGTTCGCGCAGGTCTGCCAGCAGGCCGGGGCCGCGGCCCTGGCCGTCCACGGCCGCACCCGGGTCCAGATGTACGCCGGGAAGGCGGACTGGGACATCATCCGGCAGGTCCGGCAGGCGGTGGACATCCCCGTCATCGCCAACGGGGACATCTTCACTCCCGAGGACGCGGCCCACATCCTGCGCTATACCGGCTGCGAACTGGCCATGATCGGCCGGGGCGCTTTCGGTAACCCCTGGCTCTTTGAGCGGGGCCAGGCCGCCATCGAGGGCCGGAGCGTGCCGGAGCTGCCGCCCCTGGCGGAGCGGATGGACGCGGCCCAGGGGCAGATCGAGGCCCTGGCGGAGCGCTTCGGCGAACGGCAGGCCTGCCTGGAGGCCCGGCACCAGCTGCCCTGGTACCTCCACGGCGTGCCCTATTCCGGCCTCTACCGGCAGGAGCTGGTCCGGGTGGAGAGCCTGGCAGAGATTCGAAAAATTCTTTCCGATATCAAGCGCGATCTAGGGCTTGTTTTAAAAATAAAAGTTGCACAAGCGGTAAAAATTATGTAAACTATACATATGGGAACGAGAAGA
>CANQTO010000093.1 GCA_947626785.1 uncultured Oscillospiraceae bacterium
GAGGTGTCCGACGTGGCCAACGCCGTCTTTGACGGCACCAGCTGCGTCATGCTCTCCGGCGAGACCGCCAGCGGCAAGTACCCCGCCGAGGCCCTGGCCGCTATGGACAGCATCGTCCGGGAGGCGGAGTCCGCCATCGACTACTGGCGGCAGTTCGAAGAGGACCGGCTGGTCATCCCCGGCAAGAGCGTCAATGACGCCATCACCCACACCTGCTGTCTGACGGCCAAGGACCTGGACGCCAAGGCCATCCTGACCATCACCAACTCCGGCCACACCGCCCGGATGATCAGCCGTTACCGGCCCGCCTGCCCCGTGGTGGCCCTGACCATGTTCGAGAAGGTCCGCCGCCAGATGGCCCTCAGCTGGGGCGTGTCCCCCTTCCTGACCGGGGAGGTCCGCTCCACCGACCGGATCTTCTCCCTCTGCTCCGAGACGGCCATCAAGGAGGGCGTGGCCCAAAAGGGCGACACCGTGGTCATCACCGCCGGCGTCCCCCTGGGCCACAGCGTGGCCACCAATTTGTTAAAGGCACATGTGATAGAGTAAAAAAGGTTAAACTGAACGCGGAGAGGGGACTATTGTCCTCTCTCCGCGTTTATACTTTTAAAAGTGAAAACGGCCCTTATATTTGTGGGGTCAAAGAGTTTTACTGAGCGCCTTTTTTCAGATTGCAGTCCCGGCAAAGCATCTGGCAGTTGTCCGGCGTCGTTTTGCCGCCCTTGCTCCATGGGGTGATATGGTCGGCGTGCATTTCTTCAAATTCAAAGGTTTCACCGCAGATGGCGCATTTGTGGCCCTGCTTTTCATAAGCTGCGAGAGCGTCCCGCCGGTCAAAGGCCCGGATCGACAGTTTCTTTTCTTCGCCTGTCAGTAAGTATTCATAGATACCGGACTTCTTTGTTACATCCTCATCGCCCATGAGCCGCTGGATCTCAAGCTCCAGCTTGCGTGGGTCAAGGTCTGTCCTGTTTCCGTGCCGGTTGTAGAGGAGCCCCCAGGGGAGTCCTTTCATCTCTTTGCGCTTTTTGGGGAAGATCGCCTGCACCCAATCAATGACGGAGCGGAAATAACTCCATAACTGCACGGCGCTGGGGTCGTTCTGATGCTCGGCCATATAAGCCTCGATGCTCTTGCCCTCGGCGCTGGCCGCCCATAGGATCGCCGTCTCCAGATATTCCTGACGGATGGACGCGCCTTTCAGATAGTCACCCGCCAGCGTGTCCGCCGCGCAGCCGGTTTTGGAGAAGTACCGTTTTGCGTCGGAAGTCCAGCTGCCCGCATACACGGCGTTTCGCAGTTCCTGATCGGTCAGCTGCTCTCCGGCGATATTGATGATGCGGAACCAATCCAGCTTTTCGCTGTCCGTCCCGTCGCAGACGTACACGAACAGAGGATAGTCCAAAATCTGTTTTTTCTTATCAGAGGGGAGATTGTAGAAATACTTATCGTCCACGGAAAAGGAGCCGTCCACATATTCGCAAAGGGAGATCGTGCGCTGCTGGCCGTCCAGGACTTCAAAGCCCTCGGAGCCGTCGTCTTTCTTCACCTTGCACCAGTAGATCACGTTTAAGGGCAGCCCTTTCATCACCGTGCGGATCACTTCGTCCCGCTGGGCATCCTTATAGACAAATTCCCGCTGATACCTGGGGCGAATATCCAGGCGCTCGTTGTAGCCGGCAACGCCCTCCTCCGCATCATTGAAATAGCCCTCGCAGACTTCACCGACGGTCACTTTCCATTCTTCAATCTGCATTTATTTTACCCTCCCTCGGCGTTTCGGGATGTTTGTTGCGAATGACTAATCGCTCATATACTTTTTTATATTTTGTTTCCCCAATATTTAGATAAAAACGCCCAATCTGCGGATATGCACCGTTTTTCTTTACGTCCTCGGAAATTGTGCGTACTAACTCACGGCTAATGCCGATTATTTCAAATTGATCAGGATTGTATTTGTCCATGAAAGTAATAGGTACTCCCATTTGCCCAGCGTAATCGCAAGGAATATCAGAAGCCTTAGTTACTTCAATGGCATTATAATTCACATATTTTAAGTATTCGTCTGGACTATATCTACGGACAAGGATCATTTCTTCGTGGCGTTTCTTTATATCAAGATTTGTAAACCATGCAATATTTCCCATCGAACGCCATTTTTGCCCATTCTCATCCTGCCAATAGCGTGTTTCCCTCGGTTCGTAATCATCTGGAACAGTAAAAGCCATATCGCCGTTGTTATATCCAAGCCATATTCTATTGTTCATAAGTAATGGGAATATTTCTTTGTATGAAACTGCGTTTAAGCTGCCAATTATTATAAAGGATTTCTCATGCTCCATCAAAGTAGAGACATATTCGCGGAAAAGGGAAAAAGGCGGATTCGTCACTACAATATCGGCCTCTGCCAAAAGGGCCAGACATTCAGGAGAACGAAAATCGCCATCGCCTTCAAGTTCGGTCAATTCATTTTCTCCAGTTTTGAAAAGCTCCGCCACATCCAGCATATCCACGCCGCCGTCGCCGGTCTTGTCGTAAACAGTTGTGACCACAGCTTTATATGGCCTGTTCTCCGTGCCCTCCGCTGTTCCCAGCACGTCAAAAAGCGATAGCTGCCGGTTGGCGATGGGGGAGCCAGTATAGCAAGTGGCCAGCAGCTTTTTCAGGCCCAGCCGGTTGAAGTTCAGCACAAAATATTTGAAGAAGTTGCTCTCAAAGGGATCGTCACAGTTGCAGAGAACGGTTTTGCCCCTGAAATGCTGCCGGTAATGCTTTAACTCTTTTTCAATATCAGTAAGCTGGGTATAAAATTCATCTTTTCTGGCTGATTTAGCACTGTTCAGATTATTATTGCCTGCCATCTGTGCTTTCCTCCCGCCTTGACTATCTAATCTTCATAACAAAATTTTACCACAAATCGGGCAAATTTCAATCCTTTCCGCTAAAGTCACGGCCCGGCGGCCGCAGGGCCTTTTGCCCCGTTTCTTATTGACGCCGTGTGCAGCGTCGTGCTATATTAGGAAACGCTGAACAAATCGCCATACGCATCTGGACGGCTGATTTTCCGCCATATTTAGTCTCGAAATCTTGAAATACACAAAGTATTCCTGC
>CANQTO010000094.1 GCA_947626785.1 uncultured Oscillospiraceae bacterium
GTACCTCCTGGGACATGCCGCGCTGGGTCCGCAGGATGCCGATGACCTGTCCTGTGATCCTGCTGTTGTAAAGCATGGTCTCTGCTCCTTTCTGAAGGCAGGCAACGTGCCTTTACAACAGCGATGTTTTTGCCGCGAATCATAATGTAGAATACAAAACGGCGTCCGCAATGTTGTTACCCAGGGTAGACAACTTTGCGGGCGCCGCGGCTATGATGGAGGTGTCGAATTTTAGAAAACGGAGGAACGACCATGAAAAAATTCTGTATGATCATTTTGACTGTATGCCTGCTGCTGACGGCACTGGCGGCGTCGCCAGCCAGGGGTGAGACCCCGGCGGAGGCAGAACCGGCGGCAGCCGCCCAGATCATCGACCTGAGCGGATACGGGGATGAGGAGCTGACGGCGCTGCTGAAACAGGTACAGACGGAGATCGTGGCGCGGGGCATCGAGAGGACCGCGGCGCTCCATGTTGGGACATATGTATTCGGAAAGGATATCCCCGCGGGAGAGTATATTCTGAAAAAGAGTGATGGAGCCTCAAGTGGTCTGGTAAAACTCTTTGCAGAAAATGAGCTTAAGTTGTATGAGTTCATTGGTGAAGAAGAATCATTCGAGACATTCATCACGGGGGAGGATGGCGATACGCTGTCAATCCCATTCCCCTGTGAGCTGACCATCTCCGCCGGCGTGATGTTCCAGTAAGCGGCGGGCGGGCTGTATACTTGAAATAAAGGAGAAAGAGATATGGATGGGTTGCTGAAACTCCTCGCGGTGGCCGCGGGGCTCGTGGCGGTGTTTTACCTGGCTGTGTTTGTGACCGGGTGGCTGTAAGGGATGAAAAAGATAGTCCAGGACATCCTGGCGGTGCTGCTGGTGTTCGCGCTGGGGTTTGGTGCCTGCTGGGGCTGGTTCAGGTATAAGGAGATGACGGGCGCGGAGGCCGTGGAAAGTGCCGGTGAATTTGACCTGCGGCTCCCCGGCGAGGTGGAAAAGAGCGTCGTGACCCTGGACGAGGTGGAGGTGCAGCTAAAAAAGATCGGGCAGCTGGCAGTCCACTCCGGCGAGTACAGCGTGTCCAGGAGCAAGGAGTATGTGCGGCACTTCCTGGACGATGTGCCCATTCCTGGCACCAAAAACGCCATCGGGCTGAAGTGCACCGGCATTGTGAAGGTCGGCTTCGACATCGACGACATCGCCCTCATGCTGGACGACAAGAGCCAGCGGATATACATCCGGCTGCCGGCGCCCCGGGTGCTGGACAACTATGTGATCTGGGACAGCATCGAGTGTGAGGAGGACAACAGCTGGCTGAACCCCATCGAATTCGACCAGTACCAGCTCCTGATCGACGAGATCGAACAGGAGGGCCTGGCCCAGGCGGAGGAGAACGGGCTGTACGAGGCGGCCAGGGAGAACACCCGGACCGTGATACGGGAGTTCCTCTCGGGCTTCGATGGCTATGAAGTCGTGTTTCTGTGAGCACGGAGGCCAGACAAAATAAAAGGACACGCACTCGCGTGTCCTTTTATTTTGGTCTGTTTCTTTTTGTGGTAGTGATGATGGAGATCACAAAATCAAATATGTTAGTAAAAAACAAACGTCAATCTACTATAATGATAAGAGCAACCTTGATATTGTGGCCATATCATGGTATAATAAGGCCATATCATGGAGGTGCTGATATGCCACACATCATTCCTATCAAAGACTTGAAAAACACCGCTTCGATTTCCAGAATGTGCCAGGAATCCAATGAGCCGGTGTATATCACGAAGAACGGTTATGGCGACATGGTCATCATGAGCATGAAGGCCTACGAGGAAAAGATGCTGATGCTGGATGTCTATACAAAGCTGGCCCAGGCAGAAGACGATATTCAAGCCGGCCAGGTCAAGGACACGCGGATCGCGCTGAAAGCCCTGCGGGAAAAGTACAATGTATAAGGTGATGATCAGTGATGCCGCCGATGCGGATTTAGATGAGATCATTGAGTATATCGCGACTATGCTCGCCAATCCCCAGGCCGCTGCTTCTCTGGCCGATAAAATAGCCGCGTGCTATGACGATCTGTCGCGCACACCGTATATGTACGGTCAGTGCCTGAACCTGAGATTGCAGGCCCTTGGTTACAGGCGTGTCAGCATTCAGAATTATATCATGGTATACCGTGTCGATGAAGAGAGTAAAACTGTCTATGTTCTCCGCTTCTTCTACGGCCCCAGTGACTATGAGCGGTTGATATGATGTTTAATGCAAAACAGGAGGCCGCTGGTTCTGCATCCAGATGTATCTATCAGGGCCCCCAAAGGGCACGCTTGCCCTTTGGGGAGAAGGAGAAATGCCCCTGACCGATGCGCGGGGCCCTGTTTACAGGCCCCTGGCATCTTCAACGGGGTCCCCACGCGGCACGCCTGTCGCGTGGGGAGAAGGAAGAATGGCCCCGACCGATGTCTGGAGCCTTGCTTGCAAGGATCCAGCATCTTCGGGGCCATTCTGACGTTGGTCCGAGTGACTGGATTTGAACCAGCGGCCTGGTGGTCCCAAACCACCCGCGCTACCAACTGCGCTACACCCGGATATTCGATTCAGCCTATACAATATACCCTCTTGCCCTGGCTCTGTCAAGGAAAACCGCCCGGACCGTCACGGCCCGGGCGGCTGCGCTTGCGTCAGTCCGTCCTCTTTTTGCCCCAGAAAAACAGCGCCACGGTACCGGGGCCGGTGTGGCTGCCGATGGTGGTGCCGATGGAGTTGATGAGCACCTTGCCGTTCATCTTCGGGAACCGGGCCTCCACCAGAGACGCCACGGCCTGGGCGTCCTCCAGGCAGGCGGAGTTGCTGATGAACACCTTGCCGTCGTAGTCCCGGCCACCGTCGGCGCACTGCTCCATCTTGTTCACGATGGCCTGGATGACCTTTTTCTTGGTGCGGATCTTCTCCCGGGGGAT
>CANQTO010000095.1 GCA_947626785.1 uncultured Oscillospiraceae bacterium
CAGAAGCGGGAGGGGACTGTCCAGAAGGCAGATCTGGGCGGAGATGAAGGCTCTCTGCCGGGAGGCGAAGGTGGCGGCCAGCAAGGTGTTCCCCCACAACCTGCGGCACCTGTTCGCCCGGACCTTCTACCGGGTGTGCCGGGACGTGGTGAAGCTGGCGGATGTGCTGGGCCACAGCAATGTGGAGACCACGCGCATTTACCTTATCTCCACCGGGGAAGAACACAGCCGGGAGCTGGAGCGGCTGGGATTGGTCAGTTAGAAAAGAAACAAAATGAATAATTTGACAAAATATAATGTAAAAAAAGAAAAATCAAAGCTTCTAAATACCCAATTGTAGAAATATATTAACAGAAAGATCATGCTAATACAATAGTAATTACTGACAAAAAAGCATAGTTTTAGGGCCGCACAGACGTGGAAATCTGCCCGGCCTGCCTTTGTGCACCCTGAAGAGCTTCCGTGCAAGAGCATGGAGGTTCTTTTTTTGCCTTGTGAGCATATAGAGGACACCCTAACAAGACAAATTATTCATTTTGTGAGCAAAAACTAGAACTTAGTTCGTCAAATTATTCATTTCGTGAAACGAGAGCGCAGAAAGGTATGGGAGGTGCCGGAGCGGTGGATACAGGCCACACTGGACGAAGCAGAGAAACACGGCCGGAGGTCCGACAGCCAGAGCGCATGATCCAGGGGTATCGGATGACCTGGGAAGACGCGGAACGGTATTTGGCAAAGCTGGAGGCTCGGGGCTTGGCCTCGGGGACTATGGGGCGGTACCAGACTGCCATGAAGCAGCTGTATCAGGTCCTGCCGGAGGACAAGATGATCCGCCCGGACACCTTGCGAGCCTGGCGGGAGGAGCTTTTGAAAAACGGGTATTCCCGGTCCGGCGTGAATGGGATCTTTTCCGTCTGCGACAGTTTTCTGGCCTTTGTAGAGCATCGAGAGCTCCAGTTGGGCGACCGGCTCCCCCCGGACGATACCCCCCAGCCGGAGCTGACGAGAAGCGAGTATCAGCGGCTGCTTCAAACGGCGAAGATCCTGAACAATGAACGGGATTATCTGCTGGTCAAGGTCTTTGCCACCACGGGCATTTTGGTGCAGGAGTTGACCGAGATAACGGTGGAGAACGTGCGTACAGAGCGGTTTCCAGTGGCGCGTCAGGGGATGCGGCGGATGGTCCGCGTTCCGGCCTGCCTGCGGGAGGAACTGTTGGACTATGCCGGCAGCCAAGGTATCACATCCGGCCCCATCTTCGTGGGCCGAGAGGGGAAGCCGCTGCACCGGAGCCGGGTGTCGGCCCTGATCGCGCAGCTGAGCAGCGAGGCGCATATCCCGGAGGCAAAGGGCAATCCCCGATGCCTGCAGAAGCTTTACCGGAACGCCCTTTCCGCGGCAGAGGTCAACGCGTCCCTCCTAGTGGAACAAATCATGGACCGGCAGCTGGAGCAGGAGCAGCTCAGCACAGGCTGGAAAGCCTGAGCGCAGGCGGACACGACGCGATGACCCAATTAAGTAATCAAATAAATCAACAGGGAAAGAGAACAGGAGAGACACATGAACAAGAACCAGCCGGAGACCGACGAGATCGAGATCGACCTGCTTGAAGTAGGGAGCTTATTGCTGCACAGGGCGAAGTTTATCATCGCCATCACGCTCCTGACGGCGGCGGTGACCTTCATGGTCACATTTTTCTGCATCAGGCCGAAGTACACGGCTACGGCCATGATGTACGTCAACAACTCCAGCTTTTCTCTGGGGAACACCAACTTCAGCATCTCCTCCGGAGAGCTGTCGGCAGCTCAGAGTCTGGTGGACACCTATGTGGTCATCCTCAAGAGCCGGACGACCCTGGAGGACATCATCCGGATGGATGAGCTGCCCTATGACTACGACGAGCTGTACGAGATGATCGAGTCGGAGGCGGTAAACTCCACGGAGATCTTCAGCATCGACGTGACGAGCCACGACCCCCAGGAGGCGGAGAAGATCGCCAACTCCATCACCCAGGTGCTGCCGGACCGGATCGCCTCCATTGTTGACGGCAGCGACGTGCGGATCGTGGATTACGCGGTGATCCCTTCGGAGCGGACCTCCCCCAGCTATACGCTGAATACCGTGATCGGGGCCCTGGCGGGCTTTGTTCTGGCAGCGGCTATCGTCATCATCCGCTACATGCTGGACGACCAGATCCACACAGAGGACTACCTGACCCAGACCTACCCGAACATCCCGCTGCTGGCGGTGGTGCCGGATATGCTCTCCAGCGAGGGCAAGGGCTATTACTACGCCTCAGAGAGCAAGCCAAAGCCGTCCTCCGGGACCGAGCAGAAGAGAGCGTAAGGAGGGGGAGCGGAGATGGCAAAAAAGAACAAGCAGGACGTGGCCAATGCCAACAAGTTTCTGATGGAACGGCGGAGCATGATCGGGCCAAAGATGAATTTCGCCGCGGCGGAGGCGTACAAGCTGCTGCGCACGAACATCATGTTCTCCTTCCCAAACGCGGGGGAGCACCATGTGCTGGGCGTGACCAGCTCCTTCCGGGGCGAGGGCAAGAGCCTGACGACTATCAATCTGGCGTATACCTTTGCGGAGACGGGGATGCGGATCCTCCTGATCGAGGGAGATATGCGCCTGCCCACGGTGGCAAACCGTCTGGGCCTACAGCCTAAACCCGGACTCTCCAACCTGCTGGTGGGGACGGACGGAGTGTCCCAGTCCATCCAGAGGTACGTGGCCTTCGGCGGCGAGAGCACGGTGAGCTTTGACGTGCTGGTGTCGGGAGATATCCCGCCGAACCCGGCGGAGCTGCTGGGCTCGGAACGGACGGCGGCCTTCCTGAAGGCGGCCCGGGAGAAGTACGACTACATATTGCTGGACCTGCCGCCGGTGACGGCGGTGAC
>CANQTO010000096.1 GCA_947626785.1 uncultured Oscillospiraceae bacterium
CTGCGGCTCATCCCCCTGACCCTGGACGGCCAGGACTGGTTTTTCCAGTACTCCCCCTATGTGTACTACAACGAGCACTGCATCGTGCTCAACAGCCGCCACATCCCCATGAGGATTGACCGCTCCACCTTCCGCCGGCAGATGGATTTTCTGGAGCGGTTCCCCCACTATTTCCTTGGCAGCAACGCGGACTTGCCCATCGTGGGCGGCTCCATATTGAGCCACGACCACTTCCAGGGCGGGCGGTACACCTTCGCCATGGAGCGGGCCCCCATAGAGACGGCCCTCACCTTCCCGGGCTATGAGGACGTGCAGGCGGGGCTGGTGAAGTGGCCCATGAGCGTGGTGCGCATCCGCTGCGCCGACCCGGAGCGGCTCATAGACCTGGCGGATAAGATACTGCTGGCCTGGCGGGCCTATTCCGACCCGGCGGCGGACATCCTGGCGGAGACGAAGGGCGAGGCCCACAACACCATCACTCCCATCGCCCGGATGCGGGAGGGGCAGTTCGAGCTGGATCTGGTGCTGCGCAACAACCGCACCACGGAGCAGTACCCCCTGGGCATCTTCCACCCCCACCAGGAGCTGCACCACATCAAAAAAGAGAACATCGGCCTCATTGAGGTGATGGGCCTGGCGGTGCTCCCCGCCCGGCTGAAGACGGAGCTGGCCGATCTGGCCCAGGCGCTGGTATCCGGCGCCGACATCCGGGCCGACGAGGCCCTGACCAAGCACGCCGACTGGGCAGACGGCCTTCGGGAGAAATATTCCTTCACGGCGGAAAACGCCCTGCCCATCCTCCAGGACGAGGTGGGCAAGGCATTCGCGAAGGTGCTGGAGCACGCGGGGGTCTATAAGCGCACCGACGCCGGCCGCGCCGCCTTCCTCCGCTTCGTGGACAGCGTGAAATAAACCGATAACGCCTCCCATCTGTGTGGGAGGTGTTAGAATGACAGGGCGGGAATTTCCTGAGAAAAACGATTATAGAAGGATCGGGTCATATGAAACGTGCGATCATTGGCGGTTTTGTTTCCCTGATAGGAAGTATTTGGTCTCTTGCTGTTATTATATCAGCCAATAACTATCCAATAGATGGATGGACGACCCCGCCTGGAAAGCTGTTGACACAAATCATACGATCGGATCTTATGCTGTGGTTTACTGTTTCGATCATATTGGTGCTTTTGGGGATCATACTGATGGCTGTTGAATTTTTTAGGAAGGATAAATAGCTTCCATTTGCCGCGGCGAAGCCGCACGATAGGGCGGCCATCTTCACGCTCTCCCATTTGTTTGGGAGATTTTAAAACGACAACGCGGAGTCTTAAAGGCGTAAGATATGAAAAAATATGTTCTGCCTGCGGTCATGCTGGCAATATTTGAAACAGTCGCCGTCTCACTCTGGCTGACGAAAGATAATTTGTTTTATCTGTTCAATTTCAGCTATATCGGCATCTCGATCGCGCTGGGCGTTTTCCTTTACATACGGGAATACAAGTATGCCCGCCGGGTGACGCAGCTGCTGGTCGGATGTTATATGCTGGTCTATCTTGGCCTGATATGCAACGAGAATATGCAGATAGAGGGGTTTTGGTACTACCTTTTCACGGGCGTTTTTGAGGCGGCGACGATACATTACGCTGTGGCGAAGATATTTGGCCCGCTGCTATTTGGACGGGGCTGGTGCGGTTATGCCTGCTGGACGGCGATGGTACTGGACTTTCTGCCCTATAAGCAGCCAAAACAGCCACGAAAAAAGCTGGGCTGGATACGTTATATCACATTTGCGCTGTCCCTTATTTTTGTGGCGGCCCTGTTTCTGGCGCATACAGGCGATATGGAATGGATCATGTTCTGGTCGTTTATCATCGGAAATCTGCTCTACTACATCGTTGGCATCGCGCTCGCATTTTGTTTTCAGGACAACCGTGCATTCTGCAAATACATCTGCCCTGTCACGGTGTTCCTGAAACCTATGAGTTATTATTCCCTCCTGCGGATAACCTGTGACAAGAGCAAATGTATCTCCTGCGGAAAATGTAAGCGGGTGTGTCCTATGGAGGTAGATATTACGGACAATTCCAGAAAGAGAGCAAACGGAACGGAGTGTATCCTCTGCCTGGAGTGTGTGAAAAGCTGTCCAAAGAAGGCGCTGTAAGGGGGTCTTTTGCCGGAATAGCCGCTCGACAGCTCCCTCGTCAGAGGGAGGTGGCTGTCTGGCAGTAATTCCGTTAACTTCCCACCTGCCGCGGCGAAGCCGCACGATATTGTAAGGCCCTGGCGCGGAAGCGCCAGGGCCTTGTTCATTCTCTTTTACTTCGCCTCGGCCACGCTCTCCGCAGCCGCCTGGAGCTGCTCCGGCGTGAGGCTGTCCGAGGAGAGGATAAAGACGCTCTTCCCGTCCTCCGCCAGCCAGGCCAGCCGGATGGCTATGCCATCAGCGTCCGTCACCAGCCCCGCCGGGCGGCCCTGGACGGTCAAGTCCGTGACGGTGCAGCCCATGCCCTCCACTTCTTCGCCCATCTCTTCCAGGGCATCCATCTCTTCCTGGGACATGCCCGCCATGTCCCGGTAATACTGCACATAGCCGTTATAGGAATCGCTGATCGTGGTCTCGTGGCCCAGCTGGATGGTGCGGCCGGCGGCGTCGGTATAAAACCGGTTCACATAGGCAT
>CANQTO010000097.1 GCA_947626785.1 uncultured Oscillospiraceae bacterium
TGAAGGGAGCAGCTGTATGGACGAATGTGCTGTGAACGGAGGCTTGACATGATCGAGGTCTACTGCATCGAAGATGACGGGAACATCGCGCAGCTGGTGAAAAGGCGCCTGGAGCAAAAGTGCTGCCGCGTCACCGTCTTTCCCACGGTCAGCCAGGCCATGGGGGCGCTGGAAGGGCATGTGCCCTCTGTCGTTCTTATCGACTGGAACATGCCGGACGGCCGCGGCGACGCGGTGTGCCGGTGGATCCGCGCCAGGTGGAAGGACTTGCCCATCATCTTTCTCACGGTCAGGAACGACCCCGGCGATATCGTATCCGGCTTTCGGGAGGGCGCGGACGACTATGTGACGAAGCCCTTCGACCTGGATGTGCTCTATTCCCGCATCCTCGCGCTGCTCCGAAGGGCCGGCGACGGGGCGAAGGAGTATTTGTCCTGCGACGGCATCATGCTCGACCGCAGGCGCACGCTGGTCACTCTGGACGGGGAGGAAGTCCCGCTGAGCCCGTCGGAATATGCGCTGCTCTTCCTTCTCATGAAAAACAAGGGCCGGACAGTCCCCCGGGAGACGATCCTGCGGCATATCTGGGACGACAACGGGAACTTCGTCAACGACAACACCCTCACCGTCACCATGAAGCGCCTGCGGGAAAAGCTGCGCCAGCCGGGGTGCATCAAAACGGTGCGCAGCATCGGCTATCGGATGGAGGATACGCTATGACCGGGAAGAAAAACACGGCGCTGCTCTTGGGGCTCATGCTGGCCGTCAGCCTGATCGCCGCGTCCGTATCCGCCCTGCTGACGGCGGGGCTGGAAAGCCGCCTGCAGTTTCAGACGCTCTCCGCTCTCTGCGGTAGCGTGGCCCAGCGGCGGCCGGACGCGGAGCAGACGGTGCTGACCGTGGTGAAGGAGCGTCCCGCGCAGGAGGCGGGCGAGGGCTTTCTCGCCCGCTACGGCTACCGCCCCGCGGACTTCTCCCAGCCCGGCCGCAAGACCATCTGTCTTTTTATCGCCGCCGGCTCTCTTGCGGGGGCGCTTTTGTTCGCGCTCACCTTCATCCTCTGGCGGCGGCGGCAGACGGAGCGGATACAGGCCCTGACGCAGTATCTGCAGGGCGTCAACGCCGGCAGGGCCGGCGTGCTGCTGCAGGAGGGCGAGGATGAGTTTTCCAAGCTGCAGGACGAGATATACAAAACGGTCACATCCCTGTACCAGACAAGGGACGCCGCGCTGGAGGCAAAGCGCAGCTTTGCCGACAATCTCTATAACATAGCCCATCAGCTCAAGACGCCGGTGACATCCATCTCTCTATCCCTGCAAATGCTGGAAAAACAGGTCTCCGGCCAGTACCCGGAGCAGATAGAAAAGCAGCTCTCCCGGCTGACCCATCTGGAGGAGGCGCTGCTGCTGTTGTCCAGGGCGGACGCCGGGACGCTACTACTGGCCAGGCAGGACGTGGACGTTTTTACCCTTCTGACCCTGGCCGCGGACGGCCTGCATGAGGTCATGGAGGAAAGGGGCGTTTCCGTCGATATCCCGGAGCTGGGCCAGGTCAGGATACAGGCGGATATGGAGTGGACGATGGAGGCGGTCATGAATCTCCTGAAGGACTGCGCGGAGCACTCCCCGGCCGGAGGCACAGTCCGCTGCGCCTATGAACGCGAGCCGCTCTATACATCTATCCGCATCTGGGACGAGGGGCCGGGCTTTGCCCGGGAGGATATGCCCTATCTGTTCCAGCGGTTCTACCGGGGGCGAAACGCGGCGCCCGGCGGCATCGGGATCGGCCTGGCGCTGGCCAAGGAGATCATAGAGGCGCAAAACGGCACCATCCGGGCACAGAACCGCCCGGAGGGCGGCGGGGGATTTGAGATACATTTTTACTGTCACTAAACTGTCACTTTCGTTTGATAAGATATGCTATATTAGAACGAAAGGAGACGGAAAACGTGGAGATATTACGGTGCGAGGGCGTAAAAAAGATATATGGTACCGGGAACAGCCAAGTCACGGCCCTGGCGGGGATCGACCTTGCCGTCAGCAAGGGGGAATTCGTGGCGGTCTGCGGGCCGTCCGGCTCGGGCAAATCCACACTTCTGCACATCCTGGGAACGGTGGACAAGCCGACAGAGGGCAAGGTCGTCATAGACGGGACGGATATCTCCGCTCTGAGCCAGACCCGGGCGGCCATCTTCCGCCGCCGCAAGGTGGGGCTGGTCTATCAGTTCTATAACCTTATCCCCACCCTCACCGCCGGGAAGAACATCCTGCTGCCTCTGGCGCTGGATAAGAAAAAGCCAGACCCGGCGCTTTTTGAGCGCATCGTGCGCACGCTCGGCATCGCCGACCGGCTGGAGTCCCTGCCCGGGCAGCTGTCCGGCGGACAGCAGCAGCGGGTGGCCATCGCCCGGTCGTTGATCTACCGCCCGGCGCTGCTTCTGGCCGATGAACCCACCGGCAACCTGGACAGGAAAAACTCCAGGGAGCTCATGGATATGCTGAAGCTGTCCAATCGGGAGCTGGAGCAGACCATCGTCCTCGTCACCCATGATGAAAATGTTGCGCTGGAGGCGGATCGCGTCATCACCATGGAGGACGGGCGCATCATTCGTGATGAGAGGCGGGGGTGATGGCCATGTGGAGAGACTATTCATCCGGCTATATCAAAA
>CANQTO010000098.1 GCA_947626785.1 uncultured Oscillospiraceae bacterium
AGGACGGGCGCATCATTCGTGATGAGAGGCGGGGGTGATGGCCATGTGGAGAGACTATTCATCCGGCTATATCAAAAGCGACCGCGCTGCCGGCCTGTCCGTTATGATCGCGGCCTTTATCTCCGCGCTGCTCCTGTCCCTGCTGTGCGGGCTTTTTTACAACGCATGGAAATACGAGGTGGAGCGGATAACATCGGAGGAGGGCGGCTGGCACAGCCGTATCCTGGGACAGCTCGCGCCGGAGGACATTGAGACCATCAGGAACTTTGCCAATGTGAAGGACGCGGTGATAAAGGAGGCGGGAGAGCCGGCCGCGGATATTTATTTCACCGATAAAAGGGCGGTCTTCTCCGACACGCCCCGTATCGCGGAGAGGCTGGGCATCCCCCAGGAACAGGTCGTTTATAACTATGGGCTGCTCGCCATGTATCTGCTCCGCGGCCCCGGGGATACGGCCCCCAGGCTGCTGTTCCCGCTGTTCATTTTGATAACGCTGGCGGCGTCGCTCTCTTTGATCATCATTATCCACAACTCTTTTGCGGTATCCATGAACGCGAGGATCCATCAGTTCGGCATTTTTTCCAGCGTCGGCGCGACCCCGAAGCAGATACGGGCCTGCCTCTTGCAGGAGGCGGCCGTCCTCTGCGGGGGCCCGGTGCTGATAGGAGACCTGCTGGGCATCGGGGGCAGCGCGGGACTGGTCTGGCTGACGAATACATTACTGGGCGGCGACATCCCCGGGCGGCATCAGGCGGTGTTTGGCTATCACCCACTAGTGCTGGTACTGACGCTGTTCGTGACGGTCATAACGATAGGGGTCTCCGCGTGGCTCCCGGCCAGAAAGCTCAGCAAGCTGACGCCGCTGGAGGCGATAAAAAGCACCGGGGAACTGCGGCTGAAGCGCAAAAGGCGCGCCGGCCTGCTCTCGCTGCTGTTCGGCGTGGAGGGGGAATTGGCCGGCAGCGCGCTGAAGGCCCAGAGAAAGGCTCTGCGGACGGCGTCCCTGGCGTTCCTGCTTTCTTTCCTGGCGTTCACGCTCATGCAGTACTTTTTCTCCCTCTCCCAGATAAGCACAAGGGAGACCTATTTTGAGCGGTATCAGGGCGTGTGGGACATCATGACCACCGTGAAGGATACCGATGTGGACGATCTTGCAGAGATAACGGCTATACAGGCCCTTGACGGCATAGAAAGCGCCATCGGCTATCAGAGAGCTGCCGCGAAAAGGGCCGTCACCGAACAGGAGATGAGCGAGGAGCTGAAGGCCCTCGGCGGCTTTGCCGGGGCTCCGGCGGAGCATGTGTCGCAGGCGGAGGCCGGATGGCTGGTGAACGCGCCGCTCGTCATCCTGGACGATCAGAGCTTTTGCAATTATTGTGAGCAGATCGGCGTCGCGCCGCGGCTTGACGGGGCGGTGATATTGAACCAGATCCGGGATGTGACAGATCCTGATTTCCGGCACCCGGTCTTCATGCCTTATCTGAAAGACGAAAATGCAGTAAGTGTTTTGCGGCCGTCCGGCAGCGAGAGGGCGGCAGCGGAAGTCCCCGTCCTGGCCTATACGCAGGATGTCCCCGTTTTGAGAGAGGAATACGCAAAGCTCGACTATTATGAACTGGTGCATTTTCTCCCGGTGTCCCTGTGGCGCGAGATCAAAGAGAAGATCGGGGGCGCGGAGGCGGACAGTTATATCTGCGTCCGCGCCGGTGAGGGCGCGGGACTGGAGGAGCTGAACGCTTTGCAGGACGAGATCGCCGGGCTCCTCAGCGGGAAATACGCCATAGAACAGGAAAACCGTATCCAGGAGTATGAGACGAACGATACGCAGGTACATGGCATGATGGCCCTGTTCGGCGGGTTTTGTATCCTGCTGGCGGTCATCGGCGTGGGGAATGTGTTTTCCAATACGCTGGGCTTCGTGCGCCAGCGGAGGCGGGAGTTTGCCCGGTATATGTCGGTGGGGCTGACGCCGAGGGAGCTTCGGAAAATGTTCTGCGTCGAGGCGCTGGTGATCGCGGGGCGGCCTGTGCTGATAACGCTGCCGGCGGCCGTTATCGCCGTGGGGCTGATGCTGCGTGCCAGCTATATGGAGCCCGGCGCATTTTTGGCTGAGGCCCCGGTGCTGCCCGTGCTGGCGTTCATGGCGGCCGTGGTCTGCACCGTGGCGCTGGCCTACTGGCTGGGCTGGCGCGGCGTCCGCCGCATCGATCTGGCCGAAGTGCTGCGGGACGACACGATGCTGTGAGCGCGCCGCGCCGACCGGGGATGATGCTTATTCATGTGTCAGGATCCAGCCTGAAACAAACAGACCCTCCGGCTGACGAGGGGGACAAAAAGGGATAAGTGACGTCGCTCCCGGCATGAACGCCGGGAGCGACATTTTGTAAGTTTATATAGCTGGGTGGTTTATGGGACAGCGGCGCTGTTATAATGCGGACATGAGGGTCCTAGATTGCAAAAGTGAACCCGCAAAAAAGGGGGTAAAAAAGGGGCAAGGACCGGATGTTCACTTCTGCAAAATGG